>NZ_JACAQP010000013.1:0-362128 GCF_013387025.1 Pseudomonas reactans | reverse complement strand
CCGAAACTTACATAACTCATTGTTTACCAAGGAGTTTTCCGTTTCGACTGCGCCGGAAGTGGGGCGAATTATAGACACCTGAAATCTGCCGTCAACCGTTAATTACGCTTTTGTTGCAGAAAGTGATTTTTTCGCAATAAGGCGCGGGATTCGACGCATTACAGGCGGGATCCGTAGCACCAGGAGCAGCGCACCTATAGAAGCATAGATAGCCCACTCCTTGAGGTCTGCCCGCACAATCCACAACATGTGAAGCAAGCCCAGTCCCAGAATCACGTACACCAGACGGTGCAGCTTCTTCCAACGACTGCCCAACCGACGCTGACTGTAACGATTCGACGTCACCGCCAATACCAACAGCGACAGGAAACCCAGCGCGCCCACAATAATGTAAGGCCGCTTGCGCAACTCAACGCCTAGCTGCGACCAATCCAATCCAAGCACAAACACACAATAAGCAGCCAGATGCAGCACGACATAAGCAAAGCACCACAACCCAAGCTGCCGACGCACCGCTATCCACCCTGCCCAACCACTAAGCTTCTGCAGCGGGGTCATTGCCAGGGTGATCAACAGCAGTATCAGCGTGCCGAGGCCCAGCCGATCAACCAACACCTTGCCCGGATCCGGCCCCAGGACAGAACTCCAAGCTTCATATAGCCAGAACAACGGCCATACCGCCGCCGCTATAAAGACACCAATACGCCAGATTGGGTAACGCATCAGTAGTTCTTCCGCAGGTCGAGATCGGTATATAGAGACGCCACCTCATCCGAGTAACCGTTAAACATCTGCGTCTCGCGCACATTGGGGCTGAATAGGCCACTCGGTAGACGACGCTCCCGCGCCTGGGTCCAACGCGGGTGATCGACCGTAGGGTTCACATTTGCATAAAAGCCATATTCGTCCGCTGCAATGCTCTGCCAGGTGGTTTTCGGCTGCTCGCCGACAAGGCTGATGCGAACAATCGACTTCACACTCTTGAAGCCATACTTCCATGGCACGACCAAGCGAAGCGGCGCGCCATTCTGGTTAGGCAGTTCGCGCCCATACATTCCCACAGCCAGGATCGCCAAAGGGTTCATCGCCTCATCCAGACGCAAGCCCTCTATATAAGGCCAATTGATCAAGCCAAAACTCGACCGCTGGCCCGGCATGCTCTTGGGATCCTGAAGCGTTTCAAAACGAATGTATTTGGCCTTGGAAGTCGGCTCAACCTGCTTGAGCAACGCCGAGATCGGAAAACCGATCCATGGAATAACCATTGACCATGCCTCGACACAGCGCAGACGGTAGATACGCTCTTCTAACTGATACGGCTTCATGAAGTCTTCCAGGGCATATCGGCCTGGTTTCGCGACTTCGCCATCAATCACCACGCTCCAGGGCTCGGTCTTGAGTGAGCCCGCATTCGCTGCTGGGTCGCCCTTGCCTGTACCGAACTCGTAGAAGTTGTTGTAGTGGGTCGCATCCTTGAACGGGGTGATCGCCTCGTCCTTTACCGTGACAGCCTGCCATTTCGTGCCCGGCAGTTTCTCGGCAAACCAGCCCGGCGCCCTGCCCGCTTCGACATCGGCATAACGCGAGGCTTCGTCCGCACTCGCCCAACGCGGCAAGCTGCTGGCTGCAATGCCCGCAAGCGCACCACCGAGCAAACTACGGCGAGAGAGATAGAAGGATTCAGGTGTGACATCCGATTCGTGGCAATCGGACGCTTTGGGCAATTTGATTAACATGGCAACTCCGCAGCATTGGAGAACTGATGCACCAATAGACTGCGGAGTATGGGGGAAATTACATTAAGGCAATGTTTTGTCGCGGCGCAGATGCAGCAAGTACTGAACCGGCCCCGAAGCGGCATAAACCAGGAACGCCAGCAACAGGATGCGCGGCGGATCGCTGAACACCACGGCGAACACCAGCACAACCGCCAGAATCGCCACGAAAGGCACACGCCCCTTCAGGTCCAGCTCCTTGAAGCTGTTGTACTTGATGTTGCTGACCATCAGCATGCCGGCCGCAGCCACCATCAAGGCTACCAGGAACGACATCTTCGAACCCTGGATGCCGTAATCACTGAACGCCCAGACAATACCCGCCACCACACCCGCAGCAGCCGGGCTGGCCAGACCGATGAAGTAACGCTTGTCGGCTGTTCCCACCTGGGTATTGAAGCGCGCCAGACGCAACGCAGCACCCGCGACATAGATGAAGGCAACCATCCAGCCGACCTTGCCCATGTCACCCAGCGCCCAGGCAAATGCCAGCAACGCAGGCGCAACACCAAACGCGACCATGTCCGACAACGAGTCGTACTCGGCACCGAAGGCACTTTGCGTATTGGTCATGCGCGCAACACGACCATCCAGGCCGTCGAGGACCATGGCAACAAAGATGGCGATGGCAGCAAAGCCGAAATACTTGCTGGCACTCGCCGCATCACCTGCCGCCAGCGCGCTTTGGGCGCTCATGGAGTTGATGATGGAGTAGAACCCGGCAAACAGGTTCGCCGTGGTGAACAGGTTGGGCAAAAGATAGATGCCACGATGCCGGACCTTGCGGCCTTCAGCGTCATGCCCTTCTTCGACATGTTCATCGATCGGCAGCAGGCTTTCGGCGTCAGGAGCCTGGTTTGGCTCTTCGGGACGTTCGCTCATGGACTTTACCTTGCAACGGTGTGAAAAAATTCGACAGATACTTGCGGCGCGTGTTCGCCCGCAAACGATGCAGCTTTATACCAGAACCCGCCCCTCAAACGAAAAAACGCGGCCTAAGCCGCGTTTTCCCTTGATACGTACGACTTAGTTCTTGGCTTTGTCGACGATCTTGTTGGCACCGATCCACGGCATCATGGAGCGCAGTTGCTCGCCGATGACTTCGATACCGTGAGCGGCGTTGTTACGACGCTTGGCGGTCATCGAAGGGTAGCCGGTAGCGCCTTCGCTGATGAACATTTTGGCGTATTCGCCGTCCTGAATACGTTTCAGGGCGTTGCGCATGGCCTGACGGGACTCGGCGTTGATCACTTCCGGGCCAGTCACGTACTCGCCGTACTCGGCGTTGTTGGAGATCGAGTAGTTCATGTTGGCGATACCGCCTTCGTACATGAGGTCAACGATCAACTTCAGTTCGTGCAGGCATTCGAAGTAGGCCATTTCCGGCGCGTAGCCAGCTTCAACCAGGGTTTCGAAACCGGCTTTTACCAGTTCAACGGTACCGCCGCACAGAACGGCTTGTTCGCCGAACAGGTCGGTTTCAGTCTCGTCCTTGAAGGTGGTTTCGATGATGCCGGTACGACCGCCACCGACGCCAGCAGCGTAGGACAGTGCCACGTTCTTGGCGTTGCCCGATGCGTCCTGGTAGATCGCGATCAGGTCAGGGATACCGCCGCCCTTGACGAACTCGGAACGCACGGTGTGGCCCGGTGCTTTCGGCGCGATCATGATCACGTCGAGGTCAGCGCGCGGCACAACTTGGTTGTAGTGGATCGCGAAGCCGTGGGAGAAGGCCAGGGTGGCGCCCTTCTTGATGTTCGGCTCGATTTCGTTCTTGTACAGCGCGGACTGGAACTCGTCCGGGGTCAGGATCATGACCAGGTCGGCAGCCGCAACGGCGGAAGCAACGTCAGTCACTTTCAGGCCGTGGGCCTCAGCCTTGGCAACAGTGGCCGAGCCTTTGCGCAGGCCAACAGTCACGTCAACGCCGGAGTCTTTCAGGTTGCAGGCTTGCGCGTGACCTTGGGAGCCGTAGCCGATGATGGCGACTTTCTTGCCCTGGATGATCGACAGGTCACAATCTTTATCGTAATAAACTTTCATGAGGTTCCTCTATATATCCAGGCCGTAAGGCCATTCGCTAATTTGGGTTAGATGCTGAGTACTTTGTCGCCACGGGCAATCCCGGTGACACCACTGCGTACCGTTTCCAGAATCGAGGCCGTCCCGATCGACTGGATGAAGCTGTCCAGCTTGTCGCTTGTACCGGTCAGTTGAACGGTATAAACGCTGGCGCTCACATCGACGATCTGCCCGCGATAAATGTCGGTGGTGCGCTTGATCTCGGCACGTTGGGCACCCGTGGCCTTGACTTTAACCAGCATCAGCTCGCGCTCGATGTGGGCACTTTCCGACAGGTCGACCAGCTTGACCACTTCGATCAGCTTGTTGAGGTTCTTGGTGATCTGTTCGATCACCTCATCGTGGCCCACAGTGGTCAACGTCAGGCGCGACAGGGTCGGGTCTTCGGTCGGGGCCACGGTCAGGCTTTCGATGTTGTAGTTGCGTTGCGAAAACAGGCCGACAACACGAGACAGAGCGCCGGGTTCGTTCTCCAAAAGCAGGGAGATAATGTGCCGCATGATTAAGTACGCTCCGTCTTGTTCAGCCACATGTCGCGCATAGAGCCGTCTTTGATCTGCATCGGGTAGACGTGCTCGCTGGTATCCACCTTGATATCGATGAACACCAGGCGATCCTTCATGGCGAACGCCTCTTCCATCTTGGGCTTCAGATCTTTCAAATCGGTGATGCGAATGCCGACGTGGCCATAGGCTTCAACCAATTTGACGAAATCTGGCAGCGATTCCATGTAGGAATGGGAGTGACGGCTGTTGTAGCTCATGTCCTGCCATTGACGAACCATGCCCAGCACGCCGTTGTTCAAGCAGACGATCTTCACCGGAAGGCCGTACTGCAGGCACGTCGACAGTTCCTGGATGTTCATCTGAATGCTGCCCTCACCGGTGACGCACGCGACGTCGGTGTCCGGGAAGCTCAGTTTCACGCCCATGGCCGCAGGGAAACCAAAGCCCATCGTGCCCAGGCCACCGGAGTTGATCCAGCGGTTAGGCTTGTCGAACTTGTAGTACTGCGCGGCGAACATCTGGTGCTGGCCCACGTCGGAGGTCACAAAGGCGTCGCCCTTGGTCACTTCGCACAGGGTCTCGATCACGGTTTGTGGCTTGATGATGCTGCCGTCGCCCTTGTCGTAAGGGAACAGGCCGCGATCACCGCGCCATTCGTCGATCTGCTTCCACCAACTGGCAACAGACTCTTTGTTCGGCGTTTCTCCGATGTCCTTCAGCGCCGCAACCATTTCGGTCAACACGCTTTCCACCGGACCTACGATCGGCACGTCGGCCTTGATGGTCTTGGAGATGGACGCCGGGTCGATGTCGATGTGGATGATCTTGGCATTCGGGCAGAACTTGCTCGCGCCGTTGATCACGCGGTCATCGAAACGTGCGCCCACCGCCAGGATCACATCGGCGTGGTGCATGGCCAGGTTGGCGGTGTAGCTGCCGTGCATGCCGAGCATGCCGACGAACTGACGGTCCGAACCCGGGAAGGCGCCGAGGCCCATCAAGGTGTTGGTTACCGGCAGGTTGAGCAGCTTGGCCAGTTCGGTCAACGGTGCAGAACCGCCGCCCAAAATGACGCCACCACCCGAGTACAACACGGGACGCTTGGCCGCCAGGAGCATTTCTGCCGCCTTGCGGATTTGCCCCGAGTGCCCACGAACAGCCGGGCTGTAGGAACGCAGCTTGGCTTTCTTCGGGAAGACGTATTCGAATTTTTCCGCCGGGTTGGTCATGTCTTTCGGGATATCGACCACGACAGGGCCCGGACGACCGGACTGCGCGAGGTAGAAGGCCTTTTTCATGACTTCCGGGATTTCCGACGGATGCTTGATCATGAAGCTGTGTTTCACGATCGGCCGGGAGATACCGATCATGTCGGTTTCCTGGAATGCATCGGTACCCACCATGGTGCTAGGCACCTGGCCGGAAATGATCACCATCGGGATGGAGTCCATATACGCAGTCGCGATGCCGGTAATGGCATTGGTTGCGCCTGGGCCGGACGTTACCAGTACCACGCCGGCTTTACCGGTGGCACGGGCGTAACCGTCAGCCATATGGGTTGCAGCTTGTTCGTGGCGAACCAGGATGTGGGTAACAGCCGGTTCCTTGAACAGTGCGTCGTAGACATGCAGAAGAGCACCACCTGGGTACCCGTAGATATAGTCGACGCCTTCGTCACGCAAAAAGCGGACGAGCATCTCACCACCAGATAAAAGCTCCACGTTGTTCACCTCTAAAACGCCAGAATACCGTCCGTTGAAAACCGACGGGTCTTAATAGGTTTACTTCTCAACAGAGCATGAGCGACGGTGGTCGCCGACTACGTCAGCACTGACTGAGCAAGTATTGGGATCGTCCCAAGTGTTGCGGGCTTTTCCCACCCAGCGCGAGGTAACGCGTTGCGGGTGTAACAGGTCGGCGCGGATGTGCGCCTCATGATCTGCTGAGCGGGCCTGCTTCTGGCAGTCCCGATACAGCGGACTTTGGATTCTTCTGTTTCAGGCTCTTCAAGTCAAGCAATAATTGCGCTTTTTTCCAACTAAGCGCATGAGAACGCAGGAGAAAGGGCTTTGATGAGGGATAAAACTCGCCTGAATGTCGTCAAGCGGTAGAAGTGTGCGCAAGACTGCCGGAAAAACCGACAGTCAGGCAATTAACGAGCGTCGACGATCAATTGGTCGAACTTTTTCAGCGCGTTACGCAAGCCAAGGCTCTCCAGCGGGCGATCGGCGTAGACCATTTCGGCCATCTCCAGAATGCCCGAAGCGTTGGGCAAAGGCAGGTCCTGTTCAAGAATCTGCTTCATGCGCACCAGGAAGATCCATTGCAGCCACTGGTGAAAGTCCAGGGTGTCCACGGAAAAGGGCTCGACACTGCTGAGCGCCTCGGTGCTGGGGGACACCTCGTCCCACCAGCCCTGCACGCGCAACTCTCGCTCTATCAGCAACAACTGTTCGGCGATGGCGGGAAACCGTGCATCCATCAGAGGCTGACCTTGGCTTTCTGACGCGCCTGAGCAGCGCCAGCGGCATCGCCTTGTGCGGCACGCGCGTCGCCAATCAACGCCCACAGGCTGGCTTGCAGGTCGGGACGACCGTTGGCGAGCGACAAGCCACGACGGGCGAACTGCTCGGCTTGCGGTGCATCACCCTGGGCCATGCGTACCTGGGCCAGGCGATACAACACTTGCGGCTCACGCGGCGCAACGCGTTGGGCACGCTCAAGACTCGACGATGCGCCGTTCAAATCACCGCCCGCCTGCTGTTGCTGGGCAGTGGTCAACAAAGCCAGCACCGGGCCATCCAGTTGCTCGTCAGCCGACAGGCCACCGCTGCTGGACGACGATGGAATGCCACTCGGCGTCGACGGCATGTTGTAGGTGCCCTGATTGATCGGGGCGGTCTGGATCGGCGTGGTATCGATCGGGGCGGAGTTGCTTGGCCCTGGAGTCCATGGTTCGGCGCTGATCGGGGCCGATGTCGCAGCACCACCGCCAGGCACCATCACCACCACGCCCGAATCCTGCGGCATGGCTTGCGGCTTGGCTTGGGCAGGACGATTGGTGACGGTCTGGCGGAACCCGCCATTGGCCGAAATCCGGTCGTTATTGGAGACGGCCGTGCTCGAGTCCACCACGGGAATGGAGCCGCGCTGCACGCTGGAGCAACCGCCGAGCAAAGCCAGAGCTGTAATAGCTGGAAACAACCACTTGTTCACTTGAAACCCTCTTTGCTTAATTCATCCAGCCCTTGACCCAATCCATCACCGATTCCGCATCAGCGGGGGCACTGCCACCACATGCGGCGCCGGGTGGCGGTTCGCTGCCGCGAATATACGGCATCTGCACCGCGCCCGGACAGTTGGCATCGGAGCCTTGCCCCGTGTGCGGATCAATCCAGGCCTGCACGATGTTATCCGGCTGCGGCATATTCAACGGCAGCGGGTCGGCCTTGCGCATGAAGCTGGTCCAGACCTGCAGCGCACCGGTAGCACCGGTGAATGGGGTCTTGCCGTTATCGTCACGCCCCAGCCACACCACTGCCAGCACATCCTGGCCGAAACCTGCAAACCAGCTATCACGCGAATCATTACTGGTACCGGTCTTACCGGCCAATGTCAGGTTCGCCGGCAGCACGCTGTAGACCGAACGCCCCGTACCTTCACGCATCACACGCTGCATGGCGTTCTGGATCAGGTAGATGGAGCCTGCGTCGAAACGCTGCTGGATTTGGAACGGGTAGCGCTTGAGCGGCTCGCCCTCGGCGGTCAGAACACTGCGAATCCCGCGCATCGGGGTATTGAAACCACCGTTGGCGAGGGTCTGGTACATGGTCGCGACCTCCATCGGGGTCATCGCCCCCGCGCCCAGCAGAATCGATGGAAACGCCGGGAACTCACGGGTAACGCCCAGCCGCGCGATGGTCTTGAGGACATTCGGCACGCCAACTTCAAGGCCGAGTCGCGAAGTGGATATGTTGTAGGAATGCGCAATCCCCTGATACAGGAACACTGTGCCGTGGGAGCGGCGGTCGAAGTTCTGCGGCGTCCACACCTGGCCATCGCCACCTTTGACCGACAGCGGATCATCAGACAACCAACTGGTCAGGGTGTACTTGCTCGGTTTTTCCAAGGCGGTCAGGTAAACAGCTGGCTTGACCAGCGAACCGATCGGCCGCACCGCATCCAGCGCACGGTTGAACCCGGCAAAGCTGGCCTGGCGGCTACCGATCATGGCCTGCACTTCACCGGTTTCCGGGTTGGTCACCACCATGGCCGCTTCGACTTCGTCCGAACCTTTACGACCGGCCAGGCGCTTGAAGGTGTCGTTGACCGACGCTTCGGCCTTCATCTGCAGGATCGGATCGAAACTGGTAAAGATCCGCAGGCCTTCTTCGGTCAAGTCTTCGTCGCGATAGTCTTCACGCAGTTGGCGTTTGACCAGATCGATAAAGCCTGGGAAGGAGCTGTCTGCCAGTTTGCCGCGGGTGGTTACACCCAGTGGCATTTTCTTGGCCGCGGCGACTTGTTCAGCCGTGGCGACGCCCTGTTGCTCAAGCACGTCGAGCACCAGATTGCGTCGCTCCAACGCACGTTCAGGATTGCGGCGCGGGTTGTAGTAGGAAGGCCCTTTGACCATGCCCACCAGTAACGCGACCTGGTGCAACTTCAATTCGGACAGCGGCTGACCAAAGAAGAACTGGCTGGCCAAACCGAAACCGTGCACGGCGCGCTGGCCATCCTGACCGACGAAAACCTCGTTGAGGTACGCCTCAAGGATTTCCTGCTTGCTGTAGTGCAGCTCCAGCAGCATCGCCATCATTGCTTCGGTGAGTTTGCGGGTCAGGCTGCGCTCGTTGGTCAGGTAGAAGTTCTTGACCAATTGTTGCGTCAGCGTACTGCCGCCCTGGGTCATCTTGCCGCCGGAGGTATTCACCCAGACTGCGCGGGCAATCGACTTCGGCGACACCCCCCAGTGACTGTAGAAATCGCGATCTTCAACGGCAACCAAGGTTTCCAGCAGATACGGTGGCACCTGATCAAGTTTGATCAGGATGCGGTCTTCAAGGTTTTTCGGGTAAATGCCGCCAATCATCAACGGTTCGAGGCGAACCACCGGCAACTTTGAACCATTGAGCGACGACAGTTCGGCTACATAATCGCCAGAGAAGCGCACGCGCACCGGCTGGGCTTTCTCCAGGCCTTCGTAGAACTGGAAGCCACGGGTATTCAGGTCGACAGTATTACCACTGACGGCAGCCGCACCCGGACCGTTGCTCACGGGTTCGCGGCGGTAGCCCAAGGCGTCGAGTTCGGTGAGGAAGTCATCCTTGCTCAGCTTCTGGCCGGTGAACAGTTCCAGCGGGCGCGCGTACACCTTGGCCGGAATGGTCCAGCGCTTGCCGGAGAACTTCTCCTGCACCACGGCATCGAGGTACACCGCAAAGCCGGCGAGCACGACGAGGCCTACCAGGCCGAGCTTGAGCGCCCAGCCCAGCCAAGGGCGCAGGCCGCGGGAAGGAGGTTTTTTACGGGAACGGGCAGATCGGGTTCGAGTCATGGCGGCGGATTATACGCACTTTATTGATGATCAACATGAGCCGGACAGCGGTTTGCATGACCGCTCGTAGCGGCCATAATGCCCGCCATGTTTTTCCCCAGACTCTGAAGGATCGCCCGTGAGCCAGTCCCTGATCGCTGCCCTGCAAAACCCGGCTTTATACCCTCACCCGGTTGAAGCGTTCCAAGTCATCGAGACCCATATTTCCTGGGTCGTCCTGACCGGCCCGTACGCCTATAAGCTGAAGAAGCCGATGAACTTCGGCTTTCTCGACTTCACCGACCTGGAAAAACGCGGCCACTTCTGCCGGGAAGAATTGCGCCTCAACCAGCGCCTGACCGAAGATTTGTATCTTGAAGTGTTGCCGATCACCGGCACCGCCGAAGCGCCGCAATTGGGCGGCGACGGCCCGGTCGTCGAATACGCACTGAAAATGCGCCAGTTCCCGCAAAGCCAACTGCTCAGCACCTTGCAGGCCAACGGCGAACTGACCAGCGCGCACATCGATGAGATGGCCAAGCAAATCGCGCACTTCCACCTCACGGCGCCAAAAGTCCCGCAGGAACACCCGGCCGGCACCCCGGATGAGGTCATGGCACCGGTTCGCCAGAATTTCGACCAGATCCGTCCGTTCCTCAGCGACAAGGCTGACCTGACTCAGCTGGACGCTCTGCAGGCCTGGGCCGAAAGCAGCTTCGAGCGCCTCAAGCCACTGTTCTCCCAGCGCAAAAAAGACGGTTTCACCCGCGAATGCCACGGTGATATTCACCTGGGCAACGCCACCTTGATCGCTGGTCATGTGGTGATCTTCGACTGCATCGAGTTCAACGAGCCGTTCCGCTTCACCGATGTGTATGCCGATACCGGTTTCCTGGCGATGGACCTTGAAGACCGGGGCCTCAAGTCCCTGGCTCGCCGTTTTATCAGTCAGTACCTGGAACTGACCGGCGACTATCAAGGCCTGGAAGTACTGAACTTCTATAAAGCCTATCGTGCCCTGGTCCGCGCCAAGATCGCGCTGTTCAGCATGCCGAGCGAAGCCAGCCCGGTGCAGCGTGCTACTGCCCTGCGCCAGTACCGCAACTACGCCAACCTGGCGGAAAGCTACAGCACCATCCCGTCGCGCTTCCTGGCCATTACCCACGGTGTTTCAGCCGTAGGCAAAAGCCACGTGTCCATGCGCTTGGTGGAAGCATTGGGCGCCGTGCGCTTGCGTTCGGATGTGGAGCGCAAGCGCCTGTTCGGCGAGCAACACGTGGAAAACACACCACAAGCCGGCATCTATGCGGCTGACGCCAGCGCAGCGACCTACGCACGATTGAATGAAATCGCCGATACCGTGCTGCGCGCTGGTTACCCGGTGGTGCTGGATGCGACCTTCCTTAAAGGCAAACAACGCGATGCAGCGGCCAAAGTAGCTGAGGCCACCGGCGCGCCCTTCCTGATCCTGGATTGCAATGCGCCGCAAGCCGTTATCGCCAGTTGGTTGGCGCAACGTCAGGCGGACAAAAATGATCCTTCCGACGCGACATTGACGGTTATCGAAGAACAGCAAGCCACTCGCGACCCGCTGACTGCCGAGGAATTGCTCCTCAGCAAGCGCGTTGAGACCAATGAAAGTGGCACCCTCGATGCGCTGGTGGCGCATATTCGTCAGCGCCTGCCTGGCCTGTAAGAAAAATTTCTTGGTCGTGTCGTCTACTTAGGGGGCACGGCCAAGCAATAGTGGCACTATAATGGCGTCATAAATCCAACAGGAGTCGCCGTCATGAGTCACCCCAAGCTTCTTGATACGCCGCTTTACTCGCTCCTGCATAAAGACGATATCCGTGGCTTCAACCAGGAACGCCCAAAAGATGGCGTCATCGACATGCGTAATGGCGACTTCCGCGGGCTGGATTTGCGCGAACTGAACACTGCTGGCGTGGATTTCACCGATGCTTACTTCCGCTCCGCCGACCTGCGCGGCCTGGACCTGCGCGACTGCCCTCTGGAAGGCGCCAGCCTGGCCCACGCACAGATTTCCGGTACCTACTTCCCGCCAGAACTGACTGCCGATGAGATCCTCATGTCGGTTAATTTCGGGACTCGCCTGCGCTACCGCACCCGCTGAAACCCTCTGCTTAAGCCCCGGTTCGCTCAGCCGAGCCGGGGATTTCCCGCCTGTCTGCCCTCGTCGTACTTATAAGCTTTAGGCCGTTTCCGACTAAAGAACTACGCTTTTCCTACTGAGCGCTACACTCCTTTGCAGGCTTGCCTGGTCTCGAATACCCACCGCACCATTCGGCCGTCGCAAGGAGGCTTGATGAACGATGAGCTGCAACACCTGAAAAACCTCGGCAAGACGTCAGCACAGTGGCTGCATGCGGTGGGCATCCACAGTGCGTCGGACTTGCGCCGCCTGGGAGCGGTCGATGCATACCGGGCCGTCAGGACACGCGGGTTCCGCGCGTCGAAAGTATTGCTGTATGCAATCGAAGGGGCCTTGATGGATGTGCACTGGAATGACATTCCTGCCGAACGCAAGGAAGCATTGAACCGTCAATTGGAAGCGCTATCTGCACGCCAGAAGAATTAGCTCGTGAACCAGCCCCAACATCTATAGGCATTCCGAACAGGCGTTTGAGAAAACGCAGAGCACAGGCAAAAACAACTGTTGACTCTCAAATGAGAATCGTTATGATTATCACAACTGATCGCGAGATCAGCCGATAACTGAAAGACCATTGGTTCGGACTCTCAGATTATCTCCTCATCAGGCTAATCACGGTTATTTGACCCGGCTCTTGCCGGGTCTTTTTTTGCCTATAAAAAGCCGACTTCAGCGCGCAATGATCAACGGATGCCCACGCTCCGGGTGTGGTTGCACCAGCACATCCAAGCCAAATACCGCTTTCAACGGTTCAGGCCGCATCACCTGCGCCGGCGTATCCAACGCGTGTGGCCGCCCCGCCTCCAGCAGCAGAATGCGATCGCAGTAACGCGCCGCCAGGTTCAAATCGTGAAGGATCACCAACACTGCCGCGCCCCGGTCAGCAAAGGTACGAATAGCCTGTAAGGTGGTGTGTTGATGCAAAGGATCCAGCATCGATGTCGGCTCATCCAACAGCAACGTCTGCCCTGCCTCGCCCGGCCATAACTGCGCCAGCACGCGTGCCAGATGCACCCGCTGGCGCTCGCCACCAGACAGCGCCAGGTAGCTGCGGCCACTCAAGTGGCCGACATCGGCTGCCTGCAACGCGGCCTCAATGATCTCATCATCGCGGGCTCGCCCGGTCTGATGAGGCAAGCGACCCATGCCGACCACCTCTTCGACACGGAAAGCAAAGTCCAGCGTCGAGCTTTGCGGCAATACTGCCAGGCGCTGTGCCCGCTGCGCGCCACTCCACTCACTCAACGGGCGCTGATCCAGCCACACCTTGCCTTGGTCGGGGTGCAGCTCACCGCACAACCCACCGAGCAGCGTACTTTTGCCCGCACCATTGGGACCCAACACGCCGAGCACTTCGCCCGGTAACAGGTCGAGGGTGACATCCGCCAATACAGTTTTGCGACCGCGACGGATCTGCAGGTCTTCCACACGCAGCATCAGGCACGCCCCCGCAACAACAGGTAAAGAAAAAACGGCGCGCCGATAAATGCAGTGACGATACCGATCGGCAACTCAGCCGGCGCCAGCGCGAGCCGTGCGACCAGATCGGCAAACAACAACAGGCTCGCACCTGCCAGAACCGATGCCGGCAACAACACCCGATGGTCCGGCCCCGCCAGCAAACGCACCAGATGCGGCACCACCAACCCCACAAAACCGATCATGCCCGCAGCGGCCACCGCAGCCCCGACGCCCAGCGCCGTGCAGAAAACCAGTTCGCGCTTGAGCCCTTCTACATCGATGCCGAGATGATTGGCCTCCGACTCCCCCAGCAGCAAGGCATTCAGAGCTTTGGCCCGGCGCGGCAGCCATAGCGCCACACCTGCACTCACCAACAACAGCGGCCATAACCGTGAATAGCTGGCACCGTTGAGGCTGCCCAGGTTCCAAAACGTCAGGGTGCGCAAAGTGGCGTCGTCCGCCAGGTAGGTAAACAGGCCCACCGCCGAACTGGCGAGGGCCGTGAGGGCAATGCCGGCGAGCAGCATGGTTGCGACGTTGGTCTGGCCATTACGCCGTCCCAGTCGATAAACCAGTGCAGTGACACCCAACCCACCCAGGAATGCACACAGCGACAGCAGATAGGGGCCGAATGCATCCGGCAAACCGCCGAAAAACGAACCACCGACAATTGCGACCGCTGCCCCCAGCGCAGCTCCGCTTGAAACCCCCACCAAGCCTGGATCAGCCAGAGGGTTGCGAAACAACCCCTGCATCGCCACCCCAGACAAGGCCAACACACCACCGACAGCCAAGCCCAGCAGCGTACGCGGCAAACGGATCTGCCCCAGGATCAGCTCAGCCTGCTCCAGCCCTTGGGCCTCGATCGGCAGCCCCATCAAGCGCAAGGCAGCTTTGAGCGTATCCATCAACGGTAAGCTGACCGGCCCCAGTGCCAGCGAAAGCCAGATCGCCAAGACACACAACAGCGCCAGCCCGATAAACAGCGTCTTCGGTTTAACCAGCGTGGTCATGGGGCTGGCTTGGCCTGGGAGGGGTAAAGCCCGGCAGATAGGTCTGCGAGGCTTTGCGGTAAACGCGGCCCAAGCCCGCCGACCAGCAAGGTAGGATCCACCTCAAATACCCGCCCAGCCTTGGCCCCCGGCGTGGACGCCAGGATCGGGTTTTCTTTGAACAGCGCCGCACGCGCCGCATCCCCGGTCAGGGCACGATCGGCAAACACCAGCACATCCGGGCTCAACCCCGCCAACGACTCCACCGAAAACGGTTTGTAGCCAGTATGCGTAGCCAGATTGCGCCCGCCCGCCTGCTGCAACATCCAGTCAGCCGCCGTGTCTTTGCCCGCGATCAGTGGCTTGCCGCCTGCATGACCGAGCAACAGCAATACGCCGGGGGCCTTGTGGGTGGCCTGAGCCTTGGCGACCCAGCGTTTCTGCTGGTCCAGCGCCTGCTCATATCCGGTAAACAATTCGTTGGCCTTGGCCTCGGCGCCCAGTAACTTGCCCAAGTGCTGAAGATTGCCCTTCAGCGTCGGCAAGTCAGGCTCCGCCGAAAACATCTCCACCTGCACACCTGCGCTGCGAATCTGCGCCAGTATCGGCGGAGGGCCCATTTCCTCAGTACCTACCAACACCTGCGGGCGCAAACTCAAGATGCCCTCGGCGGACAACTGTCGCTGGTAACCAATGCTCGGCAACGCCTTGAGAGACTCAGGGTGCTGGCTGGTGGTATCCACACCCACCAACTTCGACTCGCCGCCCAGCGCCGTTACCCACTCCGACAGCGCCCCACCAGCACTGACCCAGCGTTGTGGCAGTTCAGAGGCTTGAGCCCCAGGGTTGACCAGCAGTCCGACAACAAGCGCAATAGCGCTGGCACTCAGGCGCATAACAGGGTTTCCTTCCAAGGGCAGGGCCGCTCAAACGCTCATCAATGTGACAGATAACCCCTGCCCCGCATCGTATTGAGCGCCCGGTCAGCTAACGGGCGAAGCCGGCATTTGATAATTGTTTGCATTTGAACGTCAAGGCACTTAAGGATTGAAATGAAGTTTCTCTGCTCCTCCGACACCCTCGCGCCAGACAGCAGCCTCGGTTTTGAAATCGATGGTTGCAAATTGTTGGCCGTGCGCCGGGACGGCATTGCCTACTTCTATATCAATCGCTGCCCCCATCGTGGCATTCCACTGGAATGGCAGCCCGACCGGTTTCTCGACGACAGCGCCAGCATGATCCAGTGCGCCACCCACGGCGCGCTGTTCCTGATCGAGAACGGCGAGTGCATCGCAGGCCCTTGCGCCGGGCAAAGCCTGACCGCCCTGCCCGGGCGCGAAGACGCCCAGGGGCTGTGGGTGCAACTCTAGTCGAGCAGCACGTCCAGGCGCCGATCCACACAAATTTCTTCGGCTGTCACGCGCACGCCATACGCCAGCACTTCCACGCCGGCCGCCTTGGCTTCGCGCAGGGCAGCAGCGTAGGCCGCGTCGATCTCCACGGCCGGGCGTACAGCATCAATTCCCGAGAGGTTGACGCAATACAACTGCACCGCTCGCACACCGTCACGCGCCAGATGGGCCAGTTCGCGCAAATGCTTGGCGCCACGCTGGGTCACTGCATCCGGGAAAGCGGCAACCGAAGTGCCGTCAAAACCCAGGGTTACACTTTTGACTTCGACGTAGGCCGCACCGTCGGGATAGTCCAGGCGGAAGTCGATGCGGCTTTTCTCCTGACCGTAAGGCACTTCACGCTTCAAGGCGGTAAAACCGTTCAGCTCGGTGATGACACCCGCATGCAACGCCTCCTCGACCAACTGATTGGCACGCGCCGTGTTCACACACGCCAAGCGACCCTGGGGTGTCTCGGCAATTTCCCAGGTGCCCGGCAACTTGCGATTGGGGTCATTGGAGCGACTGAACCAGACCTGCCCACCTTCGACCATGCAATTGAGCATCGAGCCGGTGTTGGGGCAGTGAATGGTCAGCAACTCGCCGGTAACGGTTTCGATATCGGTGAGAAAACGCTTGTAGCGGCGAATCAATCGCGCTTCTTCGAGAGGAGGATAAAAGCGCATCAGCCTTGCCAGCTCCGCAATCCACGGGCGATCCGCTCCACCGCTTCCTGTAGCCGATCGAGGTTTTGCGTGTAGGCAAAACGCACATGGTGGCCGGCTTGATAGCGGCCAAAGTCCAGGCCAGGCGTGAAGGCAACATGCTCGGTTTCGAGGAAGTGACGGCAGAATGCGAAGGCATCCCCGCCGAACGCGCTGATATCCGCGTACAAATAGAACGCGCCCTCCGGCTCTACCGCAATGCCGAACCCCAACTCACGCAAGGCGGGCAATAGGAAGTCGCGACGGCGGCCGAATTCAGCGCGGCGCTCTTCCAGAATGCTTAGGGTTTGCGGGGTAAAACAGGCCAATGCCGCGTGTTGCGCCATGCTCGGCGCACTGATGTAAAGGTTTTGCGCCAGCTTCTCCAACTCACCCACCGCTGCCGGTGGTGCGACCAGCCAGCCCAGGCGCCAACCGGTCATGCCGAAATACTTCGAAAAACTATTCAGGACGAACGCGTCATCGTCGACTTCCAGCACGCTGGCCGCATCGGTGCCATAGGTGAGGCCATGGTAAATCTCGTCCACCACCAAATGACCGTTGCGCGCCCTGATCGCGCCGGAAAGCTCGGCCAATTCGTCGCGCGTGAGGATCGTGCCGGTCGGGTTGGCGGGCGATGCCACCAACGCGCCCACACTGTCCTGATCCCAATGCTTCGCCACCAGGTCAGCGGTCAACTGATAGCGCACTTCAGGACCGACCGGCACCAGTTGCGCCGCGCCCTCCACCAAGCGCAGGAAGTGGCGATTGCAAGGATAGCCGGGGTCGGCGAGCAGCCAATGCTTGCCCGGGTCCACCAGCAAACTGCTGGCGAGCAGCAAGGCGCCTGAGCCACCGGGCGTGATCAGGATGCGCTCGGGGTCCACGTTCAGCCCATAGCGCTGCTGGTAGAAACCGCTGATGGCCTCGCGCAACTCCGGCAAGCCACGGGCGGCGGTATAGCGCGTCTTGCCGTTGGCCAACGCCGCCTGGCCGGCCTGGATGATCGGTTCGGCGGTGGTGAAGTCCGGCTCGCCGATTTCCAAGTGGATCACGTCATGACCGGCAGCCTGCAGCTCATTGGCGCGCGCCAGCAATGCCATGACATGAAAAGGTTCGATGGCGCGACTGCGCGCACTGTAGGGCTGAGCCATTAGCCTTCCTTAACGGTGAGGACAAAATCTGGATTCTACCGAACCCGCGCCGTAAAACATGTTCTATTGCCTGCCCGACGGCAGGTGCTGGCCGGGCAGGCGCCAGCAAAACGACTAAAATCTACATCTGAGGCAACACATACCCAGCAACGACGGGCTGATGCAGTTTGCAACCCCATTGCCGTGGGCCTCGACAACCGGGAGTGGCGCACCCCGAATCTATCTGGTAAGTTCGCCCGCTTGCAGCCGCAGGGCCGGCAGGTGTCGGTGACGTTGCAATCCTGCGCAATGGATTAGAAGAGTGAGAGGCGGTCTATTCATGTCCACCCAAGCAAAGCAACAGCAGACTCAAGGCCTCAATGGCTTCGAACCTTACGTAGAAAAGAAAGGTGAGGAGTACATGGGCGAGCCCATGCGCGAGCACTTCACCAAAATCCTGAACAAGTGGAAACAGGACTTGATGCAGGAGGTCGACCGTACGGTTGACCATATGAAGGACGAAGCAGCCAACTTCCCTGACCCGGCCGACCGTGCCAGCCAGGAAGAAGAATTCGCCCTTGAACTGCGCGCCCGTGATCGCGAGCGCAAGTTGATCAAGAAGATCGACAAGACGCTGCAGCTGATCAAGGACGAAGAATATGGCTGGTGCGAGTCCTGCGGTGTCGAGATCGGCATCCGTCGCCTGGAAGCCCGCCCAACCGCGGACCTCTGCGTAGACTGCAAGACCTTGGCTGAAATCAAGGAAAAACAGGTCGGCAAGTAATCCCGCCGAGCTGAACGAATGGGGCGTGCGAACGCCCCATTTTTGTTGCTGGCGTTTACCGAATTTCCAGTAGTATCCGGCCCATGACAGCCTCTACTTATATCGGGCGCTTTGCCCCCACACCCAGCGGCCACCTGCATTTCGGCTCCCTGGTCGCCGCCCTTGCCTCCTACCTCGACGCCCGCGCCAACCATGGCCTATGGCTGATGCGTATGGAAGACCTCGACCCACCCCGTGAAGAACCTGGCGCACAGGCAGCAATCCTGCATGCGCTGGAAAGCTATGGCTTCGAGTGGGACGGTGAACGGGTCCGGCAAAGCGAGCGGCACGAGGCCTACGCCAAAGTACTGAACGATTTGTTCAACCACGGCCTGGCATACGCTTGCACCTGCTCACGCAAACAGCTTGAACCCTACAACGGCATCTATCCGGGTCTGTGCCGCAATGCTGGCCACGACCAACAAGATGCGGCCATCCGTCTGCGTGTTCCCGAGCTTGAATACCACTTTACTGACCGCGTCCAAGGCGAATTCCGACAGCACCTGGGCCGCGATGTAGGCGATTTCGTCATCCGTCGCCGCGACGGTCTCTACGCCTATCAACTGGCTGTGGTGCTCGACGATGCGTGGCAAGGTGTGACCGATATCGTGCGTGGCGCCGACCTGCTGGACTCGACGCCACGCCAACTCTACCTGCAAGAACTGCTCGGCCTGCGCCAACCGCGCTACCTGCACGTGCCGCTGATCATCCAGCCGGACGGCAATAAACTGGGCAAATCCTACCGTTCCCCGCCGTTGACACCCGACCAGGCCACGCCTTTGCTATTGAGAGCCCTGCGCGCCCTCGGCCAGCAACCCGGTGACGAACTGTTGCACGCCAGCCCGCGGGAACTGCTGGATTGGGGCATTACGCACTGGGATGCCACGCAGATCCCGCGCACACTCACGCTGGCCGAAGCGCAATTGAGCTGAAGGCGCTTGCAGCTTGCCAAGCATCCGTTACCATCGCCGCAACTTTCACACTGTAGGAGCGAGCTTGCTCGCGAAAATCGTCAAGGCGCCACGTTCATCCAGGATGGACGCGTTATCGTTAACGACCTTCGCCGGCAAGCCAGCTCCTACAGTAAAGCGTGGCATTTTCGAGTTCTCAATCAGAGGCCAACATGTACATCTATCGATTGGTCCTGCTGCTGGTCGTCGGGATCTACCTGTTTTCCCCCGCCATCATGGATTGGTGGATCGACGCCACGGGCGCCTGGTATCGCCCGTATCTGCTGTGGCTGATCCTGATCGTCGTGACTTTCATCCTGCAGAGCCAAAAAGATGCCGATGAGCTTTAGCCTCACCCAGATGCTGCTGATCAGCGCCGCCTACCTGGCCGCGTTGTTCGGAGTCGCCTGGATCAGTGAGCGCGGAATGATTCCGCGGGCGATCATTCGCCATCCGTTGACCTACACCTTGTCCCTCGGCGTATACGCCAGCGCCTGGGCGTTCTATGGCACCGTGGGCCTGGCCTATCAGTACGGTTATGGCTTTCTGTCCAGCTACCTGGGGGTGTCCGGCGCGTTTCTGCTGGCGCCGGTGCTGCTGTACCCGATCCTGAAGATCACCCGCACCTACCAATTGTCCTCCCTGGCCGACCTGTTTGCCTTTCGCTTTCGCAGCACCTGGGCCGGCGCGCTGACCACCGTTTTCATGCTGATCGGCGTGTTGCCGTTGCTGGCCCTGCAAATCCAGGCCGTGGCCGACTCCATCAGCATCCTGACCCGCGAACCGGTGCAACATCGCGTAGCGCTGGCCTTCTGTGCGCTGATCACCCTGTTCACGATTTTCTTTGGTTCACGCCATATCGCCACCCGTGAAAAACACGAAGGGCTGGTGTTTGCGATTGCCTTCGAGTCGGTGATCAAGCTGATCGCCATCGGCGGCGTTGGCCTCTATGCGCTCTACGGCGTATTCGATGGCCCGCAACAGCTTGAGCTTTGGCTGTTGCAAAACCAGACAGCCCTCGCCGCCCTGCACACGCCGCTGCAGGAAGGCCCTTGGCGCACGCTGCTGCTGGTGTTTTTCGCCTCGGCCATCGTGATGCCGCACATGTACCACATGACCTTCACCGAGAACCTCAACCCGCGCTCGCTGGTCAGCGCCAGCTGGGGCTTGCCGTTGTTCCTGCTGTTGATGAGCCTGGCGGTGCCGCTGATCCTGTGGGCCGGTTTAAAACTGGGGGCCACCACCAACCCTGAATACTTCAC
This sequence comes from Pseudomonas reactans, assembly GCF_013387025.1. NCBI lineage: Bacteria > Pseudomonadati > Pseudomonadota > Gammaproteobacteria > Pseudomonadales > Pseudomonadaceae > Pseudomonas > Pseudomonas reactans. The sequence continues at coordinate 341,340 of NZ_JACAQP010000013.1, read as the reverse complement.
CCTCGGCATCGGCATTGCGGCCAATAGTCCGGCACTGGCGATGCTCGCATATGTCGGTGGTTTGTCGGCGGCGAGCGGGTTGATCATTGTCACGACCCTGGCACTGTCCGGCATGGCGCTCAACCACCTGGTGCTGCCGCTGTACCAGCCGCCGGCCGAGGGCAATATCTACCGCTGGCTGAAATGGACACGCCGCGCGCTGATCGTCGCGATCATCATGGCCGGCTACGGGTTCTACCTGTTGCTGGGTGCCGGGCAGGACCTGGCCAACCTGGGTATCGTCGCATTTGTCGCCACCTTGCAGTTCCTGCCGGGCGTGTTGTCGGTGCTGTACTGGCCGACCGCCAATCGCCGTGGCTTCATCGCTGGTTTGCTGGCCGGGATCCTGGTGTGGATCGTGACCATGCTGTTGCCGCTGGTCGGTAACCTGCAGGGCTTCTACATCCCGCTGCTGAACATGATTTATGTGCTCGATGACACCAGTTGGCACATGGCTGCGATTGCCTCCCTGGCCGCCAACGTCCTGATGTTTACCCTGATCTCGCTGTTCACCAACGCCAGCCCAGAAGAAACCAGCGCCGCAGAAGCCTGTGCGGTGGACAACGTGCGCCGCCCGCAACGCCGCGAACTGCATGCGGCCTCACCCCAGGAGTTCGCCACGCAACTGGCCAAGCCACTGGGTGCCAAGGCGGCGCAAAAAGAAGTCGAACAGGCGCTGCGCGATCTCTATCTGCCATTCGATGAGCGGCGCCCGTACGCGCTTCGCCGTTTGCGGGACCGTATCGAAGCCAACCTGTCCGGGCTGATGGGGCCGAGCGTGTCCCAGGACATGGTGGAAACCTTCCTGCCCTACAAGGCCGGCGGTGAAAACTACGTCACCGAAGATATCCACTTCATCGAGAGCCGGCTGGAGGATTACCACTCACGCCTCACCGGTCTCGCGGCCGAACTCGATGCCTTGCGCCGCTACCACCGCCAGACCCTGCAGGAATTGCCCATGGGCGTGTGCTCCCTGGCCAAGGACCAGGAGATCCTGATGTGGAACAAGGCCATGGAAGAACTCACTGGCATCGCCGCGCAGCGCGTGGTCGGTTCACGCCTCAATACCCTGGGCGAGCCGTGGAAAGAATTGTTGCAAGGCTTTATCAACCTGCCCGACGAACATTTGCACAAGCAGCACCTGGCCCTCGACGGCCAGACCCGTTGGCTCAACCTGCACAAAGCCGCCATCGACGAACCCCTGGCGCCCGGTAATAGCGGCCTGGTGTTGCTGGTAGAAGACCTGACCGAAACCCAGATGCTCGAAGACAAGCTGGTGCATTCCGAGCGCCTGGCCAGCATTGGCCGGCTGGCGGCGGGCGTGGCCCATGAAATCGGCAATCCGATCACCGGAATCGCCTGCCTTGCGCAGAACCTGCGGGAAGAGCGCGAGGAAGACGGCGAAATCACCGAGATCAGCGGGCAGATCCTCGAACAGACCAAGCGCGTTTCTCGCATCGTGCAGTCGCTGATGAGCTTCGCCCACGCCGGCGCCCATCAGAATCAGGACGAAGCGGTATGCCTGGCCGAAGTGGCGCAGGATGCCATTGGGCTGCTGGCCTTGAACCGGCGCAATTTCGAAGTACAGTTCTTCAATTTGTGCGATCCCGACCACTGGGTGGATGGCGACTCACAACGCCTGGCCCAAGTGCTGATCAACCTGTTGTCCAACGCCCGTGACGCCACCCCGGCCGGCGGTGCGGTACGCGTCAAGACCGAGGCTTTCGAACATACGGTCGATCTGATCGTCGAAGATGAAGGTAGCGGTATTCCACAGAACATCATGGACCGATTGTTCGAACCCTTCTTCACCACCAAGGACCCAGGTGAAGGTACCGGTCTGGGCCTTGCACTGGTCTATTCCATCGTTGAAGAGCATTATGGACAAATCACCATCGACAGCCCGGCTGACACCGAAAGCCAACGCGGCACCCGTATACGGGTGACCTTGCCGCGTCATGTCGAAGCGACGTCCGCTGTGAACTGAGACCGTCGAGAGAATTGAATCAATGCCGCACATTTTGATCGTCGAAGACGAAACCATTATCCGCTCTGCCTTGCGTCGCCTGCTTGAACGTAATCAGTACCAGGTCAGCGAAGCCGGCTCGGTGCAGGAAGCCCAGGAGCGTTTCAGCATTCCCACGTTCGACCTGATTGTCAGTGACCTGCGCCTGCCTGGCGCGCCTGGCACCGAGTTGATCAAGCTCGGCCAGGGCACTCCGGTGCTGATCATGACCAGCTACGCCAGCCTGCGCTCGGCGGTCGACTCCATGAAGATGGGCGCGGTGGACTACATCGCCAAGCCTTTCGACCATGACGAGATGCTTCAGGCCGTGGCCCGCATCCTGCGCGACCGACAGTCGGCCAGCAATGCGCCCGCCGAGCAACGTCCAGCGGGCAAAGCCGCCGACAAGCCAGGCGTCGACAACAGCAACGGCGAGATCGGCATCATCGGCTCCTGCCCACCGATGCAGGACCTGTACGGCAAAATCCGCAAAGTCGCGCCGACGGACTCGAATGTCTTGATTCAGGGCGAGTCCGGTACCGGTAAAGAACTGGTGGCCCGTGCCCTGCACAATCTGTCCAAGCGTGCCAAGGCGCCGATGATCTCAGTGAACTGCGCAGCGATCCCCGAATCCCTGATCGAGTCCGAACTGTTCGGCCACGAGAAAGGCGCGTTTACTGGCGCCAGCGCCGGGCGGGCGGGCCTGGTGGAAGCGGCGGACGGTGGCACGCTGTTCCTCGATGAAATCGGTGAGCTGCCACTGGAAGCACAAGCGCGGTTACTGCGTGTGCTACAGGAAGGTGAAATTCGCCGCGTGGGCTCGGTGCAGTCGCAGAAGGTCGATGTGCGCCTGATCGCGGCGACTCACCGCGACCTCAAGAGCCTGGCCAAGATCGGCCAGTTCCGAGAAGACTTGTATTACCGCCTGCACGTGATCGCTCTCAAGCTGCCGGCCCTGCGTGAGCGTGGCGCCGACGTCAACGAGATCGCCAACGCGTTCCTGCTGCGCCAGAGCGCGCGCATCAACCGTACCGACCTCAAGTTTGCGCCAGACGCCGAGCAAGCGATTCGCCATTACTCGTGGCCGGGTAACGTGCGGGAGCTGGAGAATGCGGTGGAACGTGCGGTGATCCTGTCGGAGAGCCCGGAGATTTCCGCCGAACTGCTGGGCATCGATATCGAGCTGAGCGACTTGGAGGACGACGACTTCATCGGCCTGGCCCCACAGCAGGGCGGTAGCAATACCAGCCATGAACCGACGGAAGATTTGTCACTGGAAGATTACTTCCAGCATTTTGTCCTTGAGCATCAGGACCATATGACCGAGACCGAACTGGCGCGCAAACTGGGCGTGAGCCGTAAATGCCTGTGGGAACGCCGCCAGCGCCTGGGCATTCCACGGCGCAAGACCGGTGTGGCCAGCGAGAGTTGAGGGCGCGCGCCCATAGGTAACACCCACAGATGTGAAAAAACTGTTACCGCGGATATTTCGCGTAACAAAAGCCGGGGCTTACGGTAACGAAGCCCCGGCTTTTTTTGGCCCATCAAATCCCGAAACCACCTCAACCCCCTGGTTTTGCTGGGCGAGGCAAAAGTTGGCACGCACCCTGCTATATGCTTAGTACAAAAACAATAACAAGCTTTGTACAAGACAATAAAAATAAGACGAATCGACTCACGCATAACAAAAACAACACGGCGGAGGCGCAGCTAACTGATTCTTTTGGAGAGGCGTTGCATTTGGGGCTTGCCCCGCAACCAGGCCGAGAACAACAAAAACTGCCCTAAGGCAGAGCCTGAACTGGTTGGATCGTAGATCAGCAACACAGCGACCAAAGCAATCCGTTTGCTCTTGACTCCCGATTGGGAGTGTCATGAAGGTGAAGCTTCATGGCGAGGGCGATCAACAAAAACAAGAAGCCCGAAATCAATAATAAAAATAGAGCACGCAACTACTTCTGGGGGAGCTTCGGCTCCCCTTGTAGTTTCCGGGATTTGACCTTTCAAGGCTTATGGCGCAATGCCTGTAGCTTGTTCCTACACCATCCCCTGACTAAATGCTAGAATCCCCGCCCATCATGCGGTCATTCTTCGTTATGGCCGAACATTCCTTCAAACAGTGCATCCCATGCTGAAGAAGTTGTTCCAGTCATTCCGTTCTCCCTTGCGTCGTACGCAACATAAACGCAGCACGCCTGAAGTGCTCAACAGCAGCCAGCATTCGCTGCAGCGCGCTCAATTCAGCCGTTATGCCGTGAATATCGTCGAACGCCTGCAGAACGCCGGCTACCAGGCTTATCTGGTCGGTGGTTGCGTGCGCGACATGCTGCTCAATATCACGCCCAAGGACTTCGACGTCGCCACCAGCGCCACGCCTGAGCAAGTGCGTGCCGAATTCCGTAATGCGCGGATCATCGGCCGACGCTTCAAGCTGGTGCATATTCACTTCGGTCGCGAAATCATCGAAGTCGCGACCTTCCGTGCCGGCCACCCGCAAAACGATGAAGAGGAAGACACCAATCAGTCCTCCCGCAACGAGAGCGGGCGCATCCTGCGCGACAACGTTTACGGCACCCTGGAAGAAGACGCGCAACGCCGCGACTTCACCATCAACGCCCTGTATTACGACCCGGTCAGCGAGCGCATCCTCGATTACGCCAATGGCGTACACGATATTCGTAACAACCTGATTCGCCTGATCGGTGACCCGGTCCAGCGCTACCAGGAAGACCCGGTGCGCATGCTGCGGGCCGTGCGGTTTGCCGCCAAGCTGAACTTCGGCATCGAGCGCCATACCGCTGCGCCGATTCGCGAACTGGCGCCAATGCTGCGGGAGATCCCCTCGGCACGCCTGTTCGAAGAAGTGCTCAAACTGTTCCTCTCGGGTCATGCCGCCGACACCTTTGAAATGCTGGTGGACCTGCAGTTGTTCGACCCACTGTTCCCGGCCAGCGCCGAGGCCTTGGAATACAACCCGACGTATACCCACACCCTGATCAGCGATGCGCTGATCAACACCGACCTGCGCATCAAGCAGAACAAGCCGGTCACCCCGGCGTTCCTGTTTGCCGCCTTGTTGTGGCCAGCGTTGCCTAAACGCGTACTGCGCTTGCAGGAGCGTGGCATGCCACCGATCCCGGCCATGCAGGAAGCTGCGCATGAACTGATTGCCGAACAGTGCCAGCGTATTGCTATCCCGAAACGCTTCACGATGCCGATCCGCGAGATCTGGGACATGCAGGAGCGTCTGCCACGCCGCAGCGGTAAACGCGCCGACCTGTTGCTGGACAACCCGCGCTTCCGCGCCGGCTACGACTTCCTGCTGTTGCGTGAAAGCGCTGGCGAGCAGACCGATGGCCTGGGCGAATGGTGGACCGATTACCAGGACGCCAATGACAGCGAGCGCCGCGACATGATTCGTGACCTCGGCAGCAAAGGCGACGGCGAAGGGCCGAAGAAGCGTCGTCGCAGTGGCAGCAAGCGCAAGCGCAGTTCGGCTGACGCCTCGGGCGAATAAACGTGGAACGCATCTACATCGGCATGGGCAGCAATCTGGCGGCCCCGGACCAGCAATTGCGTAGCGCTATCGAAGCACTGGCGCAATTGCCGGGCACCACCGTCGCCGGTGTGTCCGCGTTTTATCAAAGTGACTCCCTGCTCCCAGGCCAGCCGCGCTACACCAACGCGGTTGCCGCCCTGGACAGCAATCTGGCGCCCCTTGAGTTGCTGGATGCACTGCAGGCCATCGAGAACGATCAAGGTCGCGAACGTCTTGAGCGCTGGGGCCCGCGCACGCTCGACCTGGACATCTTGCTGTTTGGCGATCGCCTGATCGACGAGCCGCGCCTGAAGGTGCCGCACTACCAGATGCACCTGCGCGCATTTGTACTGTACCCGTTGGCTGAACTGGCTCCCGCCACTCTGCAATTGCCCAATAGCCAGCAACTCAGTGACCTACTGGCTGCGTGCCCATTCGTCGGACTGGAACGCCTTCCCCTGTAGGAGCGAGCTTGTTCGCGAAAATCGTTAACGATAACGCGCCCAACCTGATTCAACGCGGGACCAACACGTTCTTCGCGAGCAAGCTCGCTCCTACAATCGCGTCAGTAACATCGGTAACACCGCCATCGTAACAATGCGGTAACACATCCAATTGACTTCCCGTGTCCTCCTCACGACTATAGGCGTCCCGCTGCCGCCAACCCGGCGCTAAAGGGCGCAATCCAGGCCATATAAGCACTGCTCTCAAGACCGTGCGCCTGTATAAACGAAGACTCACGCGCGTTACTCGCTGTTTCCAAGCGCCTGAATGAGGACCCTTTTCATGCCAGACATTACCCTGACCACCTTGCAGAGCCTCAAGCTCAAAGGTGAAAAAATCGCCATGCTGACCTGCTATGACGCCACCTTCGCCCACGCCAGTTGCCAGGCCGGGGTTGAAGTGTTGCTAGTGGGCGACTCCCTGGGCATGGTTCTTCAAGGGAATGACAGCACCCTGCCCGTCACCACCGATGAACTTGCGTACCACACCGCCAGTGTCAAACGCGGTAACGATGGTGCATTTATCATCGCCGACCTGCCGTTCATGGGTTACGCGACGCTCGAACAGACCTTCCAGAATGCCGGCAAGCTGATGCAAGCCGGCGCGCATATGATCAAAGTCGAAGGCGCAGTGTGGCTGGCCGAGTCGATCCGCCTGCTGGCGGAACGCGGCGTGCCGGTGTGCGCACACATGGGCCTGACGCCACAGTCGGTGAACATCCTCGGCGGCTACAAGGTACAAGGCCGTAATGAGGCCCAGGCGCGGCAGATGCGCGCGGATGCCATCGCTCTGGAACAGGCTGGCGCGGCAATGATCCTGCTCGAATGCGTGCCGAGCGAACTGGCGGCAGAAATCACCCAGGCCGTCAAAGTGCCGGTGATCGGGATTGGCGCAGGCTCGGCCACCGATGGACAGGTGCTGGTGCTGCACGACATGCTCGGCCTGTCGATCAGCGGCCGTGTGCCGAAGTTCGTGAAGAACTTCATGGCCGGCCAGGACAGCATTCACGCCGCATTAAGTGCCTACGTCGCCGAAGTCAAAGGTGTGACCTTCCCTGGCGCTGAACACGGATTCTCTGCATGAACACCGTAAAAACCGTACGAGAACTGCGGGCTGCGGTTACCCACGCCCGCAATGCCGGCAAGCGCATTGGCTTTGTGCCGACCATGGGCAACCTGCACAGCGGCCATGCCACGTTGGTGACCAAGGCCGCCCAGCAGGCGGATTTCGTGGTGGCCAGCATCTTCGTCAATCCGCTGCAGTTTGGTGCTGGCGAAGACTTGGACAAGTATCCACGCACCCTGGCCGCCGACCAGGAAAAGCTGCTGCAAGCAGGTTGCAACCTGTTGTTTGCGCCCACCGTCGATGAAATGTACCCCGGCGGCATGACCGGCCAGACGCGCGTCAGCGTGCCGCACTTGTCTGAAGGCCTGTGCGGCGCCAGCCGTCCCGGGCATTTCGAAGGCGTGGCGACGGTGGTCAGCAAGCTGTTCAACATGGTCCAGCCGGACATGGCTGTGTTTGGCCAGAAGGATTACCAGCAACTGGCCGTGATCCGCGCCATGGTCCACGACCTGAACATGCCGATCCAGATCATCGGCGAGCCCACCGTGCGCGCCGACGACGGCCTCGCGCTGTCGTCGCGTAACGGCTACCTCACCGACGAGCATCGCGCCATTGCGCCGGTGCTGTACCGCAGCCTCAGCCAGATTGGCGCCGCGATCAAAGCCGGTGACCACAACTTCGCCAAGCTGCGCGCCGAACAGATCCAGCAGATCGAAGCTGCCGGGTTGCGCCTGGACTACCTCGAAGTGCGCCAGGGCGTGCATTTGCGCCCGGCCACGGCCGAAGATCGGGATATCGTGATCCTCGTAGCCGCCTATCTCGGCGCCACCCGACTCATCGACAACCTGCACCTGACTCTCGACTGACCCCTTTCTGTCACCCTCCTCGCTACGTCAATAAAAAGGGCCGGTATAAAAAAGTACCGGCCTTAGCGCAGACAAAGCCAAGACATATCGACACGCTAGGTTTAATGTAATCGCCCTGCGCTATGGTTAGCGCTGTCCGGAACCCAATGCTTGATCAAAGACTGGACGTTCCGGGCTTAGAAGTGTCCTAAAGGCAGTCCCCGTAATAAAAGGAAACCCGCAGCGATGGCGTACTACCGCACTCCTCATGACGTTACCGCTCTGCCCGCCTGGCAAGCGCTCAATCAACATCGCCAAGCCATGCAGGATTTCAGCATGCGCGAAGCGTTCAATGCCGATCCTCAGCGTTTTTCCCAGTTCACCCTGAGCAGCTGCGGACTTTTCCTCGATTACTCGAAAAACCTGATCACCAGCGAAACCCGTGACCTGCTCGTGGGCCTCGCCAAAGAAGTCGGCCTCAAAGACGCGATCGACTCGCTGTACGCCGGCGAACCGGTCAACTCTTCGGAAGGCCGCCCGGCCCTGCACACCGCCTTGCGTCGCCCGGTGGGCGACAAGCTGTCGGTGAATGGCGTGAACATCATGCCGGACGTGCACAAGGTGCTGAACCAGATCACCGACCTGGTCGGCCGCATTCACGATGGCCTGTGGCGTGGCTACACCGAGAAGCCGATCACCGACGTGGTGAACATCGGTATTGGTGGCTCGTTCCTCGGCCCGGAGCTGGTCTCCGAAGCGCTGTTGTCCTACGCCCACAAAGGCGTACGTTGCCACTACCTGGCGAACATCGACGGCAGCGAGTTCCACGAGCTGACCATGAAGCTGCGCGCTGAGACCACCTTGTTCATCGTCTCGTCGAAATCCTTCAACACCCTGGAAACCCTGAAAAACGCCCAGGCCGCACGCGCCTGGTACCTGGCCCAGGGTGGCTCGGAAGCCGAGCTGTACCGCCACTTCATCGCCGTCTCCAGCAACAACGCAGCGGCGGTGGCCTTTGGTATCCGTGAAGAAAACATCTTCCCGATGTGGGACTGGGTCGGCGGTCGTTACTCGCTGTGGTCGGCCATCGGCTTGCCCATCGCCCTGGCGATCGGCATGTCCAACTTCAAGGAACTGCTGTCCGGTGCCTACACCATGGACCAGCATTTCCAGAACGCCCCATTCGAACAGAACATGCCGGTGCTGCTGGGTCTGCTGGGCGTGTGGTACGGCAACTTCTGGGGTGCGCAGAGCCATGCGATCCTGCCGTACGACCACTACCTGCGTAACATCACCAAACACTTGCAACAGTTGGACATGGAATCCAATGGCAAGAGCGTGCGCCAGGACGGTACACCCGTCGCCACTGATACCGGCCCAGTGATCTGGGGTGGCGTAGGTTGCAACGGCCAGCACGCTTACCACCAGTTACTGCACCAGGGGACCCAACTGATCCCGGCCGACTTTATCGTGCCGATCGTCAGCTTCAACCCGGTGTCCGACCACCATCAGTGGCTGTACGCCAACTGCCTGTCCCAGAGCCAGGCGCTGATGCTCGGCAAGACCCGCGCCGAAGCCGAAGCCGAGCTGCGCGACAAGGGCATCCCGGAAGACGAAGTGCAGAAGCTGGCACCGCACAAGGTGATCCCGGGCAACCGTCCGAGCAACACCATTGTGGTCGAGCGCATCAGCCCGCGCCGCTTGGGCGCTCTGGTTGCCATGTATGAGCACAAAGTGTTCGTACAGAGCGTGATCTGGGGTATCAACGCCTTCGACCAATGGGGTGTGGAACTGGGCAAAGAGCTGGGCAAGGGCGTCTATAACCGCCTGACCGGCGCCGAGGAAACCCTGGCCGACGATGCGTCGACCCAGGGCCTGATCAACTACTTCCGCGGTCGTCACCGCGGCTGATCCAGGTATGGCAGGGCCAACGTCCGTTTGGACGTTGGCCTTGAACCCTCCCCTTGCAGGGTGCATCTTTATCACTTGTGGCCAAAACAAGAATAAGGATCGCTCATGTTCGATATCAGCACGTTCCCCACCGCCGATGCCGTCCGCCGGGCTGCGCAACTCAGTCAAGAGGACTATCAGCGCCTCTACCGCCAATCCATCGAACAGCCGGACACCTTCTGGGCTGAACAGGCCAAAGGCTTTCTCGACTGGATAACCCCCTGGCACACCGTTCAACGCTCAGACATCAACACCGGCGCAGCCCAATGGTTTGCCGGCGGCCAGTTGAACGTCAGCTACAACTGCATTGATCGTCACCTGGCACAACGTGCCAACCAACCGGCCTTCATCTGGGAAGGCGATGATCCGACAAAATCTTCCAAAATCACCTACCGCCAACTGCACCAGAACGTCAGCCGCCTGGCCAATGTGCTGAAAAGCCGTGGCGTAAAGAAAGGCGACCGGGTGTGTATCTACATGCCGATGATCCCGGAAGCGGCCTACGCCATGCTCGCCTGCACGCGGATCGGCGCGGTGCATTCCGTGGTGTTTGGCGGCTTCTCGCCGGATGCCTTGCGTGACCGTATTCTCGACGCCGACTGCCGCACCGTAATCACTGCGGACGAAGGCGTGCGCGGCGGTAAACCGGTAGCGCTGAAGCAGAATGTCGACAAAGCCCTGGCCAGTTGCCCGAATGTAAGCACGGTGCTGGTGGTAGAGCGCACTGGAGCGACCGTCAACTGGAGCGAAGGCCGTGATCTCAAGTATCAACAAGCCCTGGATGCGGCCAGCAGCGACTGCCCGCCCGAGCCAATGGACGCCGAAGACCCGCTGTTCATCCTCTACACCTCCGGCAGCACCGGCAAACCCAAGGGCGTGCTGCACACCACCGGCGGCTACCTGCTGCAAGCCGCAATGACCTTCAAATACGTGCTCGACTACCGCGAGGGCGAAGTGTTCTGGTGCACCGCCGATGTGGGCTGGGTCACCGGCCACAGTTACATCGTGTACGGCCCGCTGGCCAACGGCGCGACTTCGTTGATGTTCGAAGGCGTGCCGAGCTACCCGGACAGCTCGCGCTTCTGGCAAGTGATCGACAAGCATAAGGTCAACATCTTCTACACCGCGCCCACCGCCTTGCGTGCTTTGATGCGCGAGGGTCACGGCCCGCTGGAGAACACCTCTCGCGCCAGCCTGCGCCTGCTGGGCAGTGTTGGCGAACCGATCAACCCGGAAGCCTGGGACTGGTACTTCAATGCCGTCGGCGAACAACGCTGCCCGATCGTGGACACCTGGTGGCAGACCGAGACCGGCGGCATCATGCTCAGCCCCTTGGTCAGCGCACAGCGTATCAAGCCCGGCTGCGCGACCCAGCCGATGTTTGGCGTACACCCCGTGTTGCTTGACGAACAGGGCAAGGAATTCAGTGGGGCCGGCAGCGGCGTACTGGCGATCAAAGCGAGCTGGCCAGGGCAGATCCGCAGCGTGTACGGCGATCCGCAGCGCATGATCGACACCTATTTCAAACCCTACCCCGGCTACTACTTCACCGGAGACGGCGCACGCCGCGATGAAGACGGCGACTACTGGATCACCGGGCGCATCGACGATGTGATCAACGTGTCCGGCCACCGCATCGGCACCGCTGAGGTAGAAAGCGCGCTGGTGCTGCATGATCTGGTAGCCGAGGCCGCCGTGGTGGGCTACCCCCATGACGTTAAAGGCCAAGGCATCTATGCGTTTGTCACGCCCATGAATGGGGTGGAACCCGACGATGCGCTGAAAAAACACTTGCTGGAGCTGGTCAGCAAGGAAATCGGCAGCTTTGCCAAGCCGGAACTGATCCAATGGGCCCCGGCCTTGCCGAAAACCCGTTCCGGCAAGATCATGCGCAGGATTTTGCGCAAGATCGCCTGCAACGAACTCGATAGCCTCGGTGATACCTCGACCCTGGCCGACCCGAGCGTGGTGGATGGCCTGATCGATAAACGCCTGAACCGATAGGAACCCCTGAGTCGCCATGGAATTTATCCGCAGCCGTATCGAAAACCAGCTGATGAGCCTGACCGGCCTGTCGCTGGGCCAATTGGACCTGGAAAACCCCAAGGGCGACCCCGGTCTATTCGGGCCCGACTCGGTGAGCTGGCAGGTCCATGGCGACTTCAGCAGCATGCTTATCGGCGGCATCAGCGCCTTGATGCTGCAAGCTTTGCACCCATTGGCCCTGGCGGGCGTGTGGGACCATTCAAATTTTCGCCAGGACATGCTCGGACGCCTGCGGCGTACCTCGCAGTTCATCTCCGGCACCACCTTCGGCTCGCGCAAAGACGCCGAATGGCTGATCGAAAAAGTCCGCACCATTCACCTGCAGGTCGTCGGCCACGCTCCGGACGGGCGACCTTATGCGGCCAGCGACCCGGAGTTGCTGACCTGGGTGCATGTGGCCGAGGTCAGTAACTTCCTCGCCGCTCACCTGCGCTATCGCAACCCGAATCTGTCCGGTCGAGACCAGGACCGTTACTACAGTGAAATTGCCTTGGTCGCCGAACAGTTGGGCGCGCGGCATGTTCCGCGTTCTCGGCAGGAAGTTTCGGATTATCTGGCGCGCATCCGCCCGCAATTACTGTGCGACGATCGCAGCCGCGAAGTACTGCGCTTGCTCTTGAATGCGCCCTCCCCCAGCCTGCTGGCCAAACCCTTCGGCAGCCTGATGATGCAGGCCGGCATCGACCTGCTGCCGGATTGGGCCAGCACCATGCTCGATCAGCACCAGAGCCCGCTGCAACGCCAGATGATCCGTGCCGGGGTCAGGCGCAGTGCGCCAATGCTGCGTTGGGCGATGCGCAATGGTTCAGTGCAACGTGCCCATCGGCGGATGGGGTTGATGTAGGCGGCGGCGCATAGCTGTTAAACTTCGCGCCCTCATTTCCCCAGCAAGGCGCGCTCCATGTCTCCTCTGAATCAGGCGCTGCGCGCCGCCCTCGATCATCGCCAAGACCTGATCCATGAGCTGCACGCCCAAGGCACCGACTGTTACCGCCTGTTCCATGGCAGCCAGGAAGGCGCCGGCGGCCTGACCATCGACCGCTACGGCCCGCAATTGCTGGTGCAGAGCTTCCACCAATCCCTGGACACCGCAGAGTTGCTGGATCTGCATCAACAAGTCAACCAATCCATGGGCCTGGAATTGTTGCTGGTGTACAACGACCGTTCCCGTGGCAACTCACGCATCGACCGCGAAGACACGGTTTATCGTGCCGAGCCCGCTGCACTGGAAGACCTGATCGGCCATGAGTGGGGCCTCAATTACCGCGTGCGCGGCCGCCATGCCGGGCAGGACCCGCTGCTGTTCCTGGATTTGCGCAATACCCGTGGCTGGGTCAAGGCCCACAGCGCCGGCAAAAGCGTGCTGAACCTGTTCGCGTATACCTGCGGAGTTGGCCTGAGCGCGGCCGCTGGCGGTGCGCGCGAGGTGTGCAACCTGGACTTCGCCGAGGGCAACCTGGCGGTCGGGCGCGAAAATGGCCTGCTGAACCCCCAGTTGCCGACCATGCAGTTCGTGCAGTCGGATTACTTCCCGGCGATCCGCCAATTGGCCGGCCTGCCGATCACCCAACGACGCGGGCAAAAGCTGCCAAGTTACCCGCGCCTGGAACAACGTCAATACGACCTGGTGCTGCTCGACCCGCCAGCCTGGGCCAAGAGTGCTTTCGGCACCGTCGACCTGCTGCGCGACTACCAGAGCCTGCTCAAGCCCGCGTTGCTGGCTACCGCCGACGATGGCGTGTTGATCTGCTGCAACAACCTGGCGAAAGTCAGCATGGAGGACTGGCGCGAACAAGTGCTGCGTTGCGCGGAAAAGGCCGGACGCCCCGTACGAGACTGGAAAATCATGACGCCAGGCGCGGACTTTCCCTCACAGGATCAACAACCCCCGCTGAAAACCCTGATACTGCAGCTGTAAGACGTTTCCCAAAGGACCCGTTCTTCGGAACCGAAATCCCGTGCCATACTCCAAGGCACTCTTGTTTGACATAGATGGCGCCGCCCCATGCCCAAAGGATTGATTCGCGCCGCTGGCGCCTTGTTGATTGCCCTTGCCCTGTACAGCTTGCTGGGTTTCCTGATTCTCCCTGGTATCGCGCTGCGCATTGCCAACCAGCAACTGGCCAATTACGCCACGGTGCCGGCACGGATCGAGCGGATCGAGCTCAACCCGTTCAGCCTGGAAGTGACGGCATGGGGGCTGAAAATCGGTGAACCCGGCAAGGAACAGGTGGGTTTCGAGCGCCTCTACGCCAACCTGCAGATCGACAGCCTCTGGACACGCGCCCTGCACCTTGCAGATGTACAACTGGACAAACCCAAGACCGAGCTGTTGTTTGACAAGTCCGGCCAGTTGAACCTCGCGCAGTTGTTCAAGCTGCCGCCCAGCGAGCCCACCCCGACCGATCCGAATGCCAAGCCGTTTCCGCTGCGCATCGACAGCATCAAGCTGGCCGGCGGCTATGTGCATTTTGAAGACTTGCGCCCCAGCGAACCCATCGAATTCCTTTACGACAAGCTCGACTTCGAGCTGAAAAACCTCAGCACCCTGCCTGAAGACAACGCCGACATGACGTTGGTAGCGGCCGGGCCTGCTGGCGGGCAGATCGACTGGAAAGGTAATTTCAGCCTGGTGCCGATCACCTCCGAAGGCACGTTGAAAGTCACCGATGGCAAGATGAAAGCCTGGTGGCCCTACGTACGCGACGCCCTGCCATTGGTGCTGGAAGACGGTGTGCTCAACTTCAGCACCGAGTACAAGTTCAGCCTGGCCAAAGAGACTGAACTGAACCTGACCAACACCGCCGCGAGCATTGCACCATTCGCCATCAAGGCGCCGGACGGCCGCCCACTGGTGCGCCTGGAACGCCTGGATGTCAGCGAGACCACGGTGGATCTGGCCAAGCAGCAAGTGGTGGTCGGCAAGATCCGCAGCAACAAACTGGAAACCTGGGCGGCACTTGAGTCCGACGGGCAACTGGACTGGCAAAAACTATTCGCCAGCCAGCCGAGCAAACCGGCCAAGGCACCTGAACCTGCCACCGCACCAGCCACCGCCGACTCGCCAAAGGCTGAACCCGCGGCACCAGGCAAACCCTGGCAAGTGCTGCTCAAGGACGTGCAACTGCGTAACTATCAGGTGCATTTGGCTGACCGCCAGGCCAAGCCTGCGGTCGCGCTTGAAGTGGGCCCGCTGAACGTCGATGTGCAGAATTTCGATAGTCTCAACCAGAGCCCCTTCACGCTGAAAGTCGACACCGGCCTGGGCAAGCAAGGCAAGGTCCAGGCGACGGGCGAGTCAACCTCAACCCGGTCAGCGCCAAGCTGAAAGTGAATACCCAGGACATCGATCTGCGGGTCGCCCAGTCCTATATCAGCCCGTTCATCCGCCTGGAACTGCGTAGCGGTATGCTCGGCAGCAATCTCGATGTGAACCTGAAAAGCACTGATCCTTTGAAGCTCCAGGTCACAGGCAGAGCGCAGGTCGACCAGTTGCACACCCTGGACACCCTCAAGACCCGCGACTTCCTCAAATGGCAGCGCCTGGTGCTAGAAGGCGTGAACTATCAACACGGTGACAGCCTGTCGATCGACAAGGTCAACCTACTGCAACCCTATGCACGTTTCATGATCAACGATGACCGCACCACCAACGTGGATGACCTGTTGATCCCGCAACCCGCCGACAAAACACCCAAGCCCGCCAGCAAGGAAAAACCCTTGGGCATTCGCATCGGGCAGATTGCGATCAATGACGGTTCGGCCAACTTTGCCGACTTCAGCCTCACACCCAACTTCGCCACGGCGATTCAACAGCTCAACGGGCAGATCGGCACCATCGACAGTCGCCAGGCCAAACCGGCCAGCGTCGATATCAAGGGTAAGGTGGATCGTTATGCGCCGGTGACCATCAAGGGCAGCGTGAACCCGTTCGACCCGATGGCGGCGTTGGATATTGCAACCAGCTTCAAACGCGTAGAACTCACCACACTCACGCCTTACTCTGGCAAGTTCGCCGGTTTCCGTATCCGCAAGGGACGGCTGAACCTCGATCTGCACTACGTGATCACCAAGGGCCAGCTAAAGGCCGAGAACAAAGTGGTGGTCGAGCAATTGCAATTGGGCGAGAAGGTCGACAGCGCCGATGCCGTGGACTTGCCGATTCGCCTGGCAATTGCGTTGCTCAAGGACACTGACGGCAAAATCTCGATCGAACTGCCGGTGACAGGTGATCTGAATAACCCGCAGTTCAGTGTGATGCCGATTGTCTGGCAGACCCTGCGAAACCTGGTGGTGCGTGCAGCGACGGCGCCCTTCAAGTTTATCGGCGGGCTGGTGACGGGTGGCGGCTCGGAAGACCTTGGCAACGTGTCGTTCGCCGCCGGCTCCAGCGAACTGAACAAGGATGCTGAAGGCGCCCTGAACACCTTGGCTAAAGCGCTGAAAGAGCGCCCTACCCTGCGCCTGGAAATTGAAGGCACAGCGGCAGCCAGCAGCGATGGCCCATTCATCGCTGCCGAGCGACTGGAGCGGGAATACCAATACAACTACTACAAGATTCTTCAGCGTCGTGGGGACAAGGTTCCCGCCCAGGCCTCGTTGCTTGTCGTACCCGAGAAAGAAAAAGCGCCATTGCTGGAAGGCATCTACCGTACTCGCCTGAAACAGCAGCCACCGGCCGAATGGAAGGACCTGAGCAGCGATGATCGTAGCGCCAAACTTCGTGACGGCGTGATCAAGTTCTGGAGTGGCAGCGACGTGCTGCTGCGCCAACTCGGCCAGGACCGCGCCAGCACCATCAAGGACTACCTGGTGGACAAAGGTCAGTTGGAAGATGATCGGGTGTATTTCATCGATGCCAACTTGGGTCAGGCCGAGAAGGATGGTCGGGTCGTTACACCTATGCATCTGGACGCCGAATAACCCCCTTGTTGGACCTAGTGCTGAAGAGGTAAAGAGTAATCTGTGGCGAGGGAGCTTGCTCCCGTTGGACTGCGTAGCAGTCCCATTTTTGGGGCCGCTTCGCGGCCCAACGGGAGCAAGCTCCCTCGCCACAAGTGCACTGCCCTTCTCCAAGTGAACAGCATTGCCTTATAGCAGCCGCCCAGAATAGAACAGGCCCCGACACAAGTGCCGGGGCCTGTAATGACCACATCCGTGTGGTCGGTCGCATGAACTCCAGAGGTGCATCAGGTGGATATCTAGCTCACCCTAAGCCGCCGCCATTCAGTTCAGACGAAACGGGTGCGTTACTCTGCTTTCAGGCCGTCGGCCGATACAGCTTTAACGCCTTTGATTTTCTTGGTGATGTTCACCGCGGTAGTTTTCTGGGCTTCGGTCACGGCAGTGGCCGACGACAGGGAAACAACACCTTTGTTGGTTTCGACTTTGATATCGGTACCAGGAATGCCTTTCTCGGTTACCAGATCAGCTTTGACTTTGGTGGTGATCCAAGTATCCGAGGTCGACTCTTTAGCGCTAGCAGCTGCGCCCTTGGTTTTATCGATACCGTCAGCTTTGGTAGCGCCGCCAGCCAGCAGGCCATCAGCAGAAACAGCAGTGACGCCTTTGATTTTCTTGGTGATGGCTACAGCGGTAGCTTTTTGCGAGTCCGAAATAGCGACTTCGGAGGACAGGGAAACCACGCCTTTGTTGGTTTCTACCTTGATGTCCGAACCAGGAATACCCTTCTCGGTCAGCAGGTCAGCTTTCACTTTGGTGGTGATCCAAGTATCCGAGGTGGACTCTTTAGCCTTGGTCACTTCACCGGCCGCCAGCGTCATAGGGGCTTGGGAAGTCTGAGCAAAGGCTACGTTAGCACCCATGGCCAGGGTCAGAGCGGTAGCAGTAGCGAGAGCGAACTTCTTCATACGAGTAACTCCTGTTTTATTAAAAGTCTGCAGTACGTAAACCTTGATGCTGCAGCGTTAACAGGGTTATTGCAGGCAGTGTGCCAAGTCTGAACAGCCAATAAAATCCATATAAAACAATAACTTATAAAAACAAGGAATTTCCGAAATCGTGCAAGTTGCATGAATGCTATCGTGTCTGCATGCAAGTTGCGGCTTTTGTCTTCAGCTAAACGGCTGATTTCCCGGCATTTTCCAACGCCCATAAAAAAAGGACTCCGAGGAGTCCCTTTTTCAGCTGAAAGCTCGGGGGTGATTAAACGCCCGAAGCCTTGGCTGCTGCTACGTCCTTGATGGACAGCTTGATACGGCCGCGGTTGTCCACGTCCAGTACCAGCACTTCCACTTCCTGGCCTTCCTTCAGGATGTCGGTCACTTTCTCAACGCGAGCGTCGCTCAGCATGGAGATGTGAACCAGACCGTCCTTGCCCGGCAGGATGTTGACGAATGCGCCGAAGTCGACGATGCGTTCAACCTTACCGACGTAGATCTTGCCGATCTCGGCCTCAGCAGTGATGCCCAGGACGCGCTGACGTGCTGCTTCAGCCGCTTCCTTGGTTTCACCGAAGATCTTGATCGAGCCATCGTCTTCGATGTCGATCGAAGCCTTGGTCTCTTCACAGATCGCACGGATAGTCGCGCCGCCTTTACCGATGACATCACGGATTTTGTCGGTGTCGATTTTCATCGCGATCATGGTCGGAGCATTTTCCGACAGTTCGGTACGGGACTGACCAATGATTTGGTTCATCTGACCGAGGATGTTCAGGCGCGCTTCCAGGGCTTGGCCCAGGGCGATTTCCATGATTTCTTCGGTGATGCCCTTGATCTTGATGTCCATCTGCAGCGCGGTAACACCTTTAGCGGTACCGGCTACTTTGAAGTCCATGTCACCCAGGTGGTCTTCGTCACCCAGGATGTCGGTCAGGATGGCGAACTTCTCGCCTTCTTTAACCAGGCCCATGGCGATACCGGCAACCGGCGCCTTCATCGGCACGCCTGCGTCCATCAGCGCCAGGGAAGCACCGCAAACGGAAGCCATGGAGCTGGAACCGTTGGACTCGGTGATTTCCGACACAACACGGATGGTGTACGGGAACACGTCAGCGGCAGGCAGCATGGCGGCGATCGAACGACGGGCCAGACGGCCGTGACCGATTTCGCGACGACCAGCGCCACCCATGCGACCACACTCGCCCACCGAGAACGGAGGGAAGTTGTAGTGCAGCATGAACGGGTCTTTTTTCTCGCCTTCCAGGGTGTCCAGCAGTTGTGCGTCACGGGCGGTGCCCAGGGTCGCGACTACCAGAGCCTGGGTTTCACCACGGGTGAACAGCGCCGAACCGTGAGTCTTCGGCAGAACGCCGACTTCGATGTTCAGCGGGCGTACGGTGCGAGTGTCGCGACCGTCGATACGTGGCTTGCCGTTAACGATGTTTTCGCGAACGGTGCGGTATTCGATTTCACCGAAAGCCGCTTTGACGTCGCTGGAGGAAGGCTGGCCTTCTTCACCGGACAGCTTGGCCACAACCTGATCCTTCAACTCGCCCAGGCGAGCGTAACGGTCGGCTTTGACGGTGATGGTATAGGCGTCGGAGATGGCAGCGCCGAACTCGGAGCGGATCGCGCCCAGCAGTTCGGTGGCTTCAGCTTGTGGAGCCCAGGTCCAGGTTGGCTTGGCAGCTTCGGCAGCCAGCTCGGTGACGGCCTTGATGACAGCCTGGAACTCGTCGTGGGCGAACAGCACGGCGCCCAGCATCTGGTCTTCGGTCAGCTCTTTGGCTTCCGATTCAACCATCAGCACGGCTTCCGAGGTACCGGCAACGACCATGTCCAGGCTCGACGCTTTCTGTTGCTCGTAGGTCGGGTTCAGCAGGTAGCCGGTGCTTTCGTGGAAAGCAACGCGAGCTGCGCCGATCGGGCCATCGAAAGGAATGCCGGAGATGGCCAGGGCAGCCGAAGTACCGATCATCGCAGCGATGTCCGGATCGGTCTTTTTGCTGGTGGAAACGACGGTGCAGACAACCTGCACTTCGTTCATGAAGCCTTCTGGGAACAGCGGACGGATCGGACGGTCGATCAGTCGGGAAGTCAGGGTTTCTTTCTCGGAAGGACGGCCTTCGCGCTTGAAGAAACCGCCAGGGATCTTACCGGCAGCGTAAGTCTTTTCCTGGTAGTGAACGGACAGAGGGAAGAAGCCTTTGCTCGGGTCAGCGGTCTTGGCGCCAACCACGGTCACC
Organism: Pseudomonas reactans; assembly: GCF_013387025.1. Classification (NCBI taxonomy): domain Bacteria; kingdom Pseudomonadati; phylum Pseudomonadota; class Gammaproteobacteria; order Pseudomonadales; family Pseudomonadaceae; genus Pseudomonas; species Pseudomonas reactans. The sequence continues at coordinate 321,199 of NZ_JACAQP010000013.1, read as the reverse complement.
AGAACGGTAACGTCGTCGTCAACGGTAACCAGCACTGCGCCGGAGGCTTGACGGGCGATACGGCCTGTCTCGAGGGTAACGGTCGACTGACCGAACTGGAATTTTTTGATAACCGGGTTCACGGTGTCCTACCTTCTTTGTGGCTCTTGGGGGAACTTGTCTTCTTGCGAAATTCTTGGGCAATGTCGGGAATCGGCCCGAACCTGGTCCAGAGTAAAACGTGTGTCCAGATAAAACTTGAGGCTGGGAGCCTACCATGCGCCAGCGGGAATCCCACTGACACACGGCAGACAACCAACCTCTAGCGCAATCGCTTATTAGCGACGCAGACCCAGGCGACCGATCAGAGTCTGATAACGACCCAGATCCTTGCCTTTCAGGTAGTCCAGCAGCTTACGGCGCTGGTTTACCATGCGGATCAGACCACGACGGGAGTGGTGATCTTTACCGTTGGCCTTGAAGTGACCTTGCAGCTTGTTGATGTTGTGGGTCAGCAGTGCAACTTGCACTTCTGGCGAACCAGTGTCACCAACAGCTTGCTGATAGTCAGCAACGATTTGTGCTTTTTCTTGAACGTCGAGAGCCATGAGGCAATCCTTTTTTCAGGAAACCACCCAAAGGGCAGTTTCAACAGGCCAGGGACAAATCCCTGTATCTAAAAATGAGTGTTGACCGTGCCTGTTAACAGCCACACTCGTCCGGTCATTCTGACCGAATCAGTCGACGTGGCGCGATGCGCCCGTCTTCGCTCACTTCACCGATACCGATGAAGCGACCATTATGATCCTGTACCCGCACCATGCCGAACTTCGGGGCATCCGGGGCACGTACCGGCTGGCCGTTGAGCCAGTAGAACGCGCTGTGCTCCGAGAAGTGCAGCAATGGCCAATCCAGCAAACCGCTGTCCGATGGCATCAGGAAGCGATCAACCGCTTCGTTGCCGCCTTCGGCGTGTACGGCTTCCAACTCTTCCAGCGTGACCGTCTGGGCCAGGCTGAAAGGGCCGGCCTGGGTGCGTCGCAGTTCTGCAACGTACGCACCGCAACCGAGCTTCTCACCAATATCTTCCACCAGGGTACGGATATAGGTGCCTTTGCTGCAGTCCACGGCCAGGCGGGCAGTGTCGCCTTCACAGGCGAGCAATTCCAAGCGCGCAATAGTAACAGAACGCGGTTCGCGCTCCACTACTTCGCCCGCACGTGCCAGCTTGTAAAGAGGCTGGCCATCACGCTTGAGCGCCGAGTACATCGGCGGTATCTGACTGATTTGTCCACGAAAACCGGGTAAAGCCGCTTCTATATCTGCACGACCAACGGTCACGTCGCGAACCTGCAGAACATCACCTTCGGCGTCGGCCGTGGTGGTGGTCTTACCCAATTGCATCAGGGTTTCGTACCCCTTGTCGGAATCGAGCAGGTATTGCGAGAACTTGGTGGCCTCGCCAAAGCACAACGGCAGTACACCGGTGGCCAAGGGATCGAGGCTGCCGGTGTGCCCGGCCTTTTCGGCGTTGAGCAGCCAGCGAACCTTCTGCAACGCGGCATTGGAGGTAAATCCAATGGGCTTATCGAGCAGAATGATGCCGCTGACGTTGCGACGGATACGTTTGACCTGAGCCACCGCTTACTCCTTGGCGTCTTCAGGTGTGGACGGGTGCTGGCTGTCTTCAGCCACGGCGCGCTCGATCAGTGCCGACAGGTGCGCGCCACGCACGACGCTTTCGTCGTAGTGGAAATGCAACTGGGGAACACTGCGCAGCTTCATTTCACGGGCCAACTGCATGCGCAGGAAACCTGCAGCCGAGTTGAGCACCTTGATGCTTTGCGCGATTTCTTCGCTGCTGTCCTGCCCCATCACGGTGATGAAGATCTTGGCGTGACCCACGTCACGGCTCACTTCTACGGCGGTGATGGTGACCAGGCCAACGCGGGGGTCTTTGACTTCGCGACGGATCAGTTGGGCCAGCTCGCGCTGCATCTGATCGCCGATACGCTGGGTACGGCTGTATTCTTTTGCCATGTCTTGTTACCTGTTACTGCCACACGGTGAAACCCGTGGGGTCTGAAAGCGGCAAACGCCCGGCCTGACAAAAGCCAGACCGGGCGTTGCGTTTAGAGTCCGTACGCTGCGCGGGGCATTTGCATGCCCACACGCGGCGTGGCTCCGGAAGTGCGCGAGTTAGAGGCTGCGAGCAACCTGAACCTTCTCGAAGACTTCGATCTTGTCGCCCACCTTGACGTCGTTGTAGCTCTTGACGCCGATACCGCATTCCATGCCGGCACGTACTTCGGAAGCGTCATCCTTGAAGCGGCGCAGGGATTCCAGCTCGCCTTCGAAGATAACGATGTCTTCACGCAGTACACGGATTGGACGGTTACGGTGCACAACACCTTCGATAACCATGCAACCGGCGATCGCGCCGAATTTCGGCGAGCGGAACACGTCACGCACCTCGGCCACACCCAGGATGTTCTCCCGGACGTCGCTGCCAAGCATGCCGGTGAGGGCTTTCTTGACGTCTTCGATGATGTCGTAGATGACGTTGTAGTAACGCATGTCCAAGCCTTCCTGCTCGACGATCTTGCGAGCGCCAGCATCGGCACGCACGTTGAAGCCGAACAGTACAGCGTTGGAAGCCAGTGCCAGGTTGGCGTCGGATTCGGTGATACCACCGACACCGCCACCGACAACGCGCACTTGCACTTCGTCGTTACCCAGGCCATTCAAGGCGCCGTTCAACGCTTCGAGGGAACCACGTACGTCAGATTTGAGGACGATGTTAAGCGTCTTCTTCTCTTCCTGACCCATGTTCTCGAAGATGTTTTCCAGCTTGCCGGCGTGAGCACGGGCCAGCTTGACTTCACGGAATTTGCCTTGACGGAACAGAGCCACTTCACGGGCTTTCTTCTCGTCGGCAACCACGCTCATCTCGTCACCAGCGTCCGGCGTACCGTCCAGGCCGAGGATCTCGACCGGGATAGCAGGACCTGCTTCTTTGATTGGCTTGCCGTTCTCGTCGAGCATGGCACGTACACGGCCGTAGTTCGAACCGACCAGTACCATGTCGCCTTGGCGCAGGGTACCGTCTTGAACCAGAACGGTAGCAACCGGGCCACGGCCCTTGTCGAGACGGGACTCAACCACAACACCACGGCCAGGAGCCGATGGCGTAGCGGTCAGTTCCAGAACCTCGGCTTGCAACAGAACGGCTTCGAGCAGTTCGTCAACACCGGTACCCATCTTCGCGGAGACCGGTACGAATGGAGTGTCGCCACCCCACTCTTCGGAGGTCACGCCGTGAACCGACAGTTCGCTACGGATGCGATCAAGATCGGCGCCCGGCTTGTCGATTTTGTTCACTGCGACTACCAACGGAACGCCAGCTGCCTTGGCATGCTGAACGGCTTCGATGGTTTGTGGCATCACGCCGTCGTCCGCTGCAACCACCAGGATCACGATGTCGGTCGCCTTGGCACCACGGGCACGCATTGCGGTAAACGCGGCGTGACCAGGGGTGTCGAGGAACGTCACCATGCCACGGTCGGTTTCAACGTGGTACGCACCGATGTGCTGGGTGATACCACCGGCTTCGCCAGCAGCAACCTTGGCACGACGGATGTAGTCGAGCAGGGATGTTTTACCGTGGTCAACGTGGCCCATTACGGTCACGACTGGTGCACGGGAAACCGCCTCACCTTCAAACTTCAGGGACTCGGCCAGGGAATCTTCCAGGGCGGTGTCGCTGACCAGGGTCACTTTGTGGCCCAATTCCTCAGCCACAAGCTGGGCAGTTTCCTGGTCCAGTACCTGGTTGATGGTGGCCGGAGTACCCAGCTTGAACATGAACTTGATGATTTCAGCTGCCTTGACCGACATCTGTTGGGCGAGGTCGCCCACAGTGATGGTCTCGCCGATCTTCACTTCACGCACGACAGGGCCGGTTGGGCTCTGGAAACCGTGGGCGTTGCGTTTCTTCAGCTTGGCCTTGCCGCGACCACCACGACGGAAGCCATCGCTTTCTTCGTCGGTAGTACGTGGGGCAACGCGTGGAGCAGGCGCTTTCTCTTTGACCGAGGCACGATGCGGAGCGTTTTTGCGCTCGCCATCGCCACCACCGCCACGACGATTGTTATCGTCGGCACGTGGCTTGTCTGGGCGACGGGGTTCGTCACGCTTACGAGCGTCAGCAGCAGGCGCTGGTGCAGCGGCAACCGGAGCGGCCTCACGCACAGCTTCTACAGGAGCGCTAGGCGCGGCGACCGCTTCAGTGGCAGCAGGTTGCGCAGCAGCAGGCTGGCGACGCGCTTCTTCTTCGGCGCGACGCTTGGCTTCTTCTTCAGCCTTCTGACGTGCAGCATTTTCTACTGCGCGACGTTCTTCCAGTTCGCGTTTGCGCTCGGCTTCGATTTCTTCCGGGCTGCGCTGTACGAAGACTTTCTTCTTGCGTACTTCAACGCTGATGCTCTTGCTACCAGCAACACGCAGGGTGCTTGTGGTTTTGCGCTGCAATGTAATCTTGCGCGGTTCTTCCACTTTCGCCTTGTGGCTGCTCTTCAAGTGAGTCAGCAAAGACTGCTTCTCACTATCGCTCACACCTTCATCGGCGGCGGTGTGCGGCAGACCTGCCTCACGCATCTGCTGCAACAGGCGCTCTACCGGTGTTTTGACCTCATCGGCCAGTTGTTTCACCGTGACTTGCGTCATGCACTTCTCTCCTCAGGCCGCGCCTAGTTACTCGAACCAATGGGCTCGGGCGGCCATGATCAACTTGCCGGCACGATCATCGTCAATGCCGTCGATGTCGAGCAGATCGTCAATAGACTGCTCGGCCAGGTCTTCGCGGGTAATTACGCCGCGCACCGCCAGTTCCATCGCCAAATCCTTGTCCATACCCTCAAGCGAGAGCAGGTCTTCGGCCGGATGGGCGTCTGCCAGCTTTTCCTCAGTAGCGATGGCTTTAGTCAACAAACGATCCTTGGCCCGAGCGCGAAGCTCGTTGACGGTGTCTTCGTCAAAGCCGTCGATGTTGAGCATTTCTTCCAACGGTACGTAGGCAATCTCTTCCAGGCTGGTGAAGCCTTCATCTACCAGCACCTGTGCCAGGTCTTCATCGACTTCGAGCTCTTCGATGAAGTTGCGCAGGATGTCACCGGTTTCAGCTTGCTGCTTAGCCTGGATGTCCGATTCGGTCATCACGTTCAGGGTCCAGCCGGTCAGTTGGCTGGCCAGACGCACGTTCTGACCACCACGACCAATGGCCTGAGCCAGATTGTCTGCGCCAACGGCGATGTCCATTGCATGGGCATCTTCGTCAACGATAATTGCCGCCACTTCAGCCGGCGACATGGCGTTGATCACGAACTGCGCCGGGTTATCGTCCCACAGGACGATGTCCACGCGTTCACCGCCCAATTCGCCCGACACTGCCTGGACGCGCGAACCGCGCATACCGATGCAAGCGCCTTGCGGGTCGATGCGTTTGTCCTTGGAGCGGACCGCGATCTTGGCGCGCGAACCCGGGTCGCGGGACGCAGCCATGACTTCGATCAGGCCTTCGGCGATTTCCGGCACTTCGATACGGAACAGCTCGATCAGCATTTCCGGCGCGGTACGCGACAGGATCAACTGAGGGCCGCGGTTCTCGGTGCGGATTTCCTTGAGCAGCGCACGCAGGCGCACGCCGACACGGAAGGTTTCGCGAGAAATGATGTCTTCGCGGGCCAGCAACGCTTCGGCGTTGTTACCCAGGTCGACGATCACGTTGTCGCGGGTCACTTTTTTAACGGTGCCAGAGATGATTTCACCCAGGCGCTCGCGATAAGCGTCAACGACTTGAGCGCGCTCAGCTTCGCGAACCTTCTGCACGATGACCTGCTTGGCGGTCTGTGCAGCAATACGGCCGAATTCGATCGATTCGATCTTTTCTTCGACGACATCACCGACCTTGGCACCAGGATGCGTTTGCGCAACCTTGCTTGGCCAGGTTTCGATGGCCGGATCATCAAGATCGGCTTCTTCGACGACCGTCCAGCGACGGAAAGTCTCATAGGCACCGGTGTGGCGGTTGATTTCCACACGCAGATCAACTTCGTCTTCAAAACGCTTTTTGGTAGCAGTGGCCAGGGCCAGCTCCAGCGCTTCAAAAATCACGTTTGCCGGTACGCCCTTTTCATTGGATACCGACTCAACAACCAGCAGTACTTCTTTGCTCATCGTACGCCTCGCCTTTCGCAAGCCATTGGATCCGCGGGATCCGCGTCTCAGTCAAAACTGGGAATAATGTTGGCCTTGTCGATCATATCGATCGGCAACAGGAACTCATGGTCTTCTACCTGCACCACGACATCCTGTTCTTCTACACCGCGCAGAAGGCCCTGAAAGTTGCGTCGCCCTTCAAAGGGAGATCGCAGCTTGATCTTCACTTGTTCACCGGCAAATTTTGCAAACTGCTCAATAGTGAACAGTGGGCGTTCCATGCCTGGCGAGGAAACTTCGAGGGTGTATTCAACGGAGATCGGATCTTCAACATCCAGCACACCGCTGATCTGACGGCTGACAATGGCACAATCGTCCACCAGCACGCCGCCCTCTTTATCGATATAAACGCGCAACATTGAGTGGCGACCTTGAGCCGAAAACTCAATACCCCAGCATTCATAGCCTAGGGCCACGACCACCGGGGCCAGCAAGGCCTGCAACTCTTCTAGCTTGCTCGACACCTGAACCCCCTCGTGCATGTATGTGCATGCTGTGCAAAATAAAAAAATGGGCGAAACGCCCATCCTTGAAACGCCGTCGAACAGCGGCGTTGAAAGTGTCCAGCTAACAAAAAGCCCCTTAAAAGGGGCTCCGCTAAAACTGGTTGCGGGGGCCGGATTTGAACCGACGACCTTCGGGTTATGAGCCCGACGAGCTACCAGACTGCTCCACCCCGCGACAAAGCTGGGGCGGAAGTATACGACCGATCCCTTACAGGGTCAATGTAACCTTCCACCTACAAGAAAGCCCGCAACAGCGGGCTCTCCTGATAATTGGTACCGAGAAGGGGACTCGAACCCCTACACCCTATGGGCACAACCACCTCAAGGTTGCGTGTCTACCAATTCCACCACCTCGGCAATACAGCGTTTACAACCCTTCTTACTTCTGCTCTTGAGCTGGAGGTACGTCAGTCGCTGGGGTAGCCGACTTTTGCTCTTGAAGCACCGGGACATCATCAGAAGCCGGTTTTGCTTTTGGCACTTCCAACACTGCTGGGTTTGGGAGACCTACTTGAGTCAGCACATGAGCTTTCTCTTTAGCAAAGTAACCTAACCCCAAGCTGGTTATGAAGAAACCGGCGGCAAGTATAGCAGTAAACTTACTAAGAAAGGTAGAGGAACCTTGGCTTCCGAACACAGTATTTGAAGCACCTGCACCGAAAGACGCACCAGCATCCGCACCTTTACCCTGTTGCAGCAAAACCAGAGCGACGACGCTCAGAGCAGCCAACAGATGAAAAACGACTACGACTGTTTCCAGCATTTTTTCAGTTTCCCGCGGCGCGACAGATCGCACCGAACTCATCTGCATTCAGGGAAGCTCCACCAATGAGCCCCCCATCGATATCCGGCATGCCGAACAGTTCGACCGCATTGGCCGCCTTCACGCTGCCGCCGTATAGAAGACGCACACCTTGTGCGACTTCAGAATTCTCTGCCGCCAACTGCGCGCGGATGGCTGAGTGCACATCCTGCGCCTGTTGCGGTGTAGCAGTCAGCCCAGTGCCAATGGCCCAGACCGGCTCGTAAGCAATCACTGCCTTTGCAAACGCACCAACACCCAGCTCCTCGATGATGCTGCCCAGCTGACGCGAGACAACCTCAAGAGTCTTGCCCGATTCGCGCTGCTCCAGGGTCTCCCCTATGCACAACACCGGAATCAAGCCACAAGCCTGTGCCGCTGCGAACTTGCGATTGAGCGTCCCATCACGCTCGCCCATCATCTGACGGCGCTCGGAGTGCCCAACAAGCACATAGGAACAACCCGCATCGACCAGCTGACTCGGCGAAATCTCGCCAGTCAACGCACCCTGCATCGGCTCCACCGCGGAGTTCTGCGCGCCGACCTGGATCGACTTGCCTTTCAAGCCATCAACCACTTGGTTGATATGCAAGCAAGGCGGGAACACCGCAACATCAACACCGCTCGGCAAGGCCAAGTGACGAAGGCCATTGATCAGCTCAGCGACACTGGCGCGGGTACCGTGCATCTTCCAGTTACCAGCTACCATAGTGCGACGCATGCTGTACCTCGTCGGTCAAAGTGGGCGCAGATGTTACCCAACCACATCATCACTGGCAAGCCGAATTCAGGCGCAAACTTCAGTTACCAGTTTTGCCAGGTCTTCGGCATGGCCGCGAACCTGTGTTTCATCATCACCTTCGACCATGACACGCACCAGAGGCTCTGTGCCCGACTTGCGCAACAACACACGACCGCGCCCCGCCATAGCAAGGGTCACGCGCTCGCACGCCTCTTTGACAGCCGGGTGCTCAATCGGGTTTTCGCCGCCAGAGAAGCGAACGTTGAGCAGAACCTGAGGGCACTTACGCAGCGCCTGACGCGCTTGAGCCAAGCTCTCTCCGCGAGCCCGCAGAGCCATCAATACCTGCAACGCTGCAATGATCGCATCGCCGGTCGTGGTGTGCTGGAAGCAAACCACGTGTCCGGAGTTCTCGCCACCGATCAGCCAATTGCGCTCAAGCAACTCTGCGATAACGTAACGATCACCGACATTGGCGCGGACAAAGGGAATGCCCAAATCCGCAAGGGCCAATTCCAGCCCCAGGTTGCTCATCAAGGTTCCGACAACACCGCCTTGCAGCCTGTCACGCTCATGCATGTCACGTGCAATGATGAACAGCAGCTCATCACCGTCTACGATGGCGCCCGTATGATCGACCATCAGCACCCGATCACCATCGCCATCGAAAGCAATACCCAGGTCAGCATGCTCAGCCAAGACAGCGGCCTGCAATTGCTCCATATGGGTTGAGCCGCAGTTTTCGTTGATGTTCAAGCCATCGGGCTGAGCCGACAAGACAGTCACCTGCGCACCCAGCTCTTTGAACACGCTCGGCGCTACCTTGTAGGTCGCCCCATGAGCACAGTCGACCACCAGCTTCAGACCGGCAAAACTGGTACTGCTCGGAACGCTACTTTTGCAGAATTCGATATATCGGCCTGAGGCGTCATTGATACGCGACACCTTGCCCAGCTTGCTGGACTCAACCACTGTCATCGGCGCATCCAGCAGCTCTTCGATCATCAACTCGATCTCGTCCGGCAGCTTGGTGCCCTGACCCGAGAAAAATTTGATGCCATTGTCATCGTGCGGGTTATGCGAGGCGCTGATCACGATACCGGCTTCAGCGTGAAAAGTACGCGTCAGGTAAGCGATCGCCGGCGTCGGCATGGGCCCCAGCAACATGACATCAGCGCCCGCAGCGGACAGACCCGCCTCCAGCGCAGACTCAAACATATAGCCGGAGATGCGGGTGTCTTTGCCCACCAGGATGCGGCACGCGCCCATGCTACGGAACGCCATACCCGCAGCCCAACCGAGCTTAAGCATGAAATCAGGAGTGATCGGAAATTCGCCGACCCGACCACGGATACCGTCGGTACCAAAGTATTTTTTAGTCATAAGTGCTCCATCATTCTTATTCGGCGGATTCTACCGCGGCAATCATACGCACTACATCCACCGTCTCGGCAACATCATGCACACGCAATATTCGCGCCCCCTTGGTGACGGCAAGCGCCGCCAACGCAAGACCACCGTACAAGCGCTCACCTACGGGTCGATTCAGGGCCATGCCAATCATGCTCTTGCGCGAAACACCGACCAACAGGGGCCGACCAAGAGCATGCAGAGATTCCATATGCTTGAACAGGCTTAGGTTGTGCTGCAGGGTCTTGGCGAAGCCGAAACCAGGATCAAGAATGATCTTGTCCGCAGCAATCCCCGCGACAGCACACTGAGCGACTCGCTCAGCGAGAAAACCACTCACGTCACCGACAAGATCGTCATAGTGTGGATTGTCCTGCATATTGCCGGGCTCTCCCAGCATATGCATCAGACACACCGGCAACCCCGTTGCTGCAGCAGCATCAAGGGCCCCATCACGCTGAAGGGACCGCACATCGTTGATCAGCCCCGCCCCCAGGCGCGCAGTTTCGCGCATCACGGCAGGCGTCGAGGTATCAACCGAAATGATCACATCCAGTTCACGCGCGATACGCTCGACGATCGGCGCCACCCTCTCCAACTCCTCCAAGGGAGAGACAACGCGAGCGCCAGGACGAGTCGATTCGCCACCGACATCAATCAGGGTCGCGCCCGCTGCAACCATTGCTTCAGCATGACGCAATGCTGCATCAAGCTGGCTGAAGCGGCCGCCATCGGAAAAGGAGTCGGGAGTTACATTGAGGATGCCCATGACATGTGTATGGGCCAAATCAAGAACCCGGTTGCCGCAAGGCAACCGGGTGGAGGACAACACAGAAGTCATTTCAAACCTTAGACGTCAGCTGCCGGGCCGCCGATCGGAGTTTCCGGGCGTTCGTTCTGAACCACTGGCGGAGTACCAGAGGTGCCTGAACCGCCTTCCCAATCGCGAGGCTCACGAGGCGCGCGACCGGCCATGATGTCGTCGATCTGGTCGGCATCAATGGTCTCGTACTTCATCAGCGCATCCGCCATGGCATCCAGCTTGTCGCGGTTATCCGTGAGAATCTGCTTGGCCGTGCCGTAGCACTGGTCAATGATGCTGCGAACTTCGGAGTCGATCAGCTTGGCTGTCTCACCGGAGAAGCTGGCATTTTGACCGCCACCGCCACGACCCAGGAACACTTCACCTTCTTCTTCGGCATACATCAGCGGGCCGAGCTTTTCCGACAAGCCCCACTTGGTCACCATGTTCCGTGCAATCTGGCTGGCACGCATGATGTCGTTGGACGCGCCGGTGGTCACACCGTCGAAGCCCAAGGTCATTTCTTCAGCAATCCGACCACCGTACAGCGAGCAGATCTGACTGATCAACGCACGCTTGGAGAGGCTGTAACGATCCTCTTCCGGCAGGAACATCGTGACGCCCAGCGCCCGACCACGAGGAATGATCGACACTTTGTAGACCGGATCGTGCTCAGGCACAACGCGACCGACAATGGCGTGACCGGCTTCGTGATAAGCGGTGTTCTGTTTCTCTTTCTCGGACATGACCATGGATTTGCGCTCGGCGCCCATCATGATCTTGTCTTTCGCCAGTTCGAACTCTTTCATTTCAACGATGCGCTTGCCGGTACGGGCAGCGAACAGCGAAGCCTCGTTGACCAGGTTGGCCAAGTCAGCACCGGAGAAGCCGGGCGTACCACGGGCAATCACGGCCGGGGCCACGTCGTCACCCATGGGGACTTTGCGCATGTGTACTTTCAGGATCTGTTCGCGGCCACGAATATCCGGCAAACCGACCACAACCTGACGGTCGAAACGGCCTGGACGCAGCAACGCAGGGTCCAATACGTCCGGACGGTTGGTAGCCGCGATGACGATGATGCCGTCATTCATTTCAAAGCCGTCCATCTCAACCAGCAACTGGTTAAGAGTCTGCTCACGCTCATCGTGACCGCCGCCCATACCGGCACCACGATGGCGACCAACGGCGTCGATTTCATCGATGAAAATGATGCAAGGCGCATGCTTCTTAGCCTGTTCGAACATATCGCGAACACGGCTGGCACCGACACCAACGAACATTTCGACGAAGTCAGAACCGGAGATGGTGAAGAAAGGCACCTTGGCTTCGCCAGCAATCGCCTTGGCGAGCAAGGTTTTACCGGTACCCGGAGGACCGACCATCAACACACCGCGAGGAATGCGGCCACCCAGGCGCTGGAACTTGCCCGGATCACGCAGGAACTCGACCAACTCGCCCACTTCTTCCTTGGCTTCGTCGCAACCAGCAACGTCAGCCAGGGTGGTTTTCACCTGATCTTCGGAGAGCAGGCGTGCCTTGCTCTTGCCGAAGCTCATCGGCCCGCCCTTGCCTCCCGCACCGCCTTGCATCTGGCGCATGAAGAACATGAACACGGCGATGATCACCAGGATCGGGAAGCTGGCTACCAGCAATTGGGTCCAGATGCTTTGCTGCTCAGGCTGCTTGCCTTCGACCACCACGTGGTTATCCACCAGGTCGCCGATCAGACCGTTGTCCTGGATCGCCGGACGAATGGTCTTGAAGCTGTCGCCATCGTTGCGTTTGCCGGTGATCACGTAGCCATCAACCGCTACGCGCTCGACCTTGCCATCCTTAACTTGCTGGATGAAGTCGGAATAGTTGAGGGTCTGCGGCTCGTTAGGGCTGGAGAAGTTGTTCATCACCGTCACCAGGACAGCCGCGATGATCAACCACAGGATCAGATTCTTTGCCATATCGTTCAATTAACTACCCTCTGAAGCAAGCTCCGCTACTGGCGCGCGCTTCGCATGATATTCACCGGCCTAACTTACTACATTACCTACAACTCTGGCAGGCGCCGTCTGTAACCCTTTGTGAAACTTTGACTACACAATATTCGTAAAGCTTCGTGACGAAAGCGATATAAAAAAACCTATCGCCCTCCTCGAATTCCTCAAAAACGCTCTTCACTCGCAGCGCCTTCAACCCCGCGGAAGCCGCGGCACAGCAGGTACTGCTCCCGAGACCTGTCTCGGGAAGAGTCAGGCTTACGCGTTTGCACCTTCTCGAACAACTTGCGGATGTTCTTGTGGTACTCATCGAAACCCTCGCCCTGGAAGACTTTCACCAGAAAATCACCACCAGGACGCAAAACCCGACCCGCCAAATCCAGCGCCAGCTCACATAGGAACATTGCGCGCGGCATATCAACGGCCGGTAATCCACTCATATTGGGGGCCATGTCGGAAATCACAAGGTCTACCTGCGAATTTCCCACAGCCTCAAGGATCTGTGCGAGCACGGCATCCTGAGTAAAGTCACCATGAACAAAGGTCACATCCGGGATACTGTCCATTTCCAGGATGTCGGAAGCGATCAAGCGGCCCTGCCCACCAATCAGACGACTGGTCACCTGGGACCAACCACCTGGGGCTGCACCTAGATCGATAACGCTCATGCCTGGACGAATCAACTTGTCCTTGTCCTGGATCTCCAACAGCTTGTAGCTGGCCCGGGAGCGGTAGCCGTCCTTTTGCGCCTTTTTGACGTAAGGATCGTTGAAATGTTCTTGTAGCCACTTAAGGCTGGTTTTGGAACGGGCCACGGGCCACCTCGAAAAATAAAACGGGTCGTGATTAACTGGGCGGTCCCGGACTCGCTCGGGTAAACTGGCCGCCGCTTTTTACAAGATCAGACGCAGGGGTCAGATTATGCCGCTCACTCAAGAGCAGAAGAAACAGTACAAATCCATTGGCCACCATCTGAAACCAGTTCTGATTGTGGCAGATAACGGTTTGACTGAAGGTGTGTTAGCCGAATTCGAACGTGCGCTGAACGATCATGAACTGATCAAGATCAAGGTCAACATCCTTGACCGCGAAGCGCGCCTGGCTGCCATTGCAGAACTGTGCAAGGTAGGCAAAGCGGACCTGGTTCAGGTCATCGGCAAGATGGCGCTGCTGTATCGCAAGAACTTCAGCGTCAACAAGCAACTGTCGAACGTACACCGCTTCAAGTAATAAAAAAGGGTCACGGGCGTGCTTCGCGCGCCCTGCCACTCCATCCTGGCGCCGGCTGCATCACCAGCACCAGACCGGAAAACCCTAGCACAAGATAGCTGAATAGCTGCCAGCGCAACGCTTCCGGCAGCCAGACATGCACAATGCAATACATTGCACACGCATACAGCGCCATCAACAGCAGTTGCCCGCGAATATCCCGCCACAAACTTCCCAAGCCCTCGGCCTTGACCAGCACCAACGCCTGGAGCGTCACGCACGCCGCTGCAAAACCCACCAGCAACGCACTCAGTAATCCATCGATCTCATCGATCAGCAACGGTGCCAGGCCAATCAGGCCCAGCGCCGGCAACACGCCAATGTGCAACAACCACAGGCCACCCACCCAAAGCATCTGGGAGAGCTGCCAAAGCATGGCGCCCGCACGAAGCGGGCGCCGCCTTTCAGACGTGACGAACTTCAACAATCTCGTACTCGGTCACGCCGCCAGGCGTTTTAACAGACACCACATCGCCCTCTTCCTTGGCAATCAAGGCGCGGGCCAGCGGAGAACCGACAGAGATCTTGCCGAGCTTGAAGTCAGCTTCGTCTTCGCCAACGATGTGGTAGACCACGCTTTCATCAGTCTCGACGTTGGCGATTTCCACGGTCGTGCCGAAAATCACCTTGCCGGTCTTCGGAATGGTCGTCACGTCGATGACCACCGAGTTCTGCAGGCGGCCTTCGATATCGCGGATCCGCGCCTCGACCATACCTTGCTGCTCACGAGCAGCGTGGTATTCGGCGTTTTCCTTCAAGTCACCCAGCTCGCGGGCCGTACCGATGTCCTGGCTCAGCTTTGGACGTACGACCTTGGTCAGGTGGGCGTGTTCCTCTTCCAGGGCCTTGAAGCCCTGGACGGTCATTGGGTATTTGGTCATGCCTTCAATCCTGCGTGTAGATCCTGCAAGCGACGCACGGTCTTTTCCGGACCGAACTTGAGCGCTTCGCAGATGGCTTCGCCAGCAGCAATGGTGGTGGTGCAGTAGATCTTGTGCTGCAAGGCGTTACGACGAATGGAGTAGGAGTCCGCGATCGACTGGCGACCCTCGGTGGTGTTGATGATCAGGGTGACTTCGTCATTCTTGATCATGTCGACCACGTGCGGACGGCCTTCCGTCACCTTGTTCACGCGACGCACTTTCAGGCCGGCAGCCTCGATCAGCTTGGCGGTCCCGGCGGTGGCCACGACTTCGAAGCCCAAGTTGATCAGATCACGAGCCACGCCTGCAACCAGTGGCTTGTCATCATCACGCACGCTGATGAACGCAGTACCGCCGGTCGGCAGTACTTCGCTGGCACCCATCTGGGCCTTGGCAAACGCTTCACCGAAGGTGTCGCCCACGCCCATCACTTCACCGGTGGACTTCATCTCTGGGCCCAGGATCGGGTCCACACCAGGGAACTTGGCGAACGGGAACACCGCCTCTTTCACACTGTAGAAGTTAGGAATGATTTCCTTGGTGAAGCCAATTTCCTTCAGGGTCTTACCGGCCATCACGCGCGCAGCGATCATGGCCAGGGAAACACCGATGCACTTGGAAACAAATGGCACGGTACGCGAAGCGCGCGGGTTGACTTCGATGACGTAGATGTCCTCGCCTTGCAGCGCCAACTGTACGTTCATCAGGCCGACCACACCCAGCTCCAAGGCCATTTTCTTGACCTGTTCGCGCATCTCGTCCTGGATGTGCGCCGGCAGCGAGTACGGCGGCAGCGAGCATGCGGAGTCACCGGAGTGAACGCCCGCCTGTTCGATGTGCTGCATGATCGCACCGATCACCACGTCGGTACCGTCGCACACGGCGTCCACGTCCATTTCGATGGCGCAGTTGAGGAAGTGGTCGAGCAGCACCGGGCTGTCGTTGGACACTTTCACCGCGTCACGCAGGTAGCGCTTGAGCTCTTCTTCTTCGTAGACGATTTCCATCGCACGGCCGCCCAGTACGTAGGACGGACGCACCACCAGCGGGTAGCCGATCTTGCTGGCGGCACGGATTGCCTCGTCTTCGCTACGCACGGTGGCGTTTGGCGGCTGACGCAGGTTCAGGCGCTCAACCATTTGCTGGAAGCGCTCGCGGTCTTCGGCACGGTCGATGGCGTCCGGGCTGGTGCCGATGATCGGCACACCAGCGGCTTCCAGGGCACGCGCCAGTTTCAACGGGGTTTGGCCGCCGTACTGGACGATCACACCTTTTGGCTTCTCGACGCGCACGATTTCCAGCACGTCTTCCAGGGTTACTGGCTCGAAGTACAGGCGATCGGAGGTGTCGTAGTCGGTGGAAACGGTTTCCGGGTTGCAGTTGACCATGATGGTCTCGTACCCGTCTTCGCGCAGGGCGAGAGCAGCGTGTACGCAGCAGTAGTCGAACTCAATGCCTTGGCCGATACGGTTCGGACCGCCGCCCAGGATCATGATCTTGTCGCGACCCGACGGTACAGCTTCGCACTCTTCCTCGTAGGTGGAGTACAGGTAGGCGGTATCGGTGGAGAACTCGGCCGCGCAGGTATCAACGCGCTTGTAGACCGGGAAGATCTCCAGCTTGTGGCGATGCGTACGCAGGTTCTTCTCGGTCACGCCCAGCAGCTTGGCCAGACGCTGGTCGGAGAAGCCTTTGCGCTTAAGGCGGAACATCATGTCGCGGTCGATGCTGGCCAGACCCAGGGTCTTGACCTTCTCTTCTTCCTTGATCAGATCTTCGATCTGTACCAGGAACCACGGGTCGATCATGTTCATGCCGAAGATGTCTTCGACAGTCATGCCGGCGCGGAAAGCATCAGCCACGTACCAGATACGCTCGGCGCCCGGCACAGTCAGCTCGCGCTTGAGCACGCTCATGCTTTCCGGATTGCTCAGGTCGAGTTTCTCGTCCAGGCCGCAAACGCCCACTTCCAGGCCACGCAGGGCTTTCTGCAGGGATTCCTGGAAGGTACGACCGATGGCCATGACCTCACCCACTGACTTCATCTGGGTGGTCAGGCGCGCGTCAGCCTTGGCGAATTTTTCGAAGGCAAAGCGTGGCAGCTTGGTGACGACGTAGTCGATCGACGGCTCGAAGGACGCCGGGGTCTTGCCGCCGGTGATGTCGTTCGACAGCTCGTCCAGGGTGTAACCCACAGCCAGCTTGGCAGCGACCTTGGCGATCGGGAAACCGGTGGCTTTCGAGGCCAGGGCCGACGAACGGGAAACGCGCGGGTTCATCTCGATCACGACCATGCGGCCGGTGTCCGGGCAGATGCCGAACTGAACGTTGGAACCGCCGGTTTCCACGCCGATCTCGCGCAGTACCGCCAGGGAGGCGTTACGCAGGATCTGGTATTCCTTGTCGGTCAGGGTCTGTGCTGGAGCAACCGTGATCGAGTCACCGGTGTGCACGCCCATCGGGTCAAAGTTTTCGATGGAGCAGACGATGATGCAGTTGTCCTTCTTATCGCGGACAACCTCCATCTCATATTCTTTCCAGCCGATCAGGGATTCGTCGATCAGCAGCTCTTTGGTCGGCGACAGGTCCAGACCGCGGGCGCAGATTTCTTCGAACTCTTCGCGGTTGTAAGCAATACCGCCACCGGTGCCGCCCATGGTGAAGGACGGACGGATGATGCACGGGAAACCCAGGGTCTCGAGGACCGCATTGGCTTCCTCCATGCTGTGGGCGATACCGGAACGCGGGCACGCCAGGCCGATGGACTTCATGGCCTTGTCGAAACGCGAACGGTCTTCAGCCTTGTCGATGGTGTCGGCGTTGGCGCCGATCATCTCTACGCCGAATTTTTCCAGGACGCCTTCGCGCTCCAGGTCCAGGGCGCAGTTCAGTGCAGTCTGGCCACCCATGGTTGGCAGCAGCGCGTCCGGACGCTCTTTCTCGATGATCTTGGCAACGGTCTGCCACTTGATCGGCTCGATGTAAGTGGCGTCGGCCATGGCCGGGTCGGTCATGATGGTGGCCGGGTTGGAGTTCACCAGGATGACGCGGTAGCCCTCTTCGCGCAGGGCTTTACAGGCCTGGGCGCCGGAGTAATCGAATTCGCAGGCCTGGCCGATCACGATCGGGCCAGCGCCGAGAATCAGGATGCTTTTTATGTCTGTACGTTTTGGCATGGGTTTGTCACTCAAATCCGCAGGTCAGTCGGCAAGCCGTCTTGAACAATCTTTGATAAGCCTGCGGGGCCACCGACATTCGGGGCCGCCCGCAGGCCGCTCAGTCAGCGTCGCTTGGCCATCTCATTGATGAAACGGTCGAACAGCGGCGCTACGTCGTTCGGGCCCGGGCTCGCTTCAGGGTGGCCCTGGAAGCTGAACGCGCTCTTGTCGGTGCGCTCGATGCCCTGCAGGGAGCCGTCGAACAGCGACTTGTGAATGGCGCGCACGTTGCTCGGCAGGGTTGCTTCATCTACCGCAAAACCGTGGTTCTGGCTGGTGATCATCACAACGCCAGTGTCCAGGTCTTGTACCGGGTGGTTGGCACCGTGGTGGCCGTGGCCCATTTTCAGGGTCTTGGCGCCGGAGGCCAGGGCCAGCAGTTGGTGGCCAAGGCAGATACCGAACACCGGAATCTCGGTTTCCAGCACGTCCTTGATCGCCTGGATGGCGTAGTCGCATGGCTCAGGGTCACCTGGGCCGTTGGACAGGAATACGCCGTCCGGCTGCAGAGCGAGCACGTCGCTGGCCGGGGTTTGCGCCGGCACCACGGTCACGCGGCAACCGCGCTCGACCAGCATGCGCAGGATGTTGTACTTGACGCCGTAGTCGTAGGCCACAACGTGATAAGGCAGGTCAGCGGCCTCAATGGTCGCATGGCTGTCGGTCTTCAAATCCCAGACAGTGGAGCGCCATTCGTACTTCTCTTTGACGCTGACGACTTTCGCCAGGTCCATGCCTTTCAGGCCTGGAAAACCCTGCGCTGCGGCAATCGCCGCCTCTTCGGAGATATTGTCACCGACCATGATGCAGCCGTTCTGCGAGCCTTTTTCACGCAGGATGCGCGTGAGGCGGCGGGTATCGATACCGGCGATCGCCACAACATTGTTGGCTTTCAGGTAATCGGACAGCGACATCGTGTTACGCCAGTTGCTCGCAACCAGTGGCAGGTCACGAATCACCAGACCGGCCGACCAGACACGATCAGACTCGACGTCTTCCGGTGTAGTACCGGTGTTGCCGATGTGCGGATAGGTCAGGGTAACGATCTGTTGGGCGTAGGAAGGATCGGTAAGGATTTCCTGATAGCCGGTCATGGCAGTGTTAAACACTACCTCTCCAACGGTCTGACCGTCGGCTCCAATGGCTTCGCCGCGAAAAATGCTGCCATCAGCAAGGGCGAGTATGGCTGGCTTAGTCAAGAAGACCTCCCGTAAATAAAGCCTGAAAGGGCGATCGCAGGTTGTAAAAAAGCGGAGTGACGTATGGACACGTCACCCCGCTTCTTCACTGAATTATTCTGCGCGCTTTTAGTGGACACACTAAAGCTGTAGCTTACAGAAAAAGGCTTTTTTGGTCCACCGCTAAAGAGCCTAAAAGGCAGGGGAATGCGACAGGACGTCGCTTAGCGGGTAAAAACGGGGCCTAAGCATAAGCTTGAGGCCCCGTTTTAGCTACTTATTAGTGCAGATCCAGCACATCGCGCATGTCGTACAGACCAGGCGTACGACCTTCCAACCACAGCGCAGCACGTACCGCGCCCTTGGCAAACGTCATGCGGCTGGAGGCTTTGTGCGTGATTTCCAGGCGCTCACCTTCAGTGGCGAACAACACGGTGTGATCACCCACGACATCGCCACCGCGCACGGTCGCAAAACCAATGGTGTCACGCGCCCGCGCACCGGTATGGCCTTCGCGGCCGTACACCGCCACTTTCGACAGGTCACGACCCAGCGCATCGGCAATCGCCTCACCCATGCGTAGCGCAGTGCCCGACGGCGCGTCGATCTTGTGACGATGGTGAGTCTCGATGATCTCGATATCCGCCTCATCGCCCAGCACGCGCGCCGCCAGATCCAGCAGTTTGAGCGACAGGTTCACACCGACGCTGAAGTTGGCGGCGAAGACGATCGGGATATCCTTGCCCGCTTCTACCAGCAACTGCTTCTGCTCAGCCGTCAAGCCGGTGGTGCCGATCACCATGGCCTTGCCCGCCTTGCGGCAGAACGCCAGGTTTTTCAACATCACGTCCGGCAGCGTGAAGTCGATCAGCACGTCAAACTCGTCCGCCACCTGCTCCAGGTTGCCGGACAACGACACACCGATGCGCCCCAACGAGGCCAACTCACCGGCATCCGCACCGATCAACGTGCTGCCCGGACGAACGATCGCCGCGGTCAGCCCGGAGGCCGGCGAGCGCTGCTGCACCGCCTCGACCAGTGTCTTACCCATGCGCCCGGCAGCGCCCATTACGGCTATACGTCGCATACTCAATTCCTTACAGGTCGCCGAAGAAGCGCTTCACACCATCGAAAAAGCCCGCGGTTTTCGGCGAGTGAGAGTCATCACCTTCCATCGAGCTGCGGAACTCTTCAAGCAGTTCGCGCTGACGGCGATTCAGGTTGACCGGTGTTTCCACCGCCACACGGCACATCAGGTCGCCAGCACCGCCACCACGCACCGGCGCAACGCCTTTGCCACGGATACGGAACTGCTTGCCGGTCTGGGTACCCTCAGGGATCTTGAGCTTGACCCGACCGTCGAGAGTCGGAATCTCAAGCTCGCCGCCCAAGGCAGCATCGACAAAGCTGATCGGCACTTCGCAGAACAGGTGCTTGCCGTCACGCTGGAAGATCGAGTGCTCGCGCACATTGATCACCACGTACAGATCACCCGTCGGACCGCCCTGAGTACCGGCCTCGCCTTCACCCGACAGACGAATGCGATCACCGGTATCCACGCCCGCTGGCACTTTCACCGAAAGGGTTTTGTACTCTTCGACGCGACCTTCACCGTGGCAGGAATCGCACGGGTCGGAAATGATCTTGCCCTGGCCATGGCAGCGCGGACAGGTCTGCTGCACCGAGAAGAAGCCCTGCTGCATACGCACTTGGCCAATACCGCCACAGGTCGGGCAAGTGATCGGCGAGGAGCCTTTCTTGGCACCCGAACCATCGCACGGCTTGCAGTTGACCAGCGTCGGCACACGGATATTGACGCTGGTACCGCGCACGGCTTCTTCCAGATTCAATTCCAGGGTGTAGCGCAAATCGCTGCCACGCTGGGCGCCGCCACGCTGACCACCCCGGCCACCGCCGAAGAAGTCGCTGAACACGTCACCAAAAATATCGGAGAAGTTCTGACCGCCAAAACCGGCACCGCCGCCCCCCATGCTCGGGTCGACACCGGCATGACCATACTGGTCGTAGGCCGCACGCTTGTTGGGATCAGACAGACATTCGTAGGCCTCATTGGCCTCTTTGAACATTTCTTCGGATTCTTTGCTATCCGGATTACGGTCCGGGTGGTGCTTCATCGCCAGGCGACGGTAGGCCTTCTTCAGGTCCGCCTCGCTGGAGCCGCGCTCCACACCCAACACTTCGTAATAGTCACGCTTTGCCATAAGTCTTTGCACTCTTAAGGACGTTCAGCCAGACCCTCCTGAGCCTTGCCAAACTCGTTGAGCCCCAATACAGGCCCGGACCCAACTCACGTCAATTCAACGATCCTGGTCATTACTACTTTTTAGCCAGGGACCCGGCCAAAAGTGCGGTATTTACTGCTCGGAAAGCAGGAGCATTCCCGATCACACCGCCAGCATCCGAACGCTGTCGCATGCTGTAAAAATTCGCATACCCCAGACACGCCAACGCGGGAGCAAGCTCCCGCGCGGCGACATCCTACCAGTCACCGCTTGATAGCGGTCAACCGGGCGACCAACTTACTTCTGGTCTTTGACTTCTTCGAACTCGGCATCGACAACATCGTCGTGCTTGGCTTCAGGCTCTGCCTGTTGCGCAGCACCGTCAGCTGGCTGACCTTGTTCGGCGTACATTTTCTGCGCCACTGGAGCGGAGACTTTAGACAGCTCTTCGATCTTGGCTTCGATAGCGGCCTTGTCGTCGCCTTTAACAGCGGCTTCCAGGGCAACTACAGCAGCTTCGATAGCAGCCTTCTCTTCAGCAGTCACTTTATCGCCAGCATCAGCGACCATTTTGCGAGTCGAGTGAACCAGTGCATCACCCTGGTTACGGGCGCCAGCCAGCTCGGCAAACTTGGCATCCGCATCAGCGTTGGCTTCAGCATCACGAATCATCTGTTGAATTTCTTCATCAGACAGACCGGAGTTGGCCTTGATAGTGATCTTCTGCTCTTTGCCAGTCGCCTTGTCTTTCGCGCCGACGTGCAGGATGCCGTTGGCGTCGATATCGAAGGTTACTTCGATTTGCGGCACGCCACGTGGTGCTGGTGGAATCTCGGCCAGGTCGAACTTGCCCAGGGACTTGTTCTGAGCAGCCTGCTTACGCTCACCTTGCAGCACGTGAATGGTCACGGCGCCCTGGTTGTCATCGGCAGTCGAGAACACTTGCGATTTCTTGGTAGGAATCGTGGTGTTTTTCTCGATCAGCGCAGTCATCACGCCGCCCATGGTTTCGATACCCAGGGTCAGAGGGCTGACGTCCAGCAGCAGCACGTCTTTCACATCACCGGCCAATACCGCGCCCTGGATGGCAGCACCCATGGCAACCGCTTCGTCCGGGTTCACGTCTTTACGTGCTTCTTTACCGAAGAATTCGGTCACTTTCTGCTGAACCAGCGGCATACGGGTCTGACCGCCCACCAGGATCACGTCGTTGATAGCGCCAACGTCGATACCGGCGTCTTTCAGAGCGATGCGGCAAGGCTCGATGGTGCGCTGAACCAGGTCTTCAACCAGAGCTTCCAACTTGGCGCGAGAAATCTTCACGTTCAAGTGCTTAGGACCGGTGGCATCTGCAGTGATGTACGGCAGGTTCACGTCGGTCGACATGCTCGAGGACAGCTCGATCTTGGCTTTCTCGGCAGCTTCTTTCAGGCGCTGCATCGCCAGCGGATCACCCTTGAGGTTCATGCCGCTTTCTTTCTTGAATTCGTCAACGAGGTAATCGATCAGACGAATGTCAAAGTCTTCACCGCCCAGGAAAGTGTCACCGTTGGTGGCCAACACTTCGAACTGGTGCTCGCCGTCAACTTCAGCGATCTCGATGACCGAGACGTCGAAAGTACCACCGCCCAGGTCATAAACGATCACAGTGTGGTCGCCTTTGGCCTTGTCCATACCGTAAGCCAGAGCAGCTGCGGTAGGTTCGTTGATGATACGTTTTACGTCCAGACCCGCGATGCGGCCGGCGTCTTTGGTCGCCTGGCGCTGGCTGTCGTTGAAGTAGGCCGGAACGGTGATCACCGCTTCGGTCACGGTTTCACCCAGGTAGTCTTCGGCGGTCTTCTTCATCTTTTTCAAGACTTCAGCCGATATCTGCGGTGCAGACATCTTGTTGCCATTGACTTCAACCCAGGCGTCACCGTTGTCAGCCTTGGCGATTTTGTAAGGCACCATCTTGATGTCTTTCTGTACGACTTCTTCGTCGAACTTACGACCGATCAGACGCTTTACCGCGTACAGGGTGTTGTGCGGGTTGGTCACAGCCTGACGCTTGGCCGACTGACCAACGAGGATCTCGCCATCATTTGCGTAAGCAATGATCGACGGCGTGGTACGCGCGCCTTCGGCGTTTTCGATTACTTTGGCTTTGCCGTTTTCCATGACGGAGACACAGGAGTTGGTGGTCCCCAGGTCGATACCGATAATTTTGCCCATGATTTACTCTCCCGAAACTTGAATTTGGTTGCCGCAGCAGTGGTGGCTAACTGCGGTAGCACTTAAACGCTTGACTTATAGATGGGGGCTTTGCAGCGTATTTCAAGCCTGCTCATCAATAGAAGGCGAAACCGGTGCAGGCGCCTTGCTCACGACGACCATCGCCGGGCGCAGCAGGCGACCATTGAGCAGATAACCCTTCTGGAACGTTTTGAGCACGCTGTTCGGCTCCAGGTCATGGCTTTCCTGCATAGCCATGGCTTGGTGGTGCTCAGCGTTGAACGGCTCACCGCCTTGTGGATCGATCGCTTCCAACTGATAACGCTTCAGGGTGTCCTGGAACATTTTCAGGGTCAGTTCGATCCCTTCGCGCATCGGGCGGATGTTTTCGTCGTCCGGGTTGGACAATTCAAGGCCACGCTCCAGGCTGTCGATGATCGGCAGCAAGTCATTGGCGAATTTTTCCAGCGCGAATTTGTGAGCCTTTTCTACATCCTGCTCGGCACGGCGGCGGACGTTCTGCAGATCAGCGGCAACACGCAAAGACTGGTCCTGCGCAGCGGCCAATTGCTCTTCGAGCACTTGCACACGAGTCGCCAGCTCATCGCCGACAGCCGAATTGGCGTCTGGAGTTTGCGTATCCTGCGTCTGTTCGTCAGCCATAATTTTCTCCTTTCAAAATCATGCGCGAACTCAACTCGCGCTTCTGTTCCGGTATATGGGGCCACAATTTCCAGGTTCAAGGGCGCTGGCGTTACCAAAAGTCTTTCGACTGACCTTCATCAATTCCTGCCTGGTCATTCCTGATTGCGCTTAAAAATATCCAGATTCAAGCAAATCGAGCTAAGCGTCAGGATTGTCAGCGCCGAACAAAACACTGTATAAATAACCAGACCTAAAGCCTGGGAGCGGCCGTCATGCTCGTGCACCTGTCCGTACATAACTACGCCATCGTTGAACACCTGGATCTCGAACTGGATCGCGGGATGAGCGTAATCACAGGCGAAACCGGCGCCGGCAAGTCGATCATGCTCGATGCCCTGGGCCTGACCCTGGGTGATCGCGCCGACAGCGGCGTGGTGCGCCCCGGTGCGGACAAGGCCGATATCCTGGCCACCTTCGACCTGGCGGATATTCCCGAAGCAGAGGCCTGGCTGGCCGAGCGCGACCTTAATAATGAAGGGCCGTGCATCCTGCGCCGAGTCATCACGGCAGAAGGTCGCTCGCGCGGCTACATCAACGGTACGCCCTGCCCACTGGGCGACCTGAAGGCCCTTGGCGAACTGCTGATAGATATCCACAGCCAGCATGAACACCAGTCCCTGCTGAAAACCGACACTCATCGCCGCCTGCTCGACGAATACGCAGGCGCGACAGACCTGGCCCGCCAGGTGCAACTCGCCGCCCAGCGCTGGCGCCAGACGCGCCAGGAGCTGGAGCGACTCTCCAACTCCGGCGACGAGCAACGTGCTCGCCACCAATTGCTCAGCTACCAACTCGAAGAGCTGGAAAGCCTCGGCCTGGGCGAGACTGAACTGGAGCAGCTTGAGCAGGAACACAAGAACCTCACCAACGCGGAAACCCTGCTGGGCATTTGCCGCCAGGTGGTGGAGCAATGCAGTGAGAGTGACTCCGGCAATGTGCTCAACGCATTGACCGCCAGCCTCAATCGCCTCTCTAGTGTTAACAGCGCCTCCGGCTCACTGAGCGAGGCCACAACCTTGCTGACCAGTGCACAGATTCAAGTTGAGGAAGCCGTCGGCGAGTTGAATCGCTTCCTGGACCACTTCGATGCCGACCCGGCGCGCCTGCAGGAAATAGAAGAACGCCTGGATACTATCTATACCCTGGCGCGCAAACATCGCATCCAGCCCACCGAAGTGGCGACGATGCAGCAAAAGCTGCTGGATGAAATCGAGACCCTGAACGCCAACGATGAGTCCATCGAACGCTTGGGCGATGAGCTCGCCTCTTTCGCTCGCCATTACCAAGAGAAGGCGCGCGAACTCAGCGACCTGCGCCAGCAAGCAGCGACGGGCCTGGCCAGCGCAGTGGAGTTGGAGATCCAACGCCTGGGCATGCCTGGCGGGCGCTTCACTATTGAATTGCGCACCAACGCGAGTAACGAACTGCAGCCCCACGGGTTGGAACAGGTGGAGCTACTGGTCAGCGCCAACCCCGGGCAACCGCTCAAGGCACTGGCGAAAGTAGCCTCCGGCGGCGAACTGTCGCGAATCAGCCTGGCCATCCAAGTGATCACTGCGCAAACCTCTCGGGTGCCGACACTGGTGTTCGACGAAGTTGATGTGGGGATTGGTGGGCCGACGGCAGAAATTGTTGGCCAGTTGTTGCGACGCCTGGGGGATAGAGGCCAGGTGCTGACAGTCACCCACTTGCCACAGGTGGCAGCCCAGGGGCATCAGCACCTGTTTGTGCACAAGGTCCGCGGCAGCGATGCAACACACACAGCCGTGTCCAAGCTGAATAAGTCGGAACGCGTTGAAGAAGTGGCGCGCATGCTCGGCGGGATCGATTTGACCAAGGAGTCTTTGGCACACGCGAAGAAAATGGTCGTGGCGGCAAAAGCCTGACCGGACAACTTTCCCTCTTTATAGAAAGCACGAAGGCGACCCTGAGGTCGCCTTCGATCGTTTTGCAGCGTGAATCTGCAGCGCTTGTTACTTTTTCTTACGGATGTACAGGACCAGATTATGGTCAACCAGATCGAAGCCATGCTCCTCAGCAATCTTGTGCTGCAGCGCTTCGATTTCCGGACTGGTGAACTCGATAACCTCATTGGTATCCAGGTCAACCATGTGGTCGTGATGACCACCGTCAGCCAATTCGAACACCGCATGACCGCCGTCGAAATTATGACGAACCACCAGCCCTGCGGCTTCAAACTGGGTCAGTACACGGTAAACCGTGGCCAGGCCGACGTCCTCGTTAGACTCCATCAGCGCCTTGTAGACATCCTCGGCACTCATGTGACGCTGCTCAGCAGAATCGAGCATTTGTAGAATCTTGACTCGTGGCAGAGTCACTTTGAGACCGGCTTTGCGTAGTTCGCTATTTTCAACCATGGTTAGCTTTCTCGCGGATGCTGCTTCGCAGCTTCTCTTAATACGGGTATGATCGGCGTTTACGTTGTCCCAGCCAAGATAGTGGAAGTCGCCCACCGATGCAAAACACCAAGCTCTTGCTAACCAGTTTCACCTTTGTGGGACTGCTCGCACTCGCCGGTTGTTCATTCCCCGGGGTTTACAAAATCGACATCCAGCAGGGCAATGTCGTCACGCAGGACATGATAGACCAGTTACGCCCCGGAATGACCCGACGGCAAGTACGGTTTATTATGGGTAACCCCCTGCTGACCGACACTTTCCACGCCGATCGCTGGGATTATCTCTACAGCCTGCAGCCTGGTGGCGGTGAACGCCAACAGGAGCGCGTCAGTGTCATTTTCAATGGCAATGACCAGCTTGTCAGCCTGTCGGGCGACTTCATGCCCGGCGTAAGCCGTGATGAAGCCTTGCTCGGCAAGGACAACGGCACCAACGTCACTGCGCCAGCGCAGGAAGGCGAGAAGCCGAAATCCGAAGTGCCGGCCAAGCCAGGCTCTCTGCTCGACAAGATCCAGAAAGACGTCGATGGCGTGGAAACGGTTCCCGTCCCGACGCCACAACCTCTGGACACCAGCCCGCAGTAATTTTGCGGCGCTCAACAAAAAGCCCGGCATGCCGGGCTTTTTGCTGCCTGCCATTTGGCCCGCCCTAGGAGTTCTGCTGCTTGGCCAGCGCCGCCTTGGCTGCGCGCAACCTGCGTATTTCTTTTGGGTCTGCCAGCAAGGGGCGGTAAATCTCAATGCGATCACCTGCCTGCACACAACGCACTTCAGCGTCCGCGACCACTTTGCCGAATATACCCAAAACGCAGTCAGCCAGATTCAACTCGGGGAATTGCTGAGCAATGCCTGACGCTTGCGCCGCCGAGCGCAGACTGGTGCCAGCCGGCACCGTCACCGCCAGCAGAACTTGACGATCCACAGCGGCGTACACCACTTCAACCTCAACCATGCAGTTGCTTGGCTCGCTGACAGAATGCATCCACCAGCGTATTGGCTGCCTGATTGAACAAAGGCCCCAAGGTCGCGCGCACGATAGGCCCGGCATAATCAAAGGAAAGGTCCAGGCTGATCTTGCAGGCTTTGTCCGTCAGCGCCTTGAATACCCATACACCATGCAACTGGGTAAACGGCCCTTCCTGCAAATTCATTTCAATGGATTTGCCGGGCACCAGCATATTGCGCGTCACAAAGTGCTGGCTAAGCCCGCCCTTCGCCACCCCAACACTGGCAACCATGTGCTCATCACTGCTTTCCAGCACTTCGGCCGCCGAGCACCACGGCAGAAATTCCGGGTAACGCGCCACGTCGTTGACCAGGTCATAGAGCGCCTGCGCCGGATAGGGCAGCAGGGCCGAACGTTGAATATGCGTCGTCATGTGAGCGTTACTTCCACTGCTGAGGCAAACATCGCGAAAGAACAGCCCGATCCGCGAGAGAAAAAAACGTGAGAACTGCGGGTATTGTCCGGGATTCGTCCAACACGCTCAAGCACGCAGGTTGACCGTAGCCGACAGCCTCGCAACTCCCTATAATGCCGCCCCTATGGCTAAACAAAAGAAACACCCTACAGGGACCATCGCGCAAAATAAAAAGGCGCGACACGATTACTTCATCGAACATCGGTTCGAGGCTGGTCTGGTCCTGGCCGGCTGGGAAGTAAAGAGTCTGCGCGCCAGCAAGCTGCAACTGGTCGACAGTTATGTGCTGCTCAAGGATGGCGAGGCGTGGCTGCTCGGCAGTCATATCACCCCGCTGACCACTGCGAGCACGCACGTGATTGCCGACCCGGTGCGCACGCGCAAGCTGCTGCTCAATGCCCGCGAACTGGAAAAGCTCGCTGCCGCCGTACAGCAGAAGGGCTACGCCTGCGTCTGCCTGTCCTGGTACTGGAGCAAGCACCTGGTCAAGTGCGAGATCGCCTTGGGCAAGGGCAAGAAGGAATACGACAAGCGTGATACCGAGCGCGAGCGCGACTCCAATCGCGAGCTGCATCGCGCTGTACGCAACAAGGGCAAGGAAGACTGATCCTTGCTGTGATGTAGCCTTGGGAGGTCCCCTCGGCTACGTCCCCTTGCGCCGCTCCGCACGCGCCACACGCTGAACTTCCTGACGCACTTCTTCCAACACTTCCTGCACATACAGCAAGTGACGTGTTGAGACTTCCCGCGCCTGCTCGGCGCGCCCTTCGATAATCGCCAGGTACAGATCCCGATGCTGGCTGATCAGCATGTCGCGGGTTTCCGTACGCTGCTGATACATGCCGCCGATGTTGGTCACCACGTTACGTTTGAGCAGGTCGAACAGACCACGGATGGTGTGCAGCAACACGGCGTTGTGGCTGGCCTCGGCGATCGCCAAGTGAAACCGCGCATCCGCCGCACCCTCTTCGGCCCGACTCACTTCATCGGACCGGGTGTAACAATCCTGTAGCGCTTCGAATGCCGCCGTAAGACGCTCGCGATCAACCTCTGTCGCGCGCAATGCGGCGTAGTAGGCGCAGGAGGCTTCAAGGGTCTGACGAAACTCCAGCAGATCACGCTGAGCCTCGGGGTTGTTCTCCAACAGGTGCAACAGCGGATCACTGAACGTGGAGCCTAAAGATTCGGCCACATAGTTACCACCGCCCTGGCGGCTGACGAGCAAACCTTTGGCTGACAGTTTCTGGATTGCCTCCCGCAAAGAAGGGCGCGACACCCCGAATTGCTCAGCCAACGCGCGTTCGGCCGGCAAGCGCTCGCCCGACTTCAGCGTGCCCTCAAGGATCATGCCCTCAAGCTGCTCGACGATGTCATCGGACAAACGGCGCTGACGCACCTGATCAAACCCCATCACTCACTCTCCACCATCCCGACCACGCGCCGGGCCTCTATTCTCGCCTATCGCAGCGCTTGCAGCACCTATCAGAACGCCCTCGTTTCAGCCGATCACCACACCCTGCCCACCCACTTACGACCAAAGTTTCGCGGGCGGCAAATTGACACACCCCTGCCAAGGCTTTTACTCTAGCCCACGGCGATTGTAAATTGGTATTACCAATTATCCAAGCTAACCATACAACAACAATCAGGGGCCACCCCACTATGCAAACCTGGCAACAGCTCTACAGCCCGCTCGGCAGCCTCGGCCTGTCCGCACTGGCAGCCGTCATTCCGATCGTATTCTTCTTCCTGGCCTTGGCTGTGTTCCGCCTCAAAGGCCACGTGGCGGGCAGCATCACCTTGGCGTTGTCGATACTGGTGGCGATCTTCGCCTTCCAGATGCCGGTAGACATGGCACTGGCCGCCGCCGGCTACGGCTTTGCCTACGGCCTTTGGCCCATTGCATGGATCATTGTCGCGGCGGTGTTCCTCTACAAACTCACCGTCAAGAGCGGTCAGTTCGAGATCATCCGCAGCTCGGTCCTGTCGATCACCGACGACCAACGCCTGCAAGTGCTGTTGATCGGCTTCTGCTTCGGCGCCTTCCTTGAGGGTGCGGCCGGTTTCGGCGCGCCCGTGGCGATCACTGCTGCGCTGCTGGTCGGCCTGGGCTTCAACCCGCTGTATGCCGCCGGCCTGTGCCTGATCGCCAATACCGCCCCGGTGGCCTTCGGCGCACTGGGCATTCCGATCATTGTTGCAGGCCAAGTGACCGGCATTGACGCGTTCAAGATCGGCGCCATGACCGGTCGCCAACTGCCGCTGTTGTCGTTGTTCGTGCCGTTCTGGCTGGTGTTCATGATGGACGGCGTGCGCGGCGTGCGTGAAACCTGGCCAGCCGCGCTGGTCGCAGGCTTGAGCTTTGCCATAACCCAGTACTTCACCTCCAACTTCATCGGCCCGGAACTGCCGGACATCACCTCGGCTTTGGCCAGCCTGATTTCGCTGACGTTGTTCCTGAAAGTCTGGCAGCCAAAACGCACCGCAGGCGCACAAATCGCCGGTGCCACCTCCAGCGCAGCGGTCGCCGCCAGTGCCGGCGGTTTCGGCCTGCCACGCAACACCATCGTCTCGCCCTACAGCCTCGGGCAGATTTTCAAGGCCTGGTCGCCGTTCCTGATTCTCACCGTACTGGTCACTATCTGGACCCTCAAGCCGTTCAAGGCGATGTTCGCTGCCGGCGGCTCGATGTACAGCTGGGTGTTCAACTTCGCAATCCCGCACCTGGACCAACTGGTGATCAAGGTCGCGCCGATCGTGACCAACCCCACCGCGATCCCGGCCGTGTTCAAACTGGACCCGATTTCGGCGACCGGCACTGCGATTTTCTTCTCCGCTCTGGTCTCGATGTTGGTATTGAAAATTGACATCAAGACTGGTCTTACCACTTTAAAAGAGACCTTCTACGAACTGCGCTGGCCGATCCTGTCGATCGGGATGGTGCTAGCCTTCGCCTTTGTTACCAACTACTCCGGCATGTCCTCGACCATGGCACTGGTTTTGGCCGGTACCGGCGCGGCCTTCCCGTTCTTCTCGCCTTTCCTCGGCTGGCTGGGAGTTTTCCTGACAGGCTCTGATACCTCGTCCAACGCCCTGTTCAGCTCGCTGCAAGCCACCACCGCGCATCAGATCGGCGTCAACGACACGCTGCTGGTCGCCGCAAATACCAGCGGTGGCGTCACCGGCAAGATGATCTCGCCACAATCCATTGCCGTGGCCTGCGCCGCTACCGGCCTGGTGGGCAAGGAGTCCGACCTGTTCCGCTTTACTCTCAAGCACAGCCTGTTCTTTGCCACCATCGTCGGGCTGATCACCCTGGCCCAGGCCTACTGGTTCACCGGTATGCTGGTGCACTAAGACCTGCACGTAATGCCGCCGGATTCGATTCCGGCGTCAGCTATTTCTGGAGGACCGATGAGCCTGCCTGCTGCTTTCCTGAGCGACGTCGCACAACTGATCCCGAAAGATCGGCGTTTCGACGACCCACTTTCCACCCTCGCTTTCGGCACTGACGCCAGTTTTTACCGACTGATCCCACAACTGGTGATCCGCGTGGAGTCAGAAGACGAAGTCGTCGCGTTGCTGCAACTGGCTCAGCGCGACCACGTACCGGTAACCTTCCGCGCCGCCGGCACCAGCCTGTCCGGGCAAGCCATCAGCGATTCGGTACTGATCGTGCTGGGCGACAACTGGAATGGCCGCGAGATTCGCGGGCAAGGCACGCAAATCCGCCTGCAACCCGGTGTGATCGGCGCCCAGGCCAATGCCTGGCTGGCGCCGTTCGGGCGCAAGATCGGGCCGGACCCGGCGTCAATCAACGCCTGCAAGATCGGCGGTATCGTCGCCAACAATGCCAGCGGCATGTGCTGCGGCACCGCGCAGAACACCTACCACACCCTGGCCGGCATACGCCTGGTGCTGGCTGACGGCAGCCGCTTGGATACTGAAGACGCCACCAGCGTTATGGCGTTTCGTGAACAACACGGCGCGCTGCTTGAGCGGCTGGCGACATTGGGTCGCGAGACGCGGGCCAATGCCGAATTAGCGGCCAGGATTCGCCACAAATACCGCCTGAAAAACACCACCGGGCTGTCGCTCAATGCCTTGGTGGATTTCGATGAGCCGTTGGATATCCTCAGCCATCTGCTGGTGGGTTCCGAGGGCACCCTTGGTTTTATCAGCGCGGTCACCTATGACACCGTGATCGACCACCCGAACAAAGCCTCAGCGTTGATTGTGTTTCCCGATGTCGAGACCTGCTGCAACGCGGTCACCGTGCTCAAAACCCAGCCAGTCTCGGCCGTCGAGCTGTTGGACCGACGTAGCATGCGCTCGGTACAGAACAAGCCAGGCATGCCGGCTTTCGTACAGCAACTCTCGGAAAATGCCTGCGCCCTGTTGATCGAATCCCGCGCAGCATCATCGACTTTGCTGCATGAGCAACTGGCGCTGATCATGGCGTCCCTGGCCCCATTTCCGGTAGAGAAACAGGTCGACTTCACCGAAGACCCTGTGGAAAACGCCCGCCTGTGGGCGATCCGTAAAGACACCTTCCCTGCCGTCGGCGCCGTGCGCAAAACCGGCACCACCGTGATCATCGAAGACGTGACCTTCCCGGTTGAACAACTGGCAATCGGCGTCAATCGCTTGATTGAGCTGTTCGACAAACATCACTACGACGAGGCGATCCTTTTCGGACACGCGCTGGAAGGTAATCTGCACTTCGTGTTCACCCAAGGCTTCAACAGCGCGGAAGAAGTCACACGCTACCAAGCGTTCATGGACGACGTGGCGCAACTGGTGGCCGTCGAGTTTGGAGGCTCGCTTAAAGCCGAACACGGCACCGGGCGCAATATGGCGCCGTTCGTGGAACTGGAATGGGGCAGCGACGCCTATCAATTGATGTGGCAACTCAAACGCCTGCTCGACCCCAACGGCATCCTCAACCCGGACGTGGTGCTCAGCGAAGACCCGCAAATCCACCTCAAGCACCTCAAGCCGCTACCCGCCGCTGATGAGCTTGTGGATAAGTGCATCGAATGCGGCTTCTGCGAACCGGTGTGCCCGTCGAAAGGCCTGACCTTGAGCCCGCGCCAGCGCATCGTGATCTGGCGCGACATCCAGGCGAAGAAACGCGCAGGTGTTGACACCACGGAGTTGGAAGCCGCGTATCACTACCAGGGCATCGACACCTGCGCCGCGACCGGCCTCTGCGCTCAACGCTGCCCTGTAGGAATCAATACCGGCGACCTGGTGAAAA
The DNA here is from genome assembly GCF_013387025.1 of Pseudomonas reactans. Taxonomy (NCBI): domain Bacteria; kingdom Pseudomonadati; phylum Pseudomonadota; class Gammaproteobacteria; order Pseudomonadales; family Pseudomonadaceae; genus Pseudomonas; species Pseudomonas reactans. The sequence continues at coordinate 287,838 of NZ_JACAQP010000013.1, read as the reverse complement.
AACTGCGCAGCCGTGACGCCGACCGTACGAAAACCGCCGAGTGGCTCGCCACCCACTTCTCCACCGCGCTGCAAGGCGCGCGCTTTACCCTGCATGTGGCCAATGGCGCTCGGATGCTGCTCGGCGCACCACGCCTGGCGAAGCTATCGGCCCGCGTGACCCAGCTGTCCAAGGGGCAAATCCCGCAGTGGACCCACGCCATGCCGCAGCCGGAAAAAGCCATCCGCTTCAGCCCGGCGGTGACGGACGAACGACCACGGGTGGTCTACCTGGCCGCCTGCGTTTCACGCGCCATGGGGCCGTCAGCGGGGGATAAAGAACAAATGTCGCTGTACGACAAAACCCGCGGCCTGCTGGAAAAAGCCGGTTACCAAGTCGTGTTCCCCGACAATCAGGACAGCCTGTGCTGCGGCCAGCCCTTCGCCTCCAAAGGCTACGCCGAACAGGCCGAACACAAGCGCCAGGAGCTGATCGGCGCCCTGCTGCACGCCAGCCGTGGCGGGCTCGACCCGATCTACTGCGACACCAGCCCCTGCACCCTGCGCCTGGTGCAGGACTTGGGCGAAACGCGCCTGGACCTTTACGACCCCGTACGTTTTATCCGAACCCACCTGATGGACCGCCTCGACTTCACGCCCCAGGAAGCGCCCATCGCCGTACACGTCACCTGCAGCACCCAACACCTGGGCGAAAGCCAGGCCCTGATCGACCTGGCCCGACGTTGCTCCAACACCGTGGTTATCCCGGAAGGCATTCATTGCTGCGGGTTTGCCGGTGACAAGGGCTTTACCACGCCGGAACTCAACGCCCACTCACTGCGCACACTAAAAGAAGCGGTGCAATATTGCAGCGAAGGCATCTCCACCAGCCGCACTTGCGAGATCGGCCTGAGCCAGCACGGCGGCATTGATTATCACGGGTTGGTCTACTTGGTTGACCGCGTCACCCAAGCCCGCGCTCATTAATCCTGCAAAAAAACAGAACCCCTGCGCGCCGGCGTAGTCATCTGCATAGGCCTCGACAAACGAGGCTCATCAGTGATGTCGCTGGCAGCCGTTGAACGCCAGCAGCGTCGAGCCCTTTTGCGCAAGGAGATACCCTATGAAGCGTTCCGCTCTTGCTGGCTTGTTCATTACCGCTGCGATGCTGGCTTCCCCTGCTTTTGCGGCGGGCGATAAAGACCTGTGCCAAATCAATCTGGACAAAATCAACAACGGTAAAGCGCTGCTCGCCACTGACACCAGCGGCAAAAGCGGCGAGATAGACACTGCCGTGTCCTCGGCCAAGGCGGCTCATGCCGCAGGCGACGAGAAGAAGTGCATCGAGATCACCTCAAAGGCACTGCAAGACCTGCAGAACAGCGAAAAAGGCGGCCAATAGGCTGCTCAATCACGGAAGGTCTACCTTCGGGTTGGCCTTCCGTGACGGTTTGGCGTACACTGCAAAGGCTTGTCACTCACTATGAAACAACGAGTTACAAGCACGGGGCCGTTTAGGATTCGACGCCGGTTGCGAAACTTTAGGTGCATGCCGAGTTGGTAACAGAACTCGTAAATCCACTGTTGCAACTTCTTATAGTTGCCAATGACGAAAACTACGGCCAGGAATTCGCTCTCGCTGCGTAAGCAGCCTTAGCCCTGAGCTTCTGGTACCTTCGGGTCCAGCAATCACCAGGGGATGTCTGTAAACCCAAAGTGATTGTCATATAGAACAGAATCGCCGTGCAGTACGTTGTGGACGAAGCGGCTAAAACTTACACAACTCGCCCAAAGCACCCTGCCCTTCGGGTCGCTGAGGGTTAACTTAATAGAAACGGCTACGCATGTAGTACCGACAGCGGAGTACTGGCGGACGGGGGTTCAAATCCCCCCGGCTCCACCAAATTATCATCTAAAGACGTCCACGGACGTCTTTTTTTGTGCCTGAAATCCAGTAAATACAGGGGTTTAGAGTCTACGAGCGTCCACCAGCATCCGTGACCATCTACGATTTCGTGTATTCCAAGTGGTATTCCAAGCCCTCACCTGCTATTTTTTGGAATACATAAACAGCACTGGAATACACCATGGGGGCCCAAGCCACGCGCCTTTCAGACGTAAAAGTCAAAGCCGCGAAGCCAAAGGAAAAGGACTACATACTCACCGACGGCAACGGCCTTCAGATGCGAGTGAGAATCAATGGCTCAAAGCTATGGAATTTCAACTACATCCAACCCGTGACGAAAAAGCGGATAAATATGGGATTGGGCACCTTTCCTGAGGTAAGTCTGGCTCAAGCACGCAAGAGAACCGTGGAAGCGAGAGAGCTCGTCGCCCAGGGGCTGGACCCTAAAGAGAAACGCGACGCCGAGCGGCACGCGAAAAAAGCAGCCACGGAACACACTTTCGAAAATATCTCGGCAGCGTGGTTCGAGCTCAAAAAGGATTCAGTTACCCCTGCATACGCCGAGGATATTTGGCGCTCCCTCACGCTGCATGTCTTCCCTGATCTGGCCACCACCCCAATCTCTGCTATCACTGCCCCGAAAGTCATAAATTTGCTGCGCCCCCTCGAGACGAAGGGCAGTCTCGAAACCGTTAAACGTCTAACCCAACGCCTCAATGAGATCATGACCTATGGTGTCAATTCGGGATTGATTCACGCGAATCCGCTCAGTGGAATTCGCTCCGTCTTCAAAAAGCCCAAAAAGAAAAACATGGCGGCCCTTGCGCCCGATGAGCTGAAAGAGCTCATGGTGGCAATTGCCAATGCCAGCATAAAAAGAACTACACGCTGCCTAATTGAGTGGCAACTTCACACCATGACTCGGCCAGCCGAGGCTGCCACTTCCCGCTGGGCTGATATCGACTTCGAAAAGAAGATCTGGACTATACCGGCGGAGCGCATGAAGAAACGTCGGATACACATCATTCCGCTCACGGAGCAGGCTCTGTCGCTCTTGGAAGCGATTAAACCCTACAGTGGACACCGGGAGTATGTCTTCCCTGCAGACCGGAACCCTCGCACCCACTGCAACAGCCAGACAGCCAACATGGCGCTGAAGCGCATGGGCTTCGAAGGGCGCCTGGTAAGCCATGGCATGCGCTCAATGGCTAGCACCATCCTCAACGAGCACGGCTGGGATCCTGAGTTGATCGAGGTGGCGCTTGCCCACGTGGACAAGGACGAGGTTCGCAGCGCCTACAATCGGGCGGACTATATCGAACGCAGACGCCCCATGATGACCTGGTGGAGCGAGCATATTCAGGCGGCAGCGACTGGAAACCTTTCCGTGTCGGCAGTACACGAGAGTAGGGACAGAAAAGTTGTTCCGATACGCTGATCTACCGGCCAAGAGCTGCCTGTGGTCGGCGTAATGGCGCTGGCCATGATCAAATGAAGATTCGGCCAAGAGCGGCCATGATCACATATGCCTCCCCAACATCCGAACTAAGCCCATCCGCCCCCCAGCAGGTGATGGAGTGCCGAACGTGAGAAGCTGGACACGATCCATGCGCAATTGGCGGTCGCTTCTTGAGGTTGATGACTAACTGAACTCCCTATCAAAATAAGAGCCACAGCTAGGACAGATCACATTGGTCACCTGATCGGCGACAGTGTTGTGGTACGTCCAAATCGTGCCGTTCTTGAATAGCGGAGCCGCGCAGTCGTAGCAATGGGTTCTGACACTCCACACCCCGCAGCGTTTGCAGTCAAGAAGCCATCTCGTCGCCCCGCGACGAGTACTCTTTGCCTCGATCGCTACATGGCGTTCGCCGCAGCCAAGACAGAAGCTGCGGGATGTCCATGTTTTGTTGCCATAATCATCGTGTTCTTCCTGCGGCTCAGGAAATGAACTCTGGAATACCATCGCCAGCAGGCGTTTGAGGTGCTGGGTCGAGCGCGCCCCGGAAGACGACACTCCCGTCTGTATCCAGCCCTGACGATGGGATTGCGTCCTGCCGTAATCACAATGCGCCCCCCATTCGAGGGGTGACGCCGCGGGACGTGCTGTGAACTCGCAGGGCTGCAGGATGAAAACCCTTCCGCTTTCCACCGCCTTGTCATAGCCTTTCGCCAGGACCAGCTCGTCAAGCATACGGTTCAGCCCATCTCTCTTCCAGTTGCTCCTGAACTTGGCGTCCATCACTATGCCGCCGCGCCGCCCACTTTCGCGATCGAAACGCCTAGATTGTTCCTTGCCCGTATAGATAACCTCTAGAATAAAATCAGGCCGTCGCCCCGTGGACATTTCTGCCTGACAGTTGAGGGTGACCTTCATTTCCAGGTCGTCGCGCGAAAACTCGAACCTGACGTTGCTTGCGCGCTCGAGCGAGGTCGCAACCAGCTTCTCTTCCCAGCCACGTTCGGGCTCGAACCAGAAGTCATGCATCAGCAGCATGAAGATCTTAAGCAGGCACCATTTTTCATAGATATCACTGGTATGAAGGATCCCTATGCTGCTGATCTCTTCAAGTTTCGACAGATCTAGGCCGCCGCGATTGAAGAGTTCGCGAACCTTATTAAATGCCGACACACAGGCAGCATAATCCGGGTTGGAGACGAACCGCATTCCCAACGGGAAATTCGAACTGCGTGAAATTCCCAGGCAGTCAAAGCCTGCGTCAGTTTCCGTCAACTTTCGCGCCCACCGCCCTATTTCCTCAACTGACAAAGAAATAACTCTCTTCTTTTCCAGAGATTTTTCCGCGCGTCGCTCGCCTATACCCGCCTCGCGATTAAGCTCACGCAGCTCATTACGAGAAAGACGAACAAGCCAGTTGTTTTTTTCCAAGCCTCGTCTCTTTCCAGCCCTTTTCTCAAGCACGTCCGTTTGCGGCAAAACCTCTTGCACCGAGGTGAAGGTGATCTCGCGAAATTGTTGCCCTTTGGACGTATCCCTCACGCGGGAGTCCACGCTCCCTGTGAGCGTAAAGTTTTTGCAGAAGTGATGTGCTCCGAGAATTAGCTCGAACAAATCCTTAGGCAGCACAACCACTCTGTAGTCGACAGGGCTGGCTACATTGCTCGCCATGGTATCCTGTGGCGTGTAATAAAAAGCAAAGTGATCAAAATACCTTTTGCCCAAACGAATCGGAAATCGACCAACTAGATCCGCCTCATGTCCCGACCGGCTCTTGAAGTCCGCAAGCGCATCCAGCTTGCGCTTGATCTCTTCCGTCTGCTGATCGAACACCTCGGGCTCGACAGGACGCATCTCCATTTCACGATCGCGACGGGCGCGCTCACTCTCCTGTGAAGCTAGCCTGTCAAGAAAGCTAGACTGCAGCGAGGCTGCCGAAACATAGGCATCAGCCACTTTGAGGGAAACCGCCAATACATGTCGTAGATAGCGGTTCTCGGCGGTGTCCGCCGACTCATTGAAGACCCGACCCGTGAGCTGGCGGGCTGTTGGATTACGCGCATACTCGCGAAAGGTCACCGTGTTTGGACGCAACTTCGCAAGAGGCTGCTGCGCCTGTCCCTCCCGGATGTTGACAGCTGGAGATGCCAGCACCCTGTGCGACGCAGTATGTAACTCTTTTAGCGCATCAGCGAACTCGGTCCCAGCTCCGGCACCTTTGCCCGTTGCTGTGGCTCCGGCGGAATCGTTCATGATCATCCAGAGAAGATCGCCCCGAAAGTCATCTATATACGCCTGGATGTCGGCGCGACCGAAGGTCGAAAGACGATTTTCAACCCGCAGCGTTAAGTCGCCTATCCGGATGTTGTAGACGCCTGCACTCCGTTGAAGCTCGCTCAGATGACGCTTGCCGGCATGATCCCAACCATCATTTCGCAACCACCAGAATCCACCGCCCCGTGGATCTGCAACCTGCAACATAGGAGTTTCCTGCCCCAGCGCCGTCACGAAAACAGGCATCACTTCTTCAAATCCGGGCCCGACGCGAATACCGAGCCACGGTTGAAAATCGTTGAAGATCACGCTCTCAACAACAAACTCACCATCAGTGCGAGACTCTATCTCCAGCGAAACCGGCGCAACCTCTATTGCCCGGGCGACGCCTTCCGACTGCCAGTCAATCGTCAGATAGCGGGCTTCGATTTCCGGAGGCATTACCGAGTCCAGAAGTTGGCGATGCCGTTATTGCCTTCTGCGCGAGCGATTAACTCATCCAAAGACTCAACAGCAGACTCGGTCACCTGGCTCAGGTCAAGACCAATTAAGGCTTGTGCCAGTGAATCCCTGAGGCCGATCAGCACATCCCGTCGCTTCTGCCCATTGTTCGAGACCTTCTCTAAATCGAGGATGATTTTGGGAAGAATCTTGTGTACCGCGACGTTATTCAAAGCAGCTAACTCTCCAATCTCGGCTTCCTCCCCCCTACGGATGTAGTTGAGCGATTGCCGGATTGCCCGCAGGCCGAACTCGATACCCAGCGGATCGAGATAGTCCCGCGCCAGACCTACCAACAGCTTAACCTTCGGGTCGGTCTGATCGAAGGTCGGATACTCGGCGCGGAAACCGATATCAGCGGCCAGAATGTTCATCGGTAGATCCAGGTCTAGGTCGAACTCCTCCAGCTCGCCCTCAACCTCATTCCAGTCCATTAACACGGGATTGCGGAACCGCATGACGTGCGCACGGTCAAGAATTTTTGGTGAGAGATAGTGCGTGGTCTCGTCCACGTTGATCGCCCCGATGATCCAGACGTTAGGTGGAAACCGGAATCCGGCGGGAACGTCGATCAGTCCCGAGAGCGAACGCCTGATCTTCGCGTGGTGATTGAGTAAAGTGTCAGCGTCTTGGAAGCCCGCTAGCCTGCGAAGCTCGAGGTTGGCCTGATCATTCATTAGAATATCGCTGAACGAGGCGTCGCCCGGCAGGCCTGCACGCTTCCTGGCCTCTTCCTCAAGCGCTAAGAAAATTTTGTTATCGATTACGGCCTGACGCTCCTCCGCCGATGAGTACAGGTGGATCCAGGGAGCCTCGCCTCGAGTTTCAAGCAAACTCAGGAAGTCGGCAAAGTAGTACTCCACGCGGGCGAGGTTCATTTCGTCGAGGCAGATGAAGTGCGGAATTTCTGGCTCGCGCGCGGCATCCAGCAGTGCCAGCAGAAATTGCGTCGGGTGGTAGCGCCGCTCAATTGGGTTGTAGTAACCCAGCAGGTCGTCCGAGCCGGTCCAGTTGGGTTTTACCGGCACAATTGTGCAGCGCCCCCCGACAGCGGAGGCGACAGACTTCACCAAGTTGGTCTTGCCGGATCCCGAATCCCCGGCGAGCACGATCAAGTCGTTGGTGCGTAACAGGGTGATGAAGTCGAGCAATTGCGCGCGGGTGTAGAGGATACCCTTACGCCAAAGAAACGCCTGGATGTACGAAGCCAGTCGTTGGAGGTTTCCGGCAAGCGCCTCCCGAAAGCGATGCCCTTCTCGGGTATCACGCGCCCCTATAAGGGGAAAAACTTTCTCCAGATCAGCCCTGTCGATGAGATTGAGCGCGACCATGCGCTCACTCCTATCCTGGAGAAAAGCTTCCAGCTCTCGAAACCTAGTTTCCAATGTATTTTTCCTCTGCACGAACTCTGTGTCGAGAGCCGCGATACGATCCATTCGCTGATCGACTTCCAGCCCGATTCGCCCATACTCATCGTCGAGCAATTTCTTATTCTGAGCAGCGACTTCGAGAGCTAATTGTGCAGAGAGCAATTTATCTCCAGCTTCAGAAGTCTCACGTTGCAACCGGTCCTCTATAGCCTCACGCACCTTTGTCACTACTAGCGGCATCGCTTCTGATTGGATGTTTTTGATACTCCACCAACTTTCAGGGATGTGGCTTAGTGGTTCTAGCGTTTCAGGATGAACCATGCAGCCAAACGGGTCGCCGCGTTTTTTTCGTTCATCCAAGGGTGACAGATCCAACTCCGCGGACGCGAAGCTCTCAATTCGCCCAAGTTTCTGGATTCTGCTGAGTTCGGAGGGCGGCACAAATACTGATTGGCGCACGCTGGCGTTTTTTAGTGGTGGGGGCAGCCTGATGCCTGTTTCGGCATGATGCAGATCTACGAGAAACCCGAAGGTTTTCCCTTCGGCCAGCTGTAACCGGCCAATGACTCTTAAGTGTAAGGGATCACGCTGGCCCCATACTTGAGCAAGATAGTACCGTAGGTCCTCCTCCGACCACCCGAGCGATGGTAACTCCTCGGCATAACCTTCCCCGCTCGCAGCGCTGACACCATCCTGTTGCATTGAATCGGTTGTCACATGTTCACCTAAGACCAAACACTCATTTGGATCTGGCTACCCTCGTCGATCTGACGCGTGTTTTCAACTAATTGCGGCTTGGAATACCAATCAAAAAAAACTCAGACCTATATCACCTCTGTGAACGCCCACCGTATTAACTGCGGTAGGGATTTGGCGTGCCTGCTTTTTGGCTAGTACGCTCATCACTTGAGAGGATTTACGTATGTATGCCCCTTGCCCTAGCTGCAATTCTGGACGTGTCGCAAAGAAAAATATCGGTAAGCAAACGGGTGGGTTGATTGGCGCTGCAGGAGGTGCAGTCAGTGGGGCCGCCGGAGCCCTGTCGGGAGCTGAGGCCGGTGCAGTACTCGGCATAGTCGGCGGGCCTGTTGGGATTGCTGTGGGTAGTATCGCTGGCGCCATACTCGGAGGGTTGTTTGGTGGTGCTGCCGGCGGGATCGCTGGGGCCACACTGGGTGAACAGATTGATGAGAAGGCGCTGGATAACTATCAGTGCCTGGAATGCGGTTACAGCTTCAGCATCAACCGTTAGTTCGTTGTTTGTTGAAGCCACGCTCTTTTCCATTCATTTCGCAGGAGTCATTCCCATGGCACACCTCATCGAACAAATGGCTTACGTTGGTGATACTCCCTGGCATGGCATGGGCAGTCGCCTATCGCCCCAACAACCGCTCGAAGTCTGGCAGCGCGAAGCGGGCATGGACTGGAAGATCCAGGACAGCCCGGTGCATTTCAAGTCCGACAGCATCGGTGTTCTGGGCTCAATTCACTCTTTCCCTGAACAGAAGGTGCTGTATCGCTCCGACACCAAGGCCCCCTTGTCAGTGGTCTCCAACCGCTACCAGGTGGTGCAGCCCCGTGAAGTGTTGGAGTTCTATCGCGATCTGACTGAGGTCTCGGGCTACGAGCTGGAAACCGCCGGAGTGCTCAAAGGCGGTCGCAAGTTCTGGGCTCTGGCCCGTACTGGGCAAGGCACGGCGTTGAAGGGCAACGACCAGGTGAATGGCTACCTGCTGCTGGCCACCTCCTGTGATGGCACCTTGGCCACCACCGCAACCCCCACCACCGTACGTGTGGTCTGCAATAACACGCTGACCATCGCCCTGGATGGCACCACCCGCGTGATCAAGGTGCCACATAACACCCGCTTCGATCCGCAGGCAGTGAAAAAGCAGTTGGGCATCGCCGTCTCCCAGTGGGACGAGTTTATGTACCGCATGCGAGCACTGGCTGAACGCAAGGTGCAGTGGCATGAAGCGATGGGCTTTTTCATGAACGTGCTGTGTGACGTAACCCCCAATAGCAAACTACCCGAAGTCCTGCCGAACGAGCGCGCATTGCGCAAAGTCCAAGGGCTGTACGAAGGCGAGGGTCGGGGAGCAACGCTTGAATCAGCCCAAGGAACTGCGTGGGGCTTGCTCAACGCCGTGACCGAGTATGTCGATCACGAGCGACGCGCCAGGAGTGCTGAATACCGCATGGACTCGGCCTGGTTTGGCCAAGGCGCTGTGATCAAACAACGCGCCTTGCAGGCCGCACTGGAGCTCGCCGCCTAGCTCCACTCACTTACTCAACTATTAAAACGCCTGGTCAGCTTCTGCTGGCCGGGCGTTTTTTATGCCGCACAGGAAAACATCATGGGCACGCAAACTCTGCAACAAACCAGGAGCAAACTACGGCCTGCGCTGCGCCTAGTGGGCACCAAACAATTGCCGCGAGAGGAATGGTTGGCCGTACGCAAACAAGGCATCGGCAGTTCGGATGCCGCCGCAGCCGTGGGCCTGAACCCGTACAAATCCCAGCTGGAGCTGTGGCTGGAGAAAACCGGCCGTGACACCTCACTGCCCAAGCTCGATCCGCAGGATGAGGAAAGTCCGGCTTATTGGGGCAATATCCTGGAGCCGATTGTCGCAACACATTACACCCGGCGCAGTGGTCATCGGGTCCGCCGGGTCAATGCGGTGCTGCAGCATCCTGATTCCAAACTGGCCTGGATGCTGGCCAACATCGACCGCGAGGTCATCGGTGCGCCAGAGGTACAGATCCTTGAATGTAAAACTGCTGGCATAAACGGCGCACGCCTCTGGAAAGAGGGCGTGCCGGAGTATGTTCAGTTGCAAGTGATGCACCAACTGGCCGTGACTGGCAAGCAGGCAGCCGATGTAGCAGTGCTGCTGGGTGGCCAGCACCTGGAGATCCATCGCATCGAACGGGACGAGTCGTTGATTGCTCGGCTGATCGACCTGGAGCGGTTGTTCTGGGATTACGTGGTCAGTGATACCCCACCTCCGGCAGACGGATCGGCCTCGGCGGAGCAGGCGTTGCGCTGCCTGTATCCACAGGACAGTGGGCAAAGCCTGGACTTCAGCCAGGACGCGCTGCTCTGTACGACCTTTACCGAACTGCAGAGAGTGCGAGGATCGATTGCTCTGCAGGAGGAGCAGGAAGCTCAGCTCAAGCAAACGTTGCAACAGGCCATGGGTGATGCCAGTCGGGCGACCTTCGCAACCGGCAGCATCACGTGGAGGAAAGCCAAAGACAGCGTGGCACTGGATATCCCCCGCCTGCTGAAAGAAAAGCCCTACCTGCAAGTGCGCTACTCGACCACAAAAACCGGCTGTCGGCGTTTTCTACTGGCCTGAACGCTCGTTCGCGCTTCCCTTATTCCCATGCCCTTTCTCTCCAACGCCACCCTGGCCGTTTACGCGGACTCGGTGGCGTTTTTATTTCAGATACAGGAGAACTCCCATGCTCAAAGGTTTAGCCATCACTCCGCCGATTTTGGGCCGAATATCCATTGGCAAGCTCGTCGAAAAGAACGGAAAGCGTCTACCGGAAAAGGACGATCAATTCACCCTTACCTCCCAAGTACAGAGCCGTGACGGCTGGCTGCTGCACCCCCTCAATGAGGAGCTGCGTAATGGCCATGACGGCAAACTGCGCAGCATTCCAATCCGGCTGCTGTTCAACGAGCCTGACCTGAACTTTCGGGCTGACTACAGCCTGTTCGACCGCACCACTAGCCGACCTTTATGCGTCGGCAACGGCCTGACCTGCAAGCGTTTGACCGAGGACGGCATTCAGGCATTGCCCTGCCCTTCTCCGGATGGCTGCTCACTGGCGCAAGGCGGAGCCTGCAAGCCTTACGGCCGGCTCAACGTAGTGATTGGCGATGACGATCCGCTGGGCAGTTTTGTCTTTCGCACCACAGGCTACAACAGCATCCGCACTCTGGCAGCGCGTCTGCATTACCTGCAAGCCATCTCCGGCGATCGCCTCGCCTGTCTGCCGCTGGAGTTGCGTTTACGCGGTAAATCCACCCGGCAAAGCCATGGCACGCCGATCTTCTACGTGGACATTACGGTACGCAATGGACTGACCCTAAAAGACGCCTTACTGGCAGCCAAGCAATTGGAGGAAACCCGGCAAGCCGCGGGCTTTGACCAGAGCGCCTTGGATCACGCGGCCCGGCAAGGCTTTAACAATGGGGCATTTGAAGACAGCGAGGAGGACACCGGCGCCATCGTCGAAGAGTTCTTCCCCGCCATTGAAGATCAGCCCAGCGATGTAGAGCCAAAAGCCCAACCGGCAGCGCCTGCCAAACCCTCACTCGGTCAAAAGTTGGAGTCGCAAGCCACGCGGCACAACGGCAAGCCCACCGTCCAGTAACAGGGTTTCTCAGAGCCCTCCGTTTTCTCACGCATTCGTACAGGAAGACCCACATGAAATATCACAAGCTCAGAGCCGGTGAAGATACCGGTACCTATGTTATGGAAGCCCCGGTCACCGAAGCTGACATCCTGCGTATGGCTCAACAACTGGCAATGAGTCGTCTGTCTAAAGGCCGGGCATTGACTGAGCCGAAGCAGGTCTTCAGCCACCTGCAAACACTGCTGCAGTACCATGAGCACGAAGTCTTTGCTCTTCTGCTGCTCGACACCAAGCACCGGATTATCGGATTTCAGGAGCTGTTTCGCGGCACGCTGGACGGGGCCAGCGTTTACCCAAGGGAAGTGGTCAAGATCGCCCTAGAGCACAACGCAGCAGCCGTGATACTGGTGCATAACCATCCTTCTGGAGATCCCGAACCCAGCCAGGCCGATCGCACGCTGACCACCACCCTCAAGAACGCACTCAGCATGATTGGCACCCAGACGCTGGATCATATCGTTGTAGGCCACGAAGGCTGCGTATCGTTGGCTGAACGAGGTTACCTATAACGCCTAGGCTCACACCGCCCGATAGACTGCCCTTGGCTGATGCTAGGGCGGTCATCGGCAGGGTACTCCCCTCACTTATTTTTTGTCGTGATCCAGCGGTTGTTGTAGTCAGCTCCTGCTGCAGCCGAAACTATGACTTCCCCACGCCTAAGGGCATCCGCAGTCGGCCTTACTTTTCTTAGTCGTGCTGCGAACACAAATCAGAGTGCCTCTGCCTCTGCCTCTGCCTCTGCCTCTGCCTCTGCCTAATCGTCGTAAACCTACGAGCAAGCTGCCGGGCCAATTCGCACAAAGGTCACACTGAATTCTTTGCACTGCCGATGCTGCTGGAGCCGATTCGCAAAGCTGAAGGCATCATTCAGCTCAAAGCGCTGAAAAACATCCAAACCACGACCAAGCACTATCTTCCAACCCGTGTCGGTTGTGATGTCTCGATCATGCTTGGTGCCGCTAGTGTCGTAGGCCCAACTGAACAGGATGCCAACACCCGTACAAGCATCAGCGATCTTCTGCAGGCTTTCGGTCTGACGATCACCATTGGAATCATCCTCAACGGTCACCACATGAACCACCACCTCATCTTCCGGGCCTTGCATCTTGCTAATGGTCTCCATCAGCTCCATCAAGTTGCGCAACTGGTGGAACATACGAAGATAGGGGTCTGTGATGATGATGCGCTTGGCACCTACCAGATAGGGACTGAACAACTTGTCAAAACTCAGTCCTCGCTGATTTTCGTGGAAGACCAAATGCTGCTCCTTCAGCACTGGTTCCATCGGCGCAGGATTGCTTGGGCGTGAAGCTGGCCCTTGCATGGCTGGCGCTGCCTCGATAAGCGCCAAAGGGTCAGTATCGACTTGGGGTAAGTCTGCAGTACAAACTTCAGTCGCTCCCCTTCGATGGTATTGATTAGGATACTCATCCTCTTCCAGAGTGCGCACCAACCGCTCCTGAGCATCCCCCCCCTTGTAGGCAAAACGAACTGCCGGATAGGTCGCGTCAATGCGTAGCAACTGATCCTTCACCCGCTTGCGCCCTTCAATTGCAGTGCGCAATACGTCTTCCACTTCGGCGTCTGTCGCCTCGCCATGCGGGTACAGGATCTTCATCAAACCAGAAAAGGTTTTGTTGATGCCATCGCGGTCGCGCGTCGAAATATCGTCGGATAGAGTGAAATGGCCCTTATAGCGATCTGAGTAGTCATGACTACGAAGCGAGCGCAGGATCTCGGCCAGGTAGTCCACCACGAAGCCGTAACCACTGGAGAACATCTCGCCACGGATGACATCCACTTCCCAACCGGGGATGTAGCAGTGAATGCGATCGAGAAAGGCTGAATCGTGGAACTTTTCCGGCAGCGGGTCGAACAGGTCCGTATGCTTAAGCATGTACGGCACGGTGTGATCGGTATTACCCACAAACACCATGCTGGCCTCTGCTCCCAAGGTTTCCACTCCCCGCGAGAATGACTTGTTGGCCATGTAGTTCTTCATGATGTCCACCAGCGCCTTGTCCACTCGCTTTTGCTTGCCGGCGAACTCATCGAAAGCCACTACATCCCAGTAACCCACCAGGCCGAGCTTACCCGTGCCGTTATGGACGAACAGCTTGGGAACTGTCACCTCGCCACCGGAGATAAGAATGCCGTGGGGTGAAAACTCGGAATATACGTGCGACTTGCCGGTGCCCTTCGGCCCCAGCTCGATCAGGTTGTAATTGCGCTCGCAGAACGGGATAAGGCGGATAAGCTGAGCGAGCTTATTGCGCTTGCCGAACATCTGCGGATTGAAACCTACGCTCTGGATCAGCAGGTCAATCCACTCATCAGTGGTGAACTGCTTACGTGCCTCCAGATAGCCGTCGAAATCAAAGCGGGAAATCTGAATTGGCTTTAGCGAGGCCAGAATCCAAGGTGAGGCAGACTTGTCCTCGGTGTATTCATACTCCACATCCGCAATGCACCAAACACCACCCACCAGCAGCTTCTGGTGAGCCTTAACGGTGTTGGAGTCGATCAGCACCTTCTTGATGCCCAGGTTGGCGAACTCAGCCTCGTACACGTCATCCTTGTCGTTTAATGAGACGCTAATACGGTCAATAACCTTGTGCCGCCCCTTCTCCTTGATGGTCGAGCGTACCAGCCCAGCTTCGTTTCGGTGGACATAGTGCTTGCGCAGGATCTCCTTGACGGTCTCGATACCGGTCTGGATCGTCGCCTCGTCATTGGTCGCGCAGTACTGGCCCAGCAAGTACTCCAGCACATACGACGGCACAATAGCGTTGCCCTTCACTGCTTTGACCAGGTCTTTGCGCACCACCAGGCCGGCAAAGTGCTGGTTGATCTTGTCGTCGAGCTGACTCATTGGAGCTCCTGCTTAAAAATCGAATTCGCTGCTGAACGAGCGGCGAATGGAATAACGCGCGGCTTTGTACCGTGTGAAGTGTGAAGTGCCTTCCACGGTCTCTTCAAGGAGCAGCTCCACCTGCTGATTGTTCGCCTCATCAGCCTTGCGGCTGAGAATGAAGCGCACCGGCAACTCCCGTTCACGCGGGTTAGCAGAGCTGAAGTCGAACAACAGCTCATGCTGATCGGATACCAGCTCTCCATCCAGTGTGAACAGACCTGCACGCAACCGGCGCGGCTGCAGTTTCTCGGTCACTGCCTCGGTTTGATAGAGCACCACCGCCAACTGCCCGGTGGTGATGGTCTTGCCACCGCCACCAATGAACTCCACATCCACCCGGCCCACATCGCTCTGGCGCTTCTTGTTTATTCGGATGACCGGGATCACCACCTCTTGCAGAGTGGCACCACCGTGCACAAAGCGGCTGCCAGACCCTTTCAGGCGCAGACGGTTGATGGACTTGGGAATCTGCACCATAAGCGTACCCGTCAGGCCTAGCTGTACCGGGTTGAAGGTTTTAAAGCTGGCTCCTTCGCGCAAGCTACGACCCAGTACAAAACGCCGGTCGCGGTAGAGGACCTCATCGCCCTCCGGCTCACCGCTGAGGAAATCACTCTCCTGTAGCGGATGATTCTGATAGATGAAGCCATGATCGGCAGTGATCAGCAGGTTACTGGCATTGGCATTGGTCAGCTTCTTCACCAGACGGATCAGCTCACTGAGCGTTTCCTCGGCCGCCGCAAATACCCGCTCCTCGGTATCACGAGTGTCGCCGGTCTTGTCGATCAGGTTGTGATAGACGTAAACCACCTCGTTGTCGCGCAGCAAGGCACGAGAATCAGCCTGGTTCATCGCCAGTAGATCCTTCGCTCGTACCACCTGGGATGCTGGAACCCTGGTCGCCAGTATCTTGCCCCGGTTGACCGAGCCTTGAGCGCTCAGACCATCCACTATGGCATCACCACTGTCATTGTCGGCCAGTTGCAGACTGCTGTTGGGTAGCAGCGCCGCCATTCCTAGCTGGGTGTAACTCGGTAGCATCGACAGCATCGGATCCAGCTCGGCCTCGAAGCGATCTTCCTGACGAATCAGACTTTGCAGCTCCTCGCCTACCTCATAGCGGAACGCATCGGAAATCAGCACACACACCTTAGTTCTGCGCTCCACAAAGGGCTGCACATAGCGGCTGAAGAAGTTGCGCTGTAGCACTACGGGCGCGGCCTCCCACTGCTGAGCTGCATCCACATGCTGCTGCCAGCGGTCGTTAAGACGGCTCAGGTAGTTGTTGCCGTACAGATTCTCGACCTGCATAGCCAACTCACCCAACAACGAAGCCTGGCCGGATTCGCGCAGGTGATAGACGAATTTGCGGTAACGCTGATCCAGCCTGAACCACTGGCTGGCGTACTTTTGCACGCCATCAGTCAGCGACTCCATTTGCAGCTGCGTGATGTCCAATACCTGGATGAACTGCGCCGCATGCTCCAGCGCCAGGTACACATCCTTGAAGCGCTCAAACCAGTGGCTCTGACGGCGCTGGCGTACCCACTGCTCCACCTCCTGAGCGGTCACTGTACGGGCCACCACGGCACGTACCAGCTCACTGAGGATCTTGCGGTCGATCAGCTCGAAATAATCCAGCTCCAGCAGGCTACGCCAGTCCAGGGTTTGCAGCTTGTCGTCGATCTGCAGCACCGCCGCGCACTGCTCAGACAGTGTCTCGAAACTCTGCTCATGTGAACGACTGTCCTTCCAGCGTTTGAGGAACACCAGCGCCTCAGCGGACAGTCGCGCCTTATAAGCCGGGTCGATCCCAAGCATGAAACAAGCCTTAAACAGCTCGATAACGAAATCGTGCAACCCTGGTTGCTCGGAGCTATAGCCATAGGCGCGCTTCACCTGCTCCCACAGATAGACATTCAAGCCGCTGCTTTCGATTAACTTGACCCGCACATCTTTGCTAGCGGCCAGATCACCCAGCAGGTTTTCCAGAATCACATCCAGGCGCGGCTCGTTGCCGGCGCATACAGCAAGCATTTTGCGTTGCAGCAGGTTCTGCGAATCACCCGGTTCCAGCAACTTGCCGAGTGCCTCGCGGCGCTTGGCTGATTCGAAAAACGCCACATGCGCTTCCAGCAACGGATAGCAGTCCGGTCCCAACTCCAGCTCAGCCAGCCACAAGGAAACCTGATCGGTACGGAAGCAATTGCCACTGGCGAGCTGCACATCCAACAGCCAATTGTGCAAATGCGGAGGCTCAGCACCTTCACGGTAGAGCAGAAACTTCTGTTCCGGTTGCTCGCGCAGGAGGCGGTATTTCACGCCAAACTCATTGTTAGCCAGGACGATTTTCTCGACATCCGGCAACTCCAGCGTCTCGAAATCAGCGCGAAATTCCAGGCGCGTGTCATACCAGAACACTATGCGCTGCTTGTCGAACAGGTTGCTCAGGGCCTGGCTGATTTTGGGGTTACTCATGCCACGGCCTCGATCTCTTCATCTTCGTCCAGCACTTCCTCGATCATCGAAAGCGTTCCGCTAACCACGACATTGCGGCGCAGCCGTTGCATCAACGCTTCCCGACGCTTTTCACAGAACGTCTGGAAGTGAGCAAAATGCAGACTGTCGTCGTCATTCAGTAGCAGGTCGACCGGCTTGAATCCGGTGTCCTTCTCTGTCATCCAGTCGGCCAGTGACAGATCCTTCTTCGAGCGGTTCTGCGAAGCATTCAGCAGGTGCAGGTTGGCAATCGAGTTCCAGTTAATGGAGCTCTGATAGAACGCCATCAATCCGGGATCTTTTTGAAGGAAATCCTTTTTGGCTAGAGCAGCCTTTGCAAAGGCGCTGCTCGGATGCAGATGATCGATGTCCAGTTGCAGGTTCTCATTGATCTCGGGGAATAGCAGGTTTAGGACCGAACGGCACCTTGAATCCTCATACTGAATATCAAGGAGCCCCCTCAGATAGGCCTCATCAAAACGAAGATCCTTGTTGGTTGCGGTGAAGGCCTCAATGATTTCATCCAAGGGGAACAGCCCCTTGTCCAAATGCCTAGCCAACAACCGCTGCATCTTGGTCAGAACACCATCAGCCTGCCCACCAAATATCCCTCGCAAAAGCACCATATGTAACCAGCGGGACAGCGCCAAGCGCTCTTCGCGTAGGTAGTTGATGTTGTTGATGGTGTGATACAGCGGCTTGTCACGGAAGGACTGCTTGTACATATAGAACGCCAGCGGGATGACCGCGTTCTTGGCTCTCAGCGACTGGTCGTTTAAGCCGAATTTGCGCAGCAGCTTGAAGGTTGCGACCACACAAGCCCTGATCTCCGGCCACTGCTGCTGGATGATGCTCACCTGATCGGAGTCGAAGTTCTTGACCCGGAACCGCACATCAGCCCCCGTCAGCATCAGACAGGTCTTAAGCACCCAGTCACGGCCAATCGAGAACTGCATCTCCGAGCTTTGCCGTACCTCGGTCACCAGTTCGTCTATATCTTTGCGAGCATCCCCATCCCAGTTAGCGATGGCGATCGACATCAACAAGTCCGAAAACGCCAGCGGCGTACCGCCACTGTTCGTGCGGATGAATACATCCAGTACGTGATCGATATCCTGACTTTCCTCGTTGTAGAAGTGGATTACCTCTTCATGCCTGACGAGATAGTACAGGCGGGTCAACGCCTTACGCGCAAAGCTGTTGGAGGCCAGCCCATGCTTCTCAAGGTAGGGCAAGACCACCTCGAACGGAATCTCATCTACAGAACGCACGTCAGGCAGGCTCAACACCTTACCCACTTCAAACCAGCGCGAGGAAGGGTCATCACTAAACGCCGACACCTGCTTTTCGGTCAGAAATCGGAAATGGTAGTGGGCCATCGAGTCGTTGTCCGCTCCGTCCAGCCCCTTAGCAAGATCCAGATAGAGTCGACGTGGCGGCAGCACTTGGTCGTTACGCGCATTGGGCCACCAGACACGGGGCTGCTTGTAGGCATAAGTGCCCTTCAAACCGATGTAGATCGAAGTCAGCCGCTGCTGTCCATCGATGACTGCTTTGAAGTCTTTGAAGTCGCCCTGAGTCGGAACGTAGTCATTGGACTCCTTGAATCGCTGACAGTAGTCGGTTAGGAAGCTGTAGAAGCGGTATTTGTTCTTGATCTCCGGGCTCGTCACATCCCACATCATGAATGTATTGATCGGATACTCGCGCATCAGGGAATCAAATAACACGCAGATCTGCTGGGGCGACCAGACAAAATTGCGCTGGATCGCCGGGAGCAGAAACGTCCGGTCATCGATGTTGCGTATCGCCTGGCGAATCGTGATCGCCTTCTCGAAGCGTCCTGACATCTCAGTCTTCCTTGGCTTCCAGCCCAGTAATTTTTTTCAGCGCGGAGCCTAGCTGGAGGTAGTTGAACTTGACGCCATCGTCCAGATTCAGTTGCACCTGCTCGGTTGCCAGCGGATATAAAGTGTCGCGCTCATAGTCGTCCAGCTCCAGCAGTTGCTTCTTGAGGATCTCAACAGCCTTCTGAGCCTTAGTTTTCTTCGCCTGTTCAGCGTTAGGATTAATGACAATGGTCTGCTGGCGACTAAGCTCATCAGCCAGCTTCTTGCGTAAGTCACGCAGGTACTGCAGTACCACACTCACAGTATCCTGACGGTAGCGGTGCACATAAATGAGCGCACTGAAGGTGCCCTTCGGGCTGGCGAACAGCCAGTAGATCGGACGCTTCTTGTAGCGTTTAACGTGATCGGTGTAGAAGTCTTTGGTAAAGTACTTGCGCACGTCCTTGCCCAACGATGCCTCAATAAAGGCCAGGTTATCTTCGTAGTGCTGTTCGCCAAAGGTCACGCGCAGGAAGGTGCGGAAGCGCTCAGTTACATCATCGGCAAACCACTCGCCATCCAACAGCGGGATGACATTGTCTTCATCCGGCATAAAACGAGGTTCGGGAACTTGGCGCAGGTAGTCGGCAAGCGTATCGCCCTGGTTAGCCAACACCAGTCCCGGCTTGTCCACGCTATAGCGGCCAAACATGCAACCTACAGCATAACTGAGGAACTCGGCTATGGTGTCGGCCTGCAACTGCGCCTCCAACTCGGCATCAGTCTTGTCACCGCCATAGCGGTAGTGCGGGTTACAGGAAAGTGTAATTTCCTGGATGTTGACCCCTGCGTCCAGCTCGTCTTGCAGGCCATAGGCGTCGATGAAAATCTGGTTATTTTCTTGTTCAAGACATTGCATTTGCTCCGTTAACCCACGCAAGTGAGCACGAAGGTTTTTGTAGGTTTCATGCAACGAAGGTTGGTGATGATCGGTGTGCAAGAGTGGCAAGCTGCTGAAATCCCACGACAATTCATAGGCATCCCAGTCCGCTTTAGCTATACCCAATAGATCTTTCATCGGAACAGGCCGATCAGGCGATATAACCGGAATCGCATTAATCCCTATAGAACTGTAATCCAGTGTCGGGCAAAGAATATTCAAAAACGTCTGGGCCACATTACTGTTAAGCATAGAAAACAAGACATCCATGCTTATGGATTTTGGAAAAATGCACGAACCCTTAGTATCAAAAAGAAAGCCTGGCTGATTATATCTAGCAGAAAACAAACCAGAACTAAGAGCTGAATAAGTTATATTTTCAAGGAAATAATACTCTTGATTCTTAAGCCGCCCACCAGGCCTTAGCTTATTTATTTCCTCAACAAACTCTCTGAGTTCCTCACCATTTTTATGCCAGTTTACAACGTACTCATTATTCCCAAACCAACGCCGGAAAGTTCCACCTTTATTATAAGCATACCACGTCTCAGATCGACACGCTGACTCTGTCAAACTTTTACAATCAAAGCATGTTTCATCAATGCTCACCTCATGCCACAAACGCAAGAATCGCCCATTATCTGAAGTCGCCATCCCCTGCTTAGCATCAGCTACATCTCTGAGTTTCTTACTTTTAAAAGCGGAAAATAAATTCTCACTCGCCCAATACGCAATGGGACTCCCCGGAATCTTCTTAAAGTCCGCCGCCGAAGCCCGATAAAAATATTGTTCCATATTCTTTTGATTTCCCTGATTCATTGCTCTCCCCCTTTGGGCAGAGTTTTTCTCGCGTGGCCGGGCACAAAGTCATTCGGTATAGGCCTGAATGTGACGCGCGGCGAGCGACGGATTGACTTAAGCTGACGTAGCGCCTGACTGCCGATGCATTCACTGGCACGTAGCAATGACATAACGTTCATGGCTGTGCTGCTGCAGCGGGCAAACGGATGACAGGCCATTTGGGGAAATTCTCGTTCCAGGTTTCTATATTGAATACCTGACAGTTCACGGCTAGCTGTCGCTTCCAACGGGGTACGGCCTTACCCATAGGGGGCAGCTTTCGCTCGATTTCGTCAGAAAAGTTGGGAAGCAACTCTGCCTCCAACGTGACCAAATTTAAGTAGTGCACGGGCTTATCAAGCCGTGCTTCTGCCCAGCGATAGAGGAACGAATCAAGGAACTTTGCAGCAAACGTACTGCTAAGGCTACCGTCATTAAGCTCAGTTCGGAATTTCTCTAGTCCTTTGGCCTGAGCCTTCGGATTACCTGGATCTTTTATCTCTACAAACACGATAGCCTGCTCGAACTCGACCACAAAATCTACCCGGTGCATCTCTGCGAGACCGTGATAGTTCGGGTGCTCTGGCTTCATTTGATCAAAGACAATGGCATCCACTGCGTCGGTAAAGTCAATCTCAAGATCGCGTTCACGGAGCCTCATTTTCCAAGCCCCCCCATCTTTCGATTGACTTGTTCTTTCGTCAAATCGTTGAAGGTTTCAGCAATCGCATTAGGGATGATTGCACGGTAGTCATCCATGCTATCTACCTTCACCTCACCTGTTTCTGCATCTCGATAAAGGGCATGAAACTTCACATGATCACCCTTGCCCTTGTCCATCAGCAGGTCGATCCACTTCAGCAACACATAGTCATGCGTCGCCAGAATGACTTGCTGACCGTTACGGGAGAGCTCCAGTAAAATTTCCACCAAAAGCTTCATCAGCTTAGGGTTGAGGTTGGATTCGGGCTCATCCCACAGCAACGGGCCACTGACGCCAGGATTCAGAGTGCTATTTGTCAGCAAGCGTTGGAGCACGCCAATCTTACGGAAGCCTTCAGCGGTCATGCCGCTTGATAGCACTGCAGTCTTTGCAGGCACAAACCGAGTAGAGGTCTTTTGAAATACTTGCGGGGCTTTTGTTTCAGCGCTGCTCTGCCCTAACTTTTCAATATACATTCCTGACTGAAAGCGGAATCCTCCGTTTTCCAGTTGGTAGCGACCACCAATCAGATTGGCCAGCTTGGGTACGATACTGTCAAAGCGCGGATCTAAATTGTTCTTGGACTCAGGATCATCCACGCTGTCGCGCAACAGCATCTGCGCCAGATCCAGATAACCGTCATCGAAGATCAACTCGACTGTACGCTGGTCATGGTTCGCATCGGTCATACCGCGCACCAGTGATAACACCTCTTTGGTAGGTACAAATATCGGCTCGGCCCGATAATTTGAATACGCAGAGTTGGAGTTGACGGTAGCTACTTCTGAAGACCCATTGAAAGTAAGGGCAAGTTCTTCGCCTAACGCAAACGTTGCTTTAAGCTGCGCATTCCCACGGGCTCCGGGACGGCGCATGTTGCCTAGCTTGTCATCCAACGGCATGAGAAGCCGCACAAGTTTGCGGGTTAGGCTTAGCGCAAGCTCGTCGCGAGTGCTGCCAATCTGCAAGGCGCCACCCACACACAAGGCATAAACACTTTTGAGAAGCTGGGTTTTACCGTTGCCATTTTCGCCAATGATCACGTTGATCTTGGGGGAAAAATCAATGGCCAGGTCAGTGAAAGCAGTGAAGTTTTTAACTTCGAGGCGGGAAATCATTGGATGGCCTCTCGCTGCTTAACAACCTTCCTATTTCTTTCATTCCGCGGCGGAAACTCAATGGGCTTATTGTCTTCACCGATGTCTTCGTATTCGACATAGCAGTAAGCCCCTCGCGCTTCCGGGCTCCCGCCTTTCTTGCAGACGGTCGCCGCCGTGCCAAAGGCAATGCCCATCACCATGTTGGCCATGTGCGCCATGCACTCGATGGACGTTTCCCGCAGGATTCGTTCGCGCAGCGACTCGTAGGAGGACAGGAACATCCAGCTCTGCATGGTGACCATGGCGCTGTAGCCATGCTTCGGCGTTAGATCAAAACCGCGCTCGATGAACATGGCAAAAAGGTCAGACTTGCTATTGGGGTAGTTTTCCTTGGCCCACGCACCCAGACGGCCATTCATGCCCTTGCCGCCCATATACGGCGGGTTGGCAACCACCACCGCGTAGCGCGGGCTCAAGTAGTCGGTCATTCGCAGCACCTGCAGCACCTTGGCGTGAGTGCTGGCGAGGAACAGGTTGTCCGCTATGTCCTTGGCCTCCAGCACGGGCAACACGTTTTGCACGCCGGTGAGCTTGGGGCGAATCAGCGAGCCAAAGTTGTTGGATTCCTCAAACTGCTTGAGAGTCTCACGCAAGTCGAGGGTAAAGAGGTCGCGCCCTACGGATGCAATGTATTCATCCAGCTCATCGTGGCTGAACTCCACTTTTTCCATCACACAGATGTTTGGCTTGATGGCCTTATTGAAAAAGCGACGCTGTTTGGCGCGGGCTTTCATGGTCAGAGCAAAAGCCGCCAGCTCACCTGCCCGCTCGTCCAGTTCAATCCCGTAAAGGTTGTGGGTGAGGATTTTTTCCGGGATTTCGCTGGGGTCGGTGCCCACTTCTTCGTAAATGGCATAGAGCAGGTCGAAGGCATAGGTGAGCATGTGACCGGAGCCACAAGCCGGGTCACAGACCTTGATGTTTTCCGGGCGATCGATCTTGAGGAAGTCTGTTTCCGCTGCTTCGGGCTTAATGTAATAGTCCATCTGCCCAGCGAGTGCCGAGTTGGGATTATTGAGCATCCATAGCCGGCCCAGAGAGTTTTCCACCAGGTAGCGCACGATCCAGTGCGGGGTGAATAGCTGGGTAGCGGCGGGGATACTTTCAGGATTGATCTTCTGGTTCTTTTTCAGCCCTTCAAACACCGCATCCTTTTTCTCGGAGATGTAGAACTGGTACAGCCAGCCGATGACTTCCACGTCCTGACAGGCGTCGGGATTCATGGCTTCGCGTGTGTAGGCTAATATAGAGTTACCCGAGAGCAAGTCGTCGGGCATCAGCAACTCGGTGTAGTCGGCGATGCGCTCGAACAGGTAAGGCATGGCGCTGTGGAAGGCGTTGCACTCAGCCACTACCAGCAGACGATAGGCTTCCTGCTGCGGATCGTGGCTAGGGGCGTTACCGCTAAGTAGAGCCTGGATCTGCTGGCGGACCTTCTCGGGTACACGCTCGTCGTCGATATGTCCGGCTTTGGCTTCAGCTAGTATTTCCGGCTGGAACTGGCCTTCATCAGCGGGCGATACCACGCGGATACGGGTGTAGCTGTTTACATCCATAAAGCGAAGGGCGCAGAAGCGGTTGAACCAGGTGTAGGCGACCTTGTCGATGAGCTGCTCGTGTCCGCCCGCGGCGATCTGTTTTTCCAGCCGGGCAACGGTTTGCGGATTCTCACGGCGGGCAGCACTGTTGGCATATAGCACTAGGGAGAGCTTGGCGCCCACCTGCTCCAAGAGCAGGCGACGTGCGTGCTGGGCGAACTTCTTGAGTTTGGTGGTTTCCATCATTCTTCTCTTTATAGGCCCGCTCGATTATTTGTGTGGTTTCACGAAAATGATCGGGGCACTTGTCCGTTTTAGATCTGTACGCGGTTGCCTGCTTGGATTTCCTTCAGCCAGGCTTCGCGCTGCTGTCGCAGGTAATCATCCAGCTCAGACTCACTGGCCAGCCAAGGTTTGCTGTAAACCACCTTAATAGTACGTGCGGACACCAGGCGCGATTCGGCCACTTTGGAGGGGGCTGCGCTTGGTGGAGGCGGATAGTCGATGCCCTTATGTCCCGCTGGGGGCGGGGAGACCGGCGGGATTGGATCTGATGCCGGTTGCGGACGAGCCAGTCGCTCCAATTTGAGCAGTAGCTCTGCGTATTGGTTGTCCTCGAAGGCACGCATCTGATCGCGGATCATGGCGATACGCTTCTGCCCTTGCATTGACTGCCGAGCTTCAACAAACGGTGCAGCGAGCTGAGCCTGCTGTTCAGGCTTAAGACTGTCGTACTCGTTGCTCCCCTGCAGACGCAGCTCCAACTCGGCAATCCGGCTGACTGCAGTAGCCTTTTCGCTGGTTAGCTGGTTAGCAATGGCTTGCTGCAGGGCCTCCAGTTGCGGCTTGGCATCCTGCAGGCGGTTGCCTTGCCAGGGTTTATTCTCGGTGAGTAATGCCTTTATCGCTTCAACCTCACCCGTGGCGACATAGGCGAAATTGTCTTCCTGCTCCTGCACCAGTTGGCGAGCCTGATCGTAAATAGCCTTTTGCGGGCTACCCATGAAGCGGCGTAGCGGCTCAATGATCTGCTCTTTGGTGTCGAGCATCGCATCGGAGGTGCGCGACAGATCGGTGAGGAACCAGCTGGCGTTTTTACCGGCGATTTCCTTGAGGGTAGCCATCACGCCGTCCAGCGCGCTGAGGAAACCATACAAGGCTTTTTGCCCATGCAGGTCCGCTAAATCAATCTCCAGCTCTTTGATGGCGTCGATGGTTTCACGCGCCAGAGCGCGGGCTTCGTTGCAGCTGGCGGGGCGGTCGAAAAAGTCGGCAAAGAATTCTTTGAGATGGCGAACCTGGGAGGCGCTGAACTCAATTTGCGGCTCCAGCACCAAGGTGGTGTGAGCGTTGGTGTTGCGCAAGCTGCGCTCTAGGTTGTCGCCTTCCAGCGGGTTGCTGTCCTGCCGCACCTCCACCTTGCCACGTGCGCAAAGCAGCGCGAGGTTACAGAGGATGGCCGCGTAGTACCAACCGTAGCTCTTTCGCTCGAAGCGCTCCAATAGGGTTTTGACCGTGGTGCGCACACCGCTGCGAGCATTACTCTGGATATACGCCAGTAGCTCCTGCTCGGGCTCGGTCAGGCTAGTAGCGTCGTTACCGAGAAGACCGTCCTGGGCTTGGCGAAGGTATTTGCCGATGTCGTTCTCGTTGAACGGCACATCGCGCAACATGCGCAGGTTCGGATAAGTAGTTTCGATCAGTTGGTAGAAGCCTTTGAGAATACGGGCCTGACCGTCGCTGCTGGTGGCCTCCACGTCGGCGGCGTTAATTATCAAGTGCGCTTTGCCAAGCAGCTCCTTGGCACGATCCTGCAGCTCGGCCAAACGTTCGGTGTTCTGGAAACCCTTGGCGTCGATGATGCGTTTGACCGCTTCCTGTTGGGAGCTGCTGTTCTGTCGGATGTATTTCTCAGTGCGCTTGTGCAGGGTGATATCTTGCATGAACCGGGCATCCGCCGGCAGCACCACGCGCAACTCATCACGTCCCATGCTCTGCATGCGCTGCACTGTGAGGTTGTCGAAGTTGTCACTAAGCGGAGTGACAATGTGGATGGCCAACTCAAACTCGCGACTGAGCGAACGGTCGTCCATTTTGCGCGTATAGGCGTAGTCCTGGCCGTTTTCATAGCGGACCTTGCGCTGCTTAATCACACCATCAAACAGCAGAGTTTCCAGCTCCTTGATGACATCGGCAGTTTCGATCTCCGTGTTTTTGATCTCTTCTTCGATGTCCTTCTCTTCGTCGGTCAGGTACTCGTAGAGCTCGCCATTGCGTTGGATGTAAGTTTGCTGCTCCAGCAAGTTAAGTGCCGCTTCCAGCTTCTTGCGTTGGGCTGGAATGTCTTCGCCAAAACGCTCCAGCATTAGCACATTGAGATTGCGTAGAGTAGCCTTGAACTCCTTGACGTACTTGACCAAGAACAATGCTTTGAGCACGCGCACCGCGTATGGGTCGCCAAGGTGCCGCTCTGCATTGTTGATGGCGCTTTGAATAGCGCTTTTCAGCGCGCCGCGAATGCCTTCGAACATGCGTTCGAAGGTAGCCAGCTGGCCGACTGGCTCGTTGTCGATGGCCATGGCCACTTCGCGGAATACGCCGAGCATGGAGCGCTCGCCTACCGAGTTGGCCTTACCCTCAAAGCCGTTGTGCATGGATATGCCACGAATAGCCGACTGAAACAACGGGAACTGGTAAGGCACGAAGGGGTAGCAGTAGGTGAAGTGCTCCAGATCGCGGAAGTTCTGGTAGTGCTGGCCGCCATCAGTAAACTCGAACAGGGTTTTAAAGTTGTTGTACTGCTGGTCGTACACAGTTTTCAGCAGGTCGGCACCTATATCGTTTTTGGTCAGCAGGCGTTTCTGAATTACCTCAGCCACGTCGGCACTGGTGAGCTTGAGACGGTTGGCAAAGCGGGCCTGGATCTTGGTGAAGTCGTTGCTTTGCTGCTTGCTCATATCGCCCATCACGGAGTCCATATCCTCCTGTGCGGTGACGAAGACCCACGCCCTACCTTCGCACTTGGTGGCCAGACTTTCAGCCACGGTTTGCAGGTTGGTCATGAGTTTTGTGTTGTCGGCAATGTACTGGCCGACCTCATCGACAAAGAAATTTAGGCGGAAGTTGGACGGCTGTTTGTCCAGCCATTCCTTGACCTGATTGCCGAAGTCTTCAATGGAAACGCTGTGTTGAGCGCGGTATTTATCGAGGATGCCCTTGGCCAGCGCCAAGTCTTCGTCGGTGATCTGGGCGTAGGCCTTGGCGATATTGCCTGTCTCCAGCAGCGCCTGCTCACGACCACGCTCCCAGGGCTTATTGGCGATGCTCTGATAGGCTTCCTTGAACGGTTGGAACAGTTCGCGACTGTCCAGGTCGCGCTCAAACTGGGCAATGTAGCCCTGCTTGCCGTAATAACCACACATCTCGTTGAATACTTTGACGAACACCGAGAGCAAGGCGTCGACCTGGGTCTTGCTGATGATGTCGGCCTTTTGGTCGATGTTGAACAGGATGCTTTTCGACGGGATGGCGACAGCTTTCTTGAGCTGGGCGCGCAACAGCTCGTCGTCGTCCTTGATCTTGGGTAGGAAGATGTCCAGTGCAGTACTGCCGTCGACCTGGCGATTTTCCAGCAGCAGGGCAAGCATTTTCAGCAGGTGCGACTTACCCGAGCCGAAGAAGCCGGAGACCCAGACGCCATTGGCATGGTGGTAGTCGGTATAGGCATCGAGGAAGTGCTCCAGACGCTTGGCGACTTCATCAGTCAGGACGTATTCACTGAGCTCGTTGAACAAGCTAGCTTCGTCGTCGGCCTTGATGACGCCCTCAATCGGGCGACTGACTGGGCTCTTGAAAATTCCGTTGAGTTTCATCGACTGCTTCCTTACACCTGAGACTCGAAAATATTGAATGCGCGGTAGTACTTGTCATCGTGCAGCAAGCCAAACAGCTCCAGAGACGCGCCCTGCTCCAGCGAATGCCGATACTCACCGGGGAAGAACATCACCGTAGGTTTGTCCTTGGCCGTGCTTTGTAAATTGTTGAGTACGTTGTGCGAGCGAATATAGGGGAACACTTCACCTATGCCGGAGAGGAAAAGCACGTCGTAATCCGTCTGTGCAATACGTTCGCCAATAGCCGGGACCAGGTGTTCCTTGATATCCAATACACCTTGCAAAAGCTCCAGCAGACCTTCTTTTTCCACATCGGGCTCAACCGCCCGGATCTGCTCCCACAAGCTGACACCTTCGTCACTGCCCTCACGAGCCTTTAGCAAGTCGATGGTCAGGTCGTACAGGCTGACTTCCAGTACCTTCACACCACGTCCCTGCAAACAATCGACACGCAGGCCGGCCAGCGTGTTGACCAGTTGCCGCTGCATGCGTTGTATCTCAAAGGCTTCAGCCGCCTTGAATTCGCAGATGTAGAACGGCAGATCATTATTCAGCCCTTTCATTTCCAGAAAGCGTTGACCACTCATGACGTTCAATAGGTGTTCAAAGCGGACTGCCAGCGGCTGCTGACTGATTTTTTGGCTCATTGCAGCCACCTTTTAAGTTCATGGTCAGTTGCCGGGAAAATCAGCAATTGCTCGTTATCGTGGCGAGCCAGTAAATGGGCCAGCGCTGGAGTTATCAACACAGGCTGAATCTGGTGCTGTGCGCTGATCAAGTCGGCATCCCGCAACATGCGGAACAGGTTTTGCCGCAATTTGCTTTGCGTGGACGCAGCCAATTCATCCAGCTCGGCATGCCACAAAGCTTTGGCGTTGCAGAAGGCATCGTAATCGCTTGTCGTGAGTTGGCGGCGCATAAGCAGGTAATGCTCGCGCAGAACTTCGCGAGCGAAGTCGCGGATGAACGCATAGCGCCGGCAAGTTGCAGCCCACAGAAGGTAGCCTTGCTCACGCAGGCTGCCATCCACCAAAAACTCCAGTTCCTCTGGATCCAAAAGCTCCAGACGCGCGATCAACTCCTTACTGATACGTGTCGCAGCAGCTGCTGTACGAACTTGCAACAG
Organism: Pseudomonas reactans; assembly: GCF_013387025.1. Lineage (NCBI taxonomy): Bacteria > Pseudomonadati > Pseudomonadota > Gammaproteobacteria > Pseudomonadales > Pseudomonadaceae > Pseudomonas > Pseudomonas reactans. The sequence goes on along the minus strand of NZ_JACAQP010000013.1, from coordinate 258,477 downwards.
ATTCTCACCCCGCACCTGCTCCCGTGTTTGCTTCCAATCACGCAGCTTTAGATAGCTCTCCACAACCAGCGGTGCTTCCTGCAAAAACAGGCCACCGGTAGTGAAAGAAAGACGATAACGCTCAGCCATCGCTTCGCGCCTGCTGCGATTCGTCACTGGCTCCGCCAGCTTTGACCCAGGTATCCACCTCAACCTTCTGGAACTTCCACAACCGACCGACCTTGTGGGCTGGCATGCTGCGTTTGGAAATCCATGCATAAACGGTGTCCTTGCTAACGCCGAGGTGTTCGGCAATTTCATCAACACTGTGCCAACGATCTGTCATAGCTAAATCTGCCGATAAAAAACGTGCTGATATTAGCCGTTTTTGTCGGTTTTAATAAGGTTAAAGCTGCTTCTCAGGATTAATGCCTGACAAATGCCTGTGCCACTTCAAGATGGCTTCAAAGGGCAGCCTAGCGAGTTTGCTTTGGTAAGCCTACGCAGCGAATAGCTCAGTGGCGAAATGAAAATGCGTCGCCATCAGTTCCCTCACCCGCCGGGATACATCTGCTCGATCAGCTGATCGAACTCTCCGCCATACCCACAGTAATCACGCGGAACGCGTTCGATATCCTCGGCCATTTGCTCGATCACCTCACGCAATTCCAACTGTCCAAACCATCGAACTGGAATCGCCGCTGCACCATACTGAGCACCCAACAGGTGCCCGGCTATCAGCCCGGTGCTGTCGCTATCGCCACCGTGATTCACTGCCGTGATCACGCCCTCCTCAAACGAGCTCGCCGTCAGGGCGCACCAAAGACCAATTGCCAGCGACTCTTCAGCGACCCAACCGCCACCGAGTTCGTCGATGCGTTGCGGGGTGGGCTGGTATCCTTCATAGAAGAAAAACAGCACACGTTCGATAAGACTGCGGGTTTCTTCCATACCGGGCTCTTGCCCGTATTTGGCCAGGCTTTCGGTGATTGCGTGTTCGAGGCTGTCTTGCCGGTCAACCATCCGCTGCAGGATGTCAGCGAATAGCCCTGCCGCAAGGTAACCGCTGGGGTGCCCGTGAGTCAGGCGCCCGGACTGGGCAGCGTAGTCGAAGGCGTTGGCAAAGAATGCACAGGGCGCTACGCGCATCACAGCGCCACAGCCTTTACTGTTGTTTTCGGCGACTGCGCCTAGACGTGGACTGACTTTGAGTGCATTGAGGCAGGTAGTGCCAGGGGCACGCCGAGACCAAAGTTCTGGCTGCTCGATCAGCCCCCCGTCCGTGCTGACCGGAATCGCCGTAGGGTAATCCTGGGTCATCAACCAGCGCAGCAACGCATGATGGATAATGCTGGGAACGTGGCAAATCCCTCGCGAACTGCCGCACACATAAGCCCGCAGCAAGCCTTCGGCCGTGAAGAGCATCATCTGCGTGTCGTCGGTGATGGCACCGGTGATACCGAAAGTTGGGGAAAAATCAACGATTCCCTGTGGACCGAATTTAGCTTCGATTGCAGGCCAATCGAGGAACTCTACCGCGGCGCCCAACGCATCTCCGACGGCACCACCCAGAAGGCAGCCTTTGATCCTTTCAAGTCTGTTCATATCCTTCTCCTTCACACTGCTGGTATCAATTCTTGCAAAATCACGAGCTTTCTTTGCAACTGCTCGATGTGCGCTTTCTCAGCGCGTAGAGCCGAGCGCAGCTCCCGGTTCTCCATTTCGCAGATCCGTGCCCAACGCGCGCTCTTTTGATATCCAAGAGCCATTTGCCAGAGTTCACGCAACCTCAGGTACTGCAGCAGAAGCACCAGCAGGATTGCCCCCATCATCAGCAAAGCACCTGTCGAAACCGCTTCCGACATACTCATGTCCACTTCCTTCCGTGAGTTCGATAAATCTCGAAGACAGACACAAGATATGTAGTGTTATACGACAGGTCTAGAATGTAGACTTATACAGGTAAAGTATTCACGCACATGGAGCGGTCATGAAACGCAAACAAGACATCAAGCAAGTTCGCTGGGATCTGGCACTTCGCTATCGTCTGATCGAGACTGTCGCCTGGTGGGAAGGCCGGCTGACCACAGTGCACCTGATCCAAAGCTTCGGGATCAGTCGTCAGCAGGCGTCCAAGGACATCAACACTTACATCACCGAACATGCGCCTAAAAACCTTACATATGACAAGCAGCTGAAGGGCTACGTCCCCAGCAAACAGTTCAAGCCATTGTTCATCGACGACAGCGCCAGCGCTTATCTGCACCTGCTGAACCAGACCCATTCCCGTGCACCGCATGTGGAAGGTTTGGCCTTGGCGTATGCCCACACCATGGTTCTGGAGGTGCCGGACCGGACGATTCGACCTGAAGTATTGCGTCCATTGCTTAAGGCATGCCGCGACAGCGAGGTTATTGAAGTCGCATACGTTTCACTCGCTAACCCGGCTCCAGAAACTCGCTTGATTGCACCACACACACTGATTTACACCGGTATGCGTTGGCATGTGCGGGCGTATTGCGAGAAGAATCGTGAATACCGGGATTTTGTGCTGAGTCGTCTGCGCGGCCAACCGGAGTTCGAACGCAAGACCGAGAACCTCATCGACGAGGATGAAGACTGGAACACCAAGGTAGCCGTGATCATCGAACCCGACTCAAGGCTCAAGCCAGAACAGAAGGCAATCATCGAAGCCGATTTCGGCATGGAGGATGGTGTGCTGGTCATTCCGACACGCCGCGCCTTGGTCAAGTATGTGTTGCAGCGTTTTCAAATCGATCCGAAAAAGCTCGACCCCAAAGCGGCGGCGCAGCAGATCGTGGTGAGGAATCTGGATGAGTTGAAGCCTTGGCTTTATGAGTGACTCAACCCGGCATTTTAATTCGTGACGCACTGCATCACGAATTAATTGAACCTCCGAGATGGAAGAATAATAGGCGTGACTCTGGGCTCTCTGGAAGCATTCGCCCCGTCCTATGTCCGGAGCGAATGTTGAGATGAGATGCGTTAAGGACCAGATCAGTCTTGCGGGCGCAGTTCAATCAGTGCCTGTTCGAACAGAATTCTATCGTTCTCTGCGGCCTTGTCTTGTTGCACCAGAGCCTGGCTTTGCGCGTCGATCCACTCATCCATAGGTTTGAACACCTGCTCAACCACCAGAGTGATTTGGAACTGGTAGGCCTGACGCAAATCGTGGACAAACGAACTGGCAGAGTCGTCGATGGCTTTGGTACGACGAGCTTGCGCTGCCTTCTCCGCATTCTCTGTACGAATAGCCTGGTAGATGTCGTACAACGCCACGCCGACCTGTACCAAAGGCCCCGCCCAGCGACCCGCTGTACTGGCCCAGCGTCCCATGGTCTTGGGGCCAATACCTTTGAACAGTTTGGGCAGAAACTCTTTTCCTAGCTCCAGTGCCGCTTTCACTCCCTGTTCAGTCATGTCCTTGACATTACCCATGGGGACTTTCTTCAAGGCATCCTTGATGGCTGGCGACAGGATGCTTTCACCAGCATCCTGCGGCGCATCCAGATCCGCATTCAGCATGGCGTCAGCGTGTCGGAGAGTGGACTCGGCCAGTTTCTCACCGATTTCACCCAGGCTCTGCTGAGTCTTGGGCAGCTCGTACTCCAGCGTGCGCATCAGTTTGTCGCCCAGAGACTGGACAACTTCTGCCGCCCCCTCTTCCATCGCCTGGTTGGTGTCACCCCTGACTTGTCCTTCTGCTACTGAAGTAATCAGACTGACAATTGCCTGCTTTGCGCTACGACAATCGCGATCCAGGTGATCGTTTAGGCATGCAGTCAGACGGCTGCGCTCGTTTTCAATCTGCAGTTTGGCTTTCGTCAGCGCTTCAGCCTGACGGTCATTGCCGGCCTGCACCAACCGCAAATTGGCTTGTTCGATCGCAACCACCAGGTCTTTGCGACAAGCCGCGAAGATTGTCCCGGTGTCGCTTTGCTCAAGGAAGTCACCCAGCGCCTCCTCCAAGTCAAGAATGCCGCTGGCGCTTACCAGCGGCGCCTTGTCTTCGAGTCGTCCTTTGAGGGCGCTTCTGGCATTGACCCATTGCACCGGGACCTTGTCCAGAATGTTTTCAATACCGCGCTCACTCGCCGCACGCTGCAGATGAATGCGCAGGCGATCGGTGATGCCGACATAATCGCGATCGCCGACCGTAATACCTGCCTTGTTGTTGACGATGAGCATTAACCGGCGCTCTGAAGCGACGATATCGACCAGCCGCTCCCAGGTTTTCGCTTCGTCGGTGGCACCGCCTGCAGCGACCACGAACAACACAACTTCGCTATTTTGCAGCTGGTTCTCAGCCACCTCTTCATGCTCGATCGGCGCGTCGATGCCAGGTGTGTCGAGCAGCGTGTAATTGCCCCAGCGGTACTCAGTTACCGCGGCCGTTTCCGGTCGATCCGCCATCTTGGCATCTGCCCGCCCCATCAAGGCATTGAGCAGGGTACTTTTGCCAGCGTTGTAGTTGCCGTAGACCATGATTCGAGGGTGTAACTGCTCAGCCTTGGTCTGCAACCGGGCTCCCAGCTCATCACGTTGTTGTTCGGACAGCCAACGGCCCAGCGGGGTGCTGACCCGTTCATAGGTGTGGATAACCCGTGCGAAGTCAGGCAATGCCATGGGACAGCTCCTTTTCGATTTCCTGAATTTGAGTAAGCGTGTGCTGGCGCATCTCTTTTAATGCGCTGTGGAAGTTTTTCAACCAGTCGGCAATGTCGATAAAGCACAATTGGTCCAGTTGCTCATACAGGACATTCAGCCGGTTCTCGGCAAGCTCAAGCAACTGTTCGCGGGTCCCCAGTGAAACTTCGTCGCGGTTGTCGCCCACAGCCACTTCGATTTCTTCAGTGGTATTGAAGTATTCGCCCGCTGCGCCCCCAGCCTTGTTTCCCGCCCAGGCTCCAAGTGCGCCACCGATCAGGCCACCGATGACCGTCCCCACACCTGGCATAATCAAAGTGCCTAGAGCTGCCCCACCTTCAGCGCCCCCCCAGGCACCGAATCCTGCCCCGCCGGCCCTGCCGAATGACTCATTGCGGCGGGAGTCGAATTTGATCTTTTCAACGCGCTCTGAAAACTGAGGGGCTTCTCGGGCGACAGGTCCAACCGCCTGGTCCTGAATTTCAATGTTTTCGAATTTCTGGCCAATCGAATCACACAGTTCGCTGGCGTAATGCTGGAAAGCATGATCGAGCAATTTACGGCAGGCTTCAGAAAAAGCCTGGTCGTTCATCGCATATTGATCGGCATACTTTTCGATCTGACCCGGTAATTCTTTTCTGAGCTGGCTCAGAATATGATCGACGCTCAGCTTCAGGTCCTTACGCGCGGCGCTCAGCCCTGTTCTGATATCAACCAGCTCTTTTTCCAGCTGATCCGTCGATTCGGCCAGCTTGATGCAGAACGCCTGCAGATTCTTCAAGGGTGTCTGGCGCTTGAGGGCGAGCCCACTGGAACGGGCTATGTTGCCAATATCTGCGGCGAAGTCGGCCAGCCCACTGTCCTGCCAGCGTTGCGCCTGCTCCTGGGGGCCACCTTCCTCGGCATAACGCACCGAAATCGAGTGAATATTGATTTGATTCAGGAGCGATTGTGCTGATGGGTCAATCTTGGCCAGCTCCGACCCGACGTAACCAATCTGGTCATCACGATCGGATCGCGCCTTCATCACCCGTTGGTTAACCAAGTTACCCAAGTCATCAACATCCTCCTCAATCACATCGCTGCCAGTGATAAGCACCATGAGGTTTTTCTTTTTCTGGAGCAGCCCGACGACCTCATTCATATCGGAGTGCCGGCCAGGACTGCTAGAGTTGCTCAGGAATACGATCAGGTCGGCACACGCGACATAGTCGTCGGCCAACCGGCCGTTGACGCTGTTGACCGAGTGAACCCCCGGGGAATCGACCCAGGTCATGCCCGGCAACCTGAAACCCTGGATAGAGCTGGTCGCTTCCACCACGTCGACGCCAAAGCATCGCTGCTTGCTCATCAACTCTGCGGACATGGTTTCTGCAGTCCCGGTACTTTCGCGCCAGAAAAACTCGGGGCGAGGGGAAGCGCTGTCGATCAAGGCCGCGTCCGGAGCAGAGTTCCCGTAGGCGAGATAATTCCCCAGGGAGGATTTTCCAGCTTTGACCTTGCCGTAGACAAAGATCAGTAGCGAGTCATCGAAGTCCTTGCGAAACGAAGTATTGCGCTCATAGTTTTCGACATTCCTGATCCAGGCATCAAGCTGACTGTCGAGCCCCTGCTGACAGCGCTCAGCCATATCCTGCAACGGGTGACGCTGCTCAAGCGGGCTTTCACGCCAAGGCGAAGTCTTGCGCGCGTCGTCAAGCTTCTTCAGCTGAGCCTTGAGGACATTTTCCCGGCGATCGATCTGGCGTTTGACCTGATCGAACTCACCGGCAATCCCGGCGAAGACATTTAACAAATCATTTCTGTTGGCGTGGCGGTCTGTCATCGTGACTTATCCCAGCAATTCTTCTTTCAGGCGCTGAAGTCCCGTGATTTCTTTCTGAAGCGCGTGCGCATGGACAGCTTGCTTGACCCAGATCGGGCTGAAGGTTACACCGGGGGCAATTGCCTCCAGGTGCTTCAACATGGTTTTTGGTTTGCTCGGCACCTTCTTGATTGCAAAGGCACGAAGGCTGTCAACGCTGACGTGCAACGCGCCCTCGTCGGCTCGATAGAGCACGGCGGGGTGCGTCGCAAACAAATCGTTCAGTTGGCCATCAACGTCGGCAACCAGTTGAGCCTTACGTTTTTCCAGGTCTGCCTGTTTGCGACGAGCAATGGCCTGTGCTTCGGCCTCACGGGCCTGAATGCGTGCCCGGCGTTCAGCCTCTTCTTTTTCTTCATCGTCGGAGCTAGTGAGGGCCGCAGCCACGGCGCCGATCACGGGTACCACCAAAAACCACCACATAGCAATGCTCTCTCAATCGGATTCAAGGGTTTCGTAGCGACTGATGCGTTCTCGGGTCGTGCTGACCAACTGATTCACACTCTGGCTCAACACTAGAAAAGCTTGTGATTGTTTGGCTTCGACGGCAGCCAGTGCGCGTTCACGCTTGGCGATGGCCTTATCGACAATGGCCTCCAACTTACCCAGACGCTGCTGATCTCGCGTACGGCGCACGGCGTGCAGTTCGCTTTCGGTGCGCTCGACAAATGCCTTCAAGTGCTGGTGCAGCAGGTTGATACCACTATGTTCGATAAGGGCGGGCTTTTGCTCCAACACGCCTTTGCGGTATGTCGTGAACGAGGTCGGGATCAACGTGCGAGGTGCCTTGAACAACGCCGAGAGGATGGCGCTGATTGCGTCCAGGCGATCCTGCCTTTGCTCCGACGCACTTTCGGCATGGGTCAGAACGACCAGTAAGCTGTCTTCGATATCAGGACGCCGCCGTTTCAATTCCTTAAGGAAGTTGATTTCTACGGTTTCCAGAGTGCCCGTGCCCAGGTTGTGGGCGAACAGGATAATGTCGGCAGTCGCCAAGCCACGCCAGGCGTGCTGGTCATCCTCGTTATTGGCGTCAATACCCGGAGTGTCTACGTAAGTAATCCCTCCATGGGTTAAGGTTTGCACCGTCTTAGTCGAGCGCACTGCTTTGGTTTCGAAGAATTCGTTTTCAAGATGGCCGGTCAATGCATTGAGCAGTGCGCTCTTGCCAGCGTTCATCAGACCACAGACCGCTATACGCAAAGTCCGGTCGACGGTCTTTCCCTCTTGACGCTCCTGATACAAACGCGCGAATTCAGCTGACTCGCGATTGAGCTGAATCAGCCAATTTTCAGCTGGCATGAAATGTCCTTATTGCAGTGTCGGAAGCGCTGGCGCATCCGGGATCAAACACAAGTTGCCCCCAAGTCATAACGTTCAGCGCGCACACTAGCGCCTGAACACCTGCAACCCGGATCATCCTTCAAGCGATATCACTTTGCCATGCCTTGATAACCTGTCAATCAAACGCAGATCTACAAGCAGCAATAAGGCGATGGGATGGACACTAAACCGGCCCCTGCCCCTTTCGCAAAAACTCGTTTTCCGCCTCCATTGACTTGTAAGACCGATACACCTCGTACCCTTTCTTGGCGATAACGACGAGGCCAACTGCGGCGAGAAAGTTTTTCAGCATGATCCATACTCCTGTCTATTGGCTGGTTTGAGCATGACCATGCCTCGCGACAAATTGCGTCGCCCCAAGAAAATCCATTTTAAATCGCCGAACCCGCTGTGACGGACAGGCTGATAACTTCATTGAAGGTTCAGTCGTTGGTCGCCTCAGCCTTTTGTTTTGTCGGCCTTCGCCTGGAAATCTTTAAGCGGCAAGCTCACTGGGGATTTACACTCTCCTGAGGACCACGATTCAAAGTGCTTCTCACATCTGTAATGCAAACTCAGTCCCAAGATGAATGATCACCCCCACCAGCCCTCCCACCAATGTTCCGTTGATACGAATAAACTGAAGATCTTTGCCCACGTGTGACTCCAGTTGCTCCACCAGTTCCTTCTCGTTCCAGGCTTCGATGCGTTGAGCGATGTAGCGGCCGATCTCTGAGCGATAGCGCTCAACCAATGGGCCCGCCATTGCCAGAATCTGGTCGTTTATCCAGCCCTGCATCAAAGCGTCTTCGCTCAATGCTTCACCAAGCTTGCGAGTACCCTCCTCCAAGCGCTGGCGCGTTGTGGAATCGCTTCGAGTAATGTCTTCCTCGAACCAGTTCACTACATCGTCGACCATGTCAGTCAGGTAGCTGTGCAGTGCCGGGTGCTGAACGAGTTGAGCGCGCAGTTGTGCCGCACGCAAACGAAAAGCTGGCTCCTCCTTGAGCTTATGCACCAAGGCTCCCAACTGCTGGTCGAAATGTTTGCGCAACGGGTGTTCAGTGTCGTGGTTGACCTCGCTGATCACGCCAGAGATTCGCTCGACCAACTTTGCCGATGACCAGTTGCCGGCAACGTTGTGCAGAGGCAGTTCCTTGCCGAAAACGTTGAACCGCAAGAACTCGAACTCCGTGGCCAGAACGTCGGCGATGCGTTTTTTTGTCGCTTCGCCTTGCAGTGAAATATCGACTTGATTCAATACGGCGTCGAGTACCTCCTGTGCCCTCCCATCATCGGTGAGCACCTCCAGCAACTGACCACTCATTTTTGCCAAATCAACTTCTTCCAGGCGCGCCAGAGCAGTGCTGCGTACAAACTGGCGCACACGCTCGTCACGCAGGGCGCCAATACCATGCCCAGCCAGCTTGACGGCTAAACCCGACAAGACTGCGGCGTTGTCTTCCTTCGACAGCCATTGCGCCAACCGCCTGGCAGTATCAAATTCGCTGACCTTCTGAAGTACCTGCTCACGTGAAAGAAAGTGAGTACAAATAAAGTCCCCCAGGTTGGCGCCAATACGCGCCTTGTTGCGCGGGATGATGGCCGTGTGAGGAATAGGCAATCCCAAGGGGCGTCGGAACAGGGCAGTAACGGCAAACCAGTCGGCGATAGCGCCAACCATCGCAGCCTCGGAGAAGGCTTTCATATACCCCCCTAACACGGGATGGGAGTGGATCAACATCAAGGCTGCGACATAGAGCGCTGCCGCCAACAAGAACAACCCAGACGCTATTGCCTTCATCCGCGCCAACGGCGAATCGAGTTTCAACATCAAAAAACCTTAAATGTAAGTAAGCAATGGAGGTCTTCGTCACCCGCTTCCGCGACCATTGGCCTCAATTTTTTGTCTGGGGCCTAGATATGAGCCTGCGCTGGATGGACACACAATGCGTTATCCAAAACACATGCCCTATAACGTATCAGTGAATAGATACAGAACTTTATTACGTGATAGCTTAACGCCATATCGCGTCATAATGTGTCGCAGGGGCTCATTGAATGCTCAATCCCGCCCCTCATCCGCCGATAAAACCATGATCCTCAAGGTCCCGCGGATCCCCTCAGCCAAAGGAAGCACCTGGAATGGATTACCAGTCACTCAAGACACGCCACCGTAACGAACGCGACGCGCACCACCCCAACCTTGCGCTACGGGTTCACCGAGCCCTGAGCTGGCTCAATCGTGCGGAACAGGCAGAGGACGTTGACGGGCGCTTCATCTTCCTCTGGATCGCTTTCAACGCTGCCTATGCCACCGATATTGATGAGCAGCATCGATTGTCCGAACAGGAGGCATTCAAGGCTTTCCTGCAAAAACTTTGTACGCTGGACACCGAGCATCTAATCGAAAAAATGGTTTGGTCAGAGTTCTCCGGGAGCATACGTGCACTGCTAGACAACCCTTACGTTTTTCAAAGCTTCTGGGACTTCCAGAACGGCAAGATCACTGAAGCCATGTGGGAGGAGCGCTTGCGCAACGGCAAACGTAGCGCACATGCAGCACTGGCCGGCCGCGATACAGCAAAAGTGCTAGGAGTGATGTTTAACCGCATCTATACCCTTCGCAACCAAATGATTCATGGCGGAGCCACCTGGGACGGCAGCGTCAATCGCACACAATTGCGTGATTGCTCCAACCTGCTGGCAAAGCTCGTGCCCCTGGTGATTCTGCTTATGCTCGACAACCCGAAAACACTTTGGGGCGATGCCTGTTATCCGGTAATCAAGTCATAACTTGCCTCTCGCCTGCACAAGGAAAATCGCGTGCCGTCAGCCAAATCGCACTCCACTGTCAGCCGCCAGTGGGAACTGCTCAAACACCTGCCCAAACGTGAATCAGGTATTACAGTCACCGAGTTGCTGGCACGACTGGAGTCTTCCGGCTTCAAGATTAGCCGGCGCACCGTTGAACGTGACTTGATTGATCTGTCGCTGGTTTTCCCGTTGCAGTGCAGCGAAAACATCACGCCACAAGCCTGGTACTGGACTCCTGGCGTAAATGTGGAATTGCAAGGCATAACGCTGACCGAAGCCTTGAGCCTGACACTGGTTGCAGACGCGATCCGCCCGTTGTTGCCCTCTAGCATGCTCAGCGTGCTGGAGCCGCGCTTCGTGCATGCGCGGCAGAAGCTCAAGGGATTGGAGGACGATAACCTTGCTGCCCGTTGGCTGGAGAAGGTCGCCAGTGTACGACCGGACCTAAACCTGCAGGCGCCGGATATCGACCCACTGTTGCTGGAAACATTGCAGAAGGCGCTGATCCATGAGCGTCAAGTGCAATGCCAGTATTATTCGGCACACACCGACAAACTCAGTCAACTGACACTCAATCCATTAGCCATGGTGCAGCGAGGGTTGGTGACCTATTTGATCGCCACAGCGCATCCGTATACCGATGTGCGCCAGTTTGCGGTGCATCGTTTTCGCAATGTCGATCAGCTTGATAAACCCGTAGAGGGATTACAGGCATTTGACTTGTGCGCGTACCTTGCCAGTGACGCCTTGCAGTTCGGCACCCCCGAAAAGATTCAGTTTCAAGCTTGGGTTAGTGAGCATCAGACGCGGCTGATTCGTGAGACACCATTGAGTGCGGATATGACGCTGGAGCCGTTGGAGGATGGCTTTCGAGTACGCTCGACACTGAGCAACACCTGGCAGTTGCACTGGTGGATTTTGTCCCTGGGCGACTCAATGGTGGTGGAGCAGCCGCCGGAGCTGCGGGCTCAGATTGGCAAAACACTGCATCGTGCGGCGGCAGCCTACCGGCCACTGGATTCAGTGGCGGATGCAATAGGTACCGTGGTTTCGCTACAAAACCTGGCAGGCGCGACACAAACCGTCGCACCAGGTTCGTAGGGTAGCGCCACGTCGCTGATCAGCAGTCTATTTTTCCTTATGCAACAACGTGCCAATCACGGTGCGTTGAACCACCAGCGTTCACAAGGAGCGTCAACGTGTCAGAAATGCTTATCACGTTCGGCATGCAACTCGATGGTCAGCGGGCAACCCGAGCCAGTAATCGATTAGGGGCGTTGACCGTCGGGCCACAGGGACTGCTGGATATTCTGGAGACGCAGCTGGGCCTAGTGGCACGTCAGCCTTGTGCGGCACAACGTACAGCCACATACCGCGATTGCCTGGCGCACTGCAATAACCCACTGCGCTTCTATCATGCCAGTTTTTCCGCCGATGAATTGGGGGTGGCTGCTGCATTGCTGGCCTGGCGGGATGATTTGTATTTGCACGGTTGGGATGGGCGCGTCGGTGCCGACGCCAGCCAACGTTTGAAAGACCTTGCCGAGATCGAGACTCAAGCTCGCGTGCAGGTCGCCCCTTCCATGGGACAGCGCTTGGAGAATGTTGCCAAGGCGTTGGACTCTCGTCGCCCCCCGATCAAGACCGTGCTTTTGGCTGACGCTTTTGAGTGTTATCCACTTGCCTGGCAAATGGTGCTGAATCACCTGCCTAACGGGCGCCTGGAGATACCGGAGGGTACGGCGCAAGGTTTTCTGGGGCAGTTGCAAATGCAATTGCGCCAGAGCATTGCCGGTCTAGAGGTCACGCCCATTCAATGGCAAGAAGATGACACAGTGCAAGTTGTTCAAGCGCAAACTCGAGCATTGGCCGCCAGCTGGCTGAGCCGCTCACTGGGCCAGGACACCCCCACCTTGCTGGTGACGGGTGGCGTGGGTGGTTGTCTTGATGGTCATTTTATCGGTGCCGGCCAGGCTCGCCATGGCCTCAATGGCAGCAGCAATCTGCGCCCTGCCCTGCAGGTATTGCCACTCGCCATGGAGCTGCTTTGGGCACCAGCCAACTATCCGGCACTCCTGCAGTTTTTGACCCACTCGATATGCCCGATTCGTTTGTTTGCACGTCGGCGCTTGGCAACCAAAATAGCAAGCTCACCCGGCGTCGTCGGGAGCAAGTGGGAGGATGCACTGGAGGAAATCGCAGCGCATTACGCTGCAGATGCGCCCGACGTACTTGCCTCGATTGACGAGTGGCTGAATATGCCCACTTTTACGACTGACGACGGTGTGGCGCCCAGTGAGGTGCTGGTACGTGTCGAACGGTTGTTGAAGTTTTTTAAAGCACGCCTGGGGCACCAAGAGCCCGCGCATAGATTCGCGGCTCAGGCAGGTTATGCTCAGTGTGAAGCGGCACTAGACTCCCTCAAGACCTTGCATCTTCAAGGTGTGGAGCGGTTAAAACCGCGGCAGTTGCAGCAGGTCATCGAGCAAGCCACAGCCAGCGGCGTGGATAATCCATTGCTGGCCGCACAAGTCGGCGCCCACTTGAGCGTCTCGCGTCCAGGTGCGGCCATTGAGCAAGCCGACACAGTGATCTGGTGGCACCTGAGCATGCCGGTGTTACCGCCCCTATCGCCCTGGTCCAAGGCCGAACGCATTCAATTGGCCGATGCCGGGGTGGCGCTACCGGACGGTGCCACACTGCTGACTCAAGCAGCCCGTGACTGGCTGCGACCAGTCCTGGCAGCAAACTGCCGGCTGATACTGGTACTCGCGCCACCACGGGAGGAAAGCCACCCGCTCTGGCAAATGATCGAAGCCGTTGTGCAGCAGCCAAAGGTGCATATTCTCGAGGAGCTTCTGCATACCCCCGGCCCGCTTTGCCAAGCCCAAGCATCGGCGCCACTGCCACTGCGCAAACGCTGGTGGCGCCTGCCACCCGACATCCCGATCTATACGCCTGAGAAAGCGTCTTTCTCGAGCCTCAACCTGTTGCTGTTCAACCCTTATCAATGGTTGCTGCAATACGGAGCCAAGATTCAGGCGTCCAAAAGCCAGAGCCTGAGCGACGGTTTTTTGCTCTATGGTTCGTTGACCCATCGCCTGGCTGAACATTTTTTCACTCGGCCGGACGCGCTGAGCATGAGCACCACAGATTTTAACAGCTGGTTCTCGACCCACTTCCCCCGTGTGGTATGTGAAGAAGGCGCGGTGTTGCTGATGGAAGGACGCGGTGCCGACCTGGCAACACTGCGCCATCGTGCGCTGCGTGCTTTGACTCGACTGCGATCGCACTTACTCAATGCTGGCATCACGGTCGTAACGTCTGAGCAGGAGCTGGCCGGTCGTTTCGAGGGTGGCGCATTGGGTGGCTCTGCTGATTTGGTATTGACCACTGCGTTAGGACATCGTGCCATCGTCGACATGAAGTGGTCGGGAGGCAAGAAATACCCGGAGCAGCTCAAGGCAAACCGCCATCTGCAGCTGGCGATTTATGCCGAGTTGCTACGTCAGGACAGCGGTTCATGGCCATCCGTAGCCTATTTTATCCTTGAGTCCGCGCGCCTGCTGACCCCGGATGACCATACCTTCAGAGATTCGGAGCAGGTGCCTGCCAATCCGCCAAGCTCAACGCCACAACTGTGGCTCAGCTTTACCGAGGCCTGGAAGTGGCGGCAGGCGCAACAGGCAGAGGGGCTGTTTGAGGTTGCCCTGCAAAGTATTGAAGAGGATGAGGACTCGATCCCTCCCGATCACGCGATGCCGATGGAATACCTTAATGAAGCCTACAACGACTACCTGGCCTTGGCCGGATGGGAGCAATGACAATGCAGACCACCGCACACATCACTTTTATCAGTGCTGGCGCCGGCAGCGGCAAAACCCACCGGCTTACTGAAATACTGCACCAGGAGTTGCTCGATCAGCAGGTCCAGCCTTCGGGGGTGATCGCCACGACCTTTACCCGAAAAGCAGCTGCCGAGCTGCGCGAGCGGGTCCGTAGTCACCTTCTCAAGCAGGGTCAAATCAACCTGGCCACCGCCATGGGCCAGGCCCGTATCGGTACCGTCAACAGTATTTGCGGGCAATTGCTTGAACGCTTTGCATTCGAAGCCGGCATGCCGCCCGAGCAACGTGTGCTGGAAGAAAACCAGGCAGCCCTGCTGCTGAACAAGGCGGTTGACCGGGTCCTTGATGGTGAGCGCCTGGATAATCTACTCGCTGTCGCCCGACGCCTGGGCCTTGAAGACACATATCAACAGGGCGACTTTGCCAATACCAATTGGCGCGATGAGCTGCGCAAGCTTCTGAATCAGTTGCGCACCAATGACATTGATCTTGAACTGTCTCGTGGTTTTGCTACCCAAAATGCCGACGACATGCTGAAGCATTTCCCCAAACCGACCAAAACCGACTTGAGTGGAGAGTTGCTGCACAGCATTCCCGAGGTGCTGGCTCTGTTACAGGCAGCCAACAGCGACAAAAAGAACACTGAAGGCTACATAGCGTTGCTCACCCGCTTCCAGTATGAACTGCAGCATGACAACGCTCGCTGGAGTGATTGGGCGAAACTGGCGAAGGAAGCCCCTGAGGCCAAGCTCAAACCATTGGTAACAACCCTCTCTGAAACCATTGGCCGCTATGCCGAACACCCGGATCTGCATCGCGATATCCGCGCCTACCTCGAACAGGTTTTCGGCCTGGCCATTGATGTATTGAAAGTGTACGAACACAGCAAACGTGAGTTTGGCGTACTGGACTTTGCCGACCAGGAACACGCCTTGCTCAAGTTGCTGGACAACCCAGCCGTTGCGCAGGTGCTCGAGGACGAGCTCGACTTAATCATGGTCGACGAATTCCAGGACACCAGCCCGATGCAGCTGGCGATTTTCCTCAAGCTTTCACGCTTTGCCAAAAAGGTTTACTGGGTCGGGGATATCAAGCAGGCGATTTATGGTTTTCGGGGCAGCGACTGTGCGCTGATGCAAGCCATCCTCAAGGCATTGCCCGATATGGGTGGCAAAAAAGAGGTATTGCCTCACTCTTGGCGCTCACGTACCGAACTGGTCGAACTGGCGAATGATGTATTCAACAAGGCCTTCGCCAATAGCCTGGAAACAAAGGACGTTGAGCTGATACCAACCCGTACGGATCAACTACCCGGCCCTGCCTTCGCCAATTGGGTACTGGACGGCAAAAATGCCGAATTGCAAGTCAACGCATTGGCCGAGGGGATTGGCCAACTGCTGGCTAGCCGTTATCAGGTATTCGATAAAACCTGCCAGGAAGCCCGAGCGGTGCGTTTGGGCGATATCACTGTGCTTTGCTACTCCCACAGTAACGTCGCGAAAGTAACAGCAGCCCTCGCTACTCTGGGCATCCCCTGTTCCACAGCACAACCAGGACTGCTGGCAACCGCAGAGGCAACTCTGGCACTGGCGTGTTTGCGCCGATTGAACGACCCAGCCGATACCCTGGCAACAGCACAGATCATCTCGTTAACCGAAACCGAAGGACCGGAAAGCTGGGTTGCCGAGCGCCTGCGTTACCTCAATGCCGGACACCCCAAAGCGCAGTGGCGTGAACTGAGCCTCGGCGAGTATTCGCAACACCCACTTGTGGCGGCCGTTGCACAACTGCGCACAGATCTGCCAGTGCTAACACCGGTAGAGGCATTACAACGGCTGATCGCCGAGTGCGATTTACCAACACGTGTCAGCGTCTGGTCAACCACGACAGCGCTGGCGCAAAAGCGCTTGGCCAACCTGGATGCATTGATCGATCTCGCGCAGCAATATGAGGATCTCTGCCGAAATGGATTAGGGGCGGCATCCATCTCCGGGCTGTTGTTGTGGCTGGACGAAATCGCCAACGCCAAAAACGATGCACTGGCCACTCCTGCGCTGGATGCCGTTCAAGTGATGACTCATCACGCCAGTAAAGGTCTGGAATGGCCGGTCGTGATTTTGATGGATCTGGCACGCGATATCAGCGACCGGTTATGGTCAGTCTCGGCTCAGTCCAATAGCGCATTCGATCCACATAAACCGTTGCATGACCGCTTTATCCGCTACTGGCCATGGCCGCTGGGCAAACAGAAAACGGTTCCGTTGAGCGAAACGTTCGAACAAGCCGCCATAGGCCTGTCGTGCCGGGCTGAAGCCGTTGAAGAAGCAAAACGCCTGCTCTATGTGAGCATGACCCGCGCCCGAGACCTGCTGGTCATTGCCCGTTCGAGTAGAAAAATCACAGGAGAGTGGCTCGACACTGTCCAGGCACCCTGGTTGATGACACCTCCCGGGCTGTCGACTTTGAAACTGTCGAATGGAAAAGAACTGCGCGCCGATTGCCAAACGCTCACTGCCAGTGATTCACCTGTGCCCGTGGCGGTAATTGAACAGAATCTGCACTGGTTTGCCCCGGTACAAGTGATCCAGTCTCGTTTGCCACTGGGCTTTCAACCGTCCAACGGTGGCGCTCGCGCCAGCACCGCAGGCCGCAATACATGCCGGATCGGCACTCGGATCGCATTACAAGGCAGCCCGGAAATGAGTGCATTGGGAACGGCCATTCATGCCAGTTTGTGCCTTTCATTCACTGACCCCAACTGCCCCCTCACCTTAGACGAAGTGCAGGACCTGTTGCAGAGCCACGCAGTGCACGAGCACGTAAATGCCAGTCAGGTCATCGCACAGCAATTGGCCTTGCACGCCTGGATCGAATCCCAATGGCCAGCGGCCAAAGCCATGGCTGAATACCCGGTGCAACAGTTGCTGCGCTCGGGTCAGGTGCTCAATGGTCGGATCGATCTTCTGCTGGACACAAAAGATGGCTGGGTGCTCATTGACCACAAATCCAACCCGGCGCCCGAAGCCCAGTGGGAGCGATTGGCCGAGGAACATGCGGGTCAGCTTGATGCTTACGCCCAAGCGATTGAGGTGGCATCGGGGCGGCCTGTCATCGCCGCATGGCTCTTTCTGCCGGTGGCCGCGGGAGCGATTCAGGTTTTTTAGCCGCCGGCGTGATTCCACATTCGCGTAAACGACCAATCCCGGCGGTCGGGTTGATCTCGGCCGCTGACATCACTAGGAAAAAAACCATGACGCTGTATGAATCAATCCTGCTGGAAGTTCACAACGGTGCGCTGAGCGAACCCTTTGAAGTGCAGGAACTGACTAGCGAACGTCGTCGGGTCATGTGCTCTGTAGAGCAGAAGCTGGTTGAAAAATATCGGATCGGATTCGAGTTCTTTATGGAATCGACGATCGGGACGACCATCGCCAACTACGCGCAGGACGAGCAGACGGGAGTCGGCGGCTACAATGTCGAACAGGGTGCCGAAGCAAAGTACCTGCGAGTCAAGCCTGGCGTATACAAAGTAAAAGAACTGAATGGTGCGCTATAGCCGCTAGGCAAAGTTTCAGGCTCAGGACTAACCAAATAATCGCTTTACTTTTGCCACGGCCACTTCCAGGGCCGTGGCTTGTTCCATCTTTACATCCCGACTTTTACAACGCGGGCAAACCTCAGGACAGTCTTCGAATCGCAAGACATCACTGAGCGGGACAACCGTTTGGCTCCAACCGCAATCTTTGCAACGCATGGTGAAAGGACGCACTGGCCTGACCATAGAAACTCCTCAATCTGTGGGCACTTACTCCAGACTACAGCGGGGAGCGACAAGATGAGTCGTTAGCCGAAATCAGATCCGAGCCTAGCGATGCCGTTCATTGACAGGATGTCTTAGAGACCTCGAGCAATATGGCTTCGCGTCCATAGATGCCGACAGTCCTTGCACTCGAAATCCTGCGTCACCTCATGGTCCGTCACGGTCACCTGCCGTGACTTGCGCTGCCCTGTCAATCTGTCGATGACAAGACGCTCCACGGATCGGACTTGATAAACCGCCTCATGATAGCGGACCATCTTTATCGCTCTATGGTGACAACTGGGACACTCTTTGTTTTTCTGGTGTTCGATCCAAAGGATCTGAAGATGGGGAATTAGCCAGCTTGAGGCGCTGAGCACTCCAGCGATGATCAACTGGTCCGTCGACTTGACCGAGAACGTGATGATCTCGAACGCGCCAAGCACGCACAGCCCACCAAAAAAACTGCCCCAGAGTACAGCCCAGAGCAGTCGATATTTGCACAATTGCCGATAGCGCGACTCGCGGCTGGCATTCTGTTCAGCGAACGTTGTGTCTTCTGTCCGTACGGCTACGCCACTGACGGCTGACAAATACTCGTCACCATCGAAAGCGTTGTTATAGAACTGCTGAGCCTGCAACTGTAGTTGGGCACAAAACTCGTCCGGAAGAACCGTGTGCTCATTTTTCTCGTCAGATTGAAGCTTGAGCTTCAGTACTTTGGCATCACACAGGCAGCGAAGAACCTTTTCAGATGGCTCGATGAAAAACATACCGATTTCGAAGAAGCTCCCCCCTCGAAATTCGCTGCTTTTGCCCGTCAGGTACTTCAACTCGATCCGCCGACCATCGACCAACAAGGTCAATTGAGAGGGCAGCCAGCCGCCCGGGCGCGAGGTCTTTATCTCAACATCAAGAATCATGCGGTCTGAAGCAGGACGAATATTGCGGCGCCACGAGAAGGTGATTTCATTCTTGCCAGAACGATACCGGCAGTGACGCAGGTGCTGAATCGTGGTGAGACCATCGAACTCATCACGTTCGACGGACACAAAATCGGACTTGATGTCCATCAAGACACCCCTTGCAGACTGATACACAGTTGATGCTCGTTAAACACCGCATCCGTATTGAATACTGGGCTGCGGGGTGTTTTACGGTCCTGTGTCCGGTTTCTTGGCGCGTGCCTTTGCCAGCATCTCGTCCAGTTGAGCCAGCAAATCATCTGCGCTGATCTCTACAAATTCCCCGCATGATGCGGCCAAGATCTTCTCGGCGAATTCAGCGCTGTACTCCGGGTGAGGGTAGTCCGGGTCAGTTTTATCGATTGCTGTGAAGCACCACTCGCCGCCCACTTCCTGGCCCATAAGGCTATCGGCCTCCTGCAGGCCAAATAACGTGGATTGATACTTCGCATCACAAAGATTTGGGTATGCCTGCATCACGGCCTTTCTCAAGTCACCAGCGCTGATTCCGTCAGCGGCGAGCTGCATAATCAAAGCCTGCAACGGATTCATGTCACGCATCCTGTACCTCACTCATTCAGAATGACCTCCCCGCCAAGCAAAGGGGAGGAAGTTGTCGACCAGGTTTTAAGCCACAAAAGCTGGACGCTGATCGCCCAAGTCGTAGCCAATCATGAAGAGTGCCGCCTCCAGTGCGCGCAGCGGGTCATTCGGAGAGGGAACCACATGGAAACGGCTGCCGGCGGCGTCTGGATGCGCCAGGACCGCACTCAGTACCCAACTGGCGCGCATATTCCACATCGCGTGATGGTGGCCTGAGCGCAAGCCCTTGAACTTAAGCCCGCCGGTACCAGGGTCGCGGCGCTTGGGAGCAAGCGTATTTTCTCCTTCCTTGGCAGCTGCCCAAGGGAAGCACAGCGCTTCAGGTACCTTGGACAGCCCATGCGCTTGGCAATGCTTCACGACCAACCAGCCCAGACCTGCCGCAACACGGCTGTCGTAGATGATGAAGTCCTTGCAGAGCAAGGAGTAAACTTTGGTCATCCCAGAATTGAAGCGAAGGCTTTTCGAACGCAAGACAGGTGCCTGATCGTCGCCGGCAACTATCGCAGCTTGTACGCCTTGCAGCATTCGGCCAAGCCCCACATTATTCGCCTTCAGCCAGTCCGCATTGCGGGCCATAACGCCGCCCCAGCGCATGACGTCGACGGCTGCCTCAAGAGTGTGTGAGTCGCTTCCGGTAGCGCTTACCAGATCCTGACGCAAGGCGGACAAAGCGATCCCGTTGCTGCTGGAACATACGCCTGGATTGAATCCTAAGCGGGCATTACCCGGGTGATTCCAATGGTAGTTTTCAAAGGCGTTATACAGGCTGCTGCATGTCCATTTCTCACCGCTACGACGATTGACGTACTGGTGCTTGAAACACGACTCAGAATTGAGCTCAGAGGCCAGCCAGCGGATGAATCCAGAAACGTGGGGAAGGGCTAGATAGGTTTGGCTGTTCATGAAATGCTCCTGTGGGCTGGCGCTTGTAGTCGCAGGATTGCTTGCCAGCCAGAACATAGTCCCAGCAGATAAACCCACTTTTTGTCCCTGAGCTTCTGCCATGATCAATCATCACCGACGCCGCACCACTTTGCGCAAAATCCTCCAACGCTATGGCAAGTCTATGTCGACGGCGGATATCCACAGTGAACTATGTCGGTGGTTCGATGATTCCAGTCTCCATATAAAAACCACACTGCGTGACCTCCAGGCTCTGACCGCAGCCGAGTTTGTAGCCAAAGGTGACGCTGGCTCGGATAAAAAATCAAAATACTGGAAATCCGGTCGTGGCAGCTTCGACTTGACGCTTTCCCCCACAGAGGCAATGACGTTGGCAGCTATTTTCGACCACGCAGAGCGCTTCGGCTTCAAGGCCCACACAGAACAACTTGTCGATTTACGCGAATACGCAACCACGGAAATGACGAAGCGCTCCACGCGAACACATGTGTGGACAAAGCGAATCACTACTGGGACCCGATTTACGCTGCTCAGGCCAGGTAAATATGATCCTGCACACCTAACCAGAATCCAACAGGCCATTCTGGACGATGCTTCGCTTGAGGTGACCTACCTGCCAAGAGACGCCAGCGGCGTCGAATGCATCTACTTACTCAAACCCTTGGCCCTCTCATATCAGGATTCAAACGTCTATCTGTCGGCATACGTGCTCGAGGAGCAATGGCCGGAGGGGCATACGCCTTCACCAAACACCCGCCGCGGCAAGTACAGCAGCAACGGTCCCAAGACGATGTGCGCCCTCATGCTGCATCGAATGGTAGAGGTCAAAGCGAGTTGGCTAAAAATAGCTGACCCGGAAAACTACGACGTCAATTCGCTTGAAGCCCAAAAGCACCTCATGACAATACACGGCGATGACCCCGTACAACTCAAACTACGTCTTGGCCCCAACCTGCAAAATCGGCTTACCGAGAACCCGTTGGCTGAAGACCAGGTCGTAGTGCAATACGCCGATGACAAGTGGGACTTGAGTTGCACTCTCCACGACACCCAAGGCCTACGCCTGTTCCTGCTCAGCAATGCTGGGGATATTGAAGTGCTCGAGCCCCCGTTAATCCGAGCGCACGTGCGCGATACTCTTCGTCGCGCAGCGAGTGTATACGCTGGCGATTAATTGCCTGGCCACAGATTTGATGTAATGTTGGCTGAGGGTTTCAACCACATCACCAATTAGGATGGTTCCCTAACTGAAATGGTGGTATCGCCCCCTAGCGATACCTTACGGTGAGGATTTTGATTATCCTTCACCACCACGTAGCTATTCCGTTCCTAGTCGACCAATTCCTGCTCCATGGCCGTCAGGTCTAGCAGCATCTGCTGGAAATGCCCCCAGTCGAAGAAGTACTCCCCCGCGCCTTGGCTATAGGTGTGGCCCCCATAGGCGATCAGCCATTCGATCTGCTGCATACGGATGCGACGCTGCACTGCGTGTGCCGGTGAGTTCCATTTCGATGCTCCTTTGTCCGACGTCGATCCGAGGCCCGTCAGGTTGGTCATCCGTGACCGGCTGGCTCCGCGCCTGACCACATCAAGTGGATATATCTTCAGGATATGTCGCCATTCTGGACACACTAACAACGCGCGCCTGCTTTCACTGACGCCGGGGCCGTGAGGAAAACAAACAACACTGGATCGAACGCCACCATGGTGATGATCAGCTAAACCATTAGCTTACCCCCGGCTGCATCCGAAGCCATGGGATCCATCGCCATAACGCTTTGTCGCAGCTTTGCAGAGGTAGCTCGCGCGTCGAAACAGTTCAGGCAACTGATCCACATTCCCTGGCCGGACATTCCGATCTACTCGGAATTCTGCGTTAGGCGGGATATGTACCAAGCCCCGCACTTGCTCAACCTCGCACTTCAGTGCACTGGCCCAAGCTTCTTGCATACGGCTGATCATGTTGGGCCTCTGTGGCTGCAATCGCCCTACTGTGTAGTAGGCGTCTCTGTTCAGCAGAATCAACAGGTGGTAATGCGGTCGCCCTCCACAGCCCACCTCCCTCGCCCAGACGTAACGCACCCTGCAGTCATGGGCGTACTTGTTCTGCTCACGCGCCTTATCACGGTTATGCTCAATTTTTGCTTTGAACGACTCGATGAACCTACTGATCACACGATTTGACAAAGCGTCATCTGGAAACCCCATCAGACGCGAAAGACGAAGGTCCACCCTGAATGCAATCACCCTAGGATACTGATCAAGGGCAAGGTTAATGGTGCGATTCAGCGCTTCAAGGTACCCAAGTATAAAAGGTCCTTTTTCAACCATTATCGGCAGGCCTTGAAACGTAGCTGCTGAGTACAAACGAAGATTACGATTTTCGGAGAAACGAAGCATGGTTACTACCTACTTTACTGAAGATCATATCTTCAGTCAGCTCGGTAGTTATTTACACGTTCAACATAGCCCATTGAGCCAGACTTCAATGAGTAGCTCATACATCCAACAACACCAATGACGTTTACCTATGCCATACTGCCATTTACTAGGCATTGATGAGACAACCATCACAGATACCCTTTGAAGGGGTATCTATGCCCTTAACCTAATGACTCAATATGCTTCACACTCTACATACATGATAGACTTGAGTTATTATAAGGTAACAATGCAAACACTAAAGCATATTACCCGCACCGAAAAACTCATCACTTGAAACACAAGGGGAAGTTAAACATTCCTGTTCAGGACCAAGGAAACCAACACAACCAAAAGGTCCGGCAAAAAAACATCATGCCCGGAAATCAACCGGGCATGATGTTTTCATTGAAAGCAAATGAAATCTAAAAAGCAAGACCAGATATCGCAAGCATGCTAATCAACCCTAATTGCGTTCTGCTACCCTAGCCTGAATCCACGCAAAAACTTCAGACTCTACCCATCCGACACTTCGACCACCCAGCGTAATGGGCTTAGGGAATATCCCTTCAGCAATGTACTTATACACCGTCGACCGGGCCAGACCTGTTATCTCAACAACCATTTTCATTCGTAGTATGCGCATGACCAACTCCTCAAATCCGTACACAGGATCTGGGAAGCCGATAAAGTTTTACTGCCCACCACCAATCTTCCTAATGTCTTACCCTCGATATCGATAGCGTGTTGGAGTATGAACCTTAGTAAGCAGACCAAAACGATAACGATCCTCTTCGGAGAGTTCCACCTCGTCAGAAAATCTCTCACACACAGGCTCGCCATGGATGTTCCTATTCATGACATAACACTCCCCCGCTCGAAACTCTTGATGGGGAACAATTAACAACGACCGACCAAAAGAGAACAGACCAAAATATCCACCGAGGTCAAAACTCGGCAGAATCTGCAGCCCAGCAATTTCGTACGGAAATCCCTTAGCACTTAATATCACACCTTGGACGCGACGAGCCATCAGAACAACAATTTCATAAATGAACTCAAAAAACAGCTCACCTAGCAGGTTGTCAATTTCCGGATCTTGCCCTGACCCCACCCCCTGACTGAAACCCTTCTTAATACGCATCAGCAATTCATCATCAGACCTAAACTCACCTACCTCAAAAGCTTTCCAATGCTTGGACAGCAGCATCGACGCGTATTCCTCCAATCTAACTTGGAGCACTCTTGGGGATTCGCCATTCTTGGCGAAAGAAGAAAACAATCTTGCCAAAGAATTAAATCGATCGCCATCCGGCAGCATTCCAAAAAATTTCTTGTACCTCTCAAACCTAAGCCACTTACCTATTTTAGCCGACTCAATGAGAGCTCCGACCTCATTACACTCCCCGACACCCACACTGGCGTTCGAAATAGCAGTCAGCACAACCGTTCCCGAACTGCCTTCTGGGAAAACATCATGATTAAAATTAATAAAATAAACCGACTTTGAAACACCCAATACAACAGACATTGTAACCCCAGGAATCACCCCTCTCATTACCCTCAAAGCGATAAGCTTGTGAACCTGTGCCTTTATTCTCTCTCGATTTAGGCCGGTCACCTTGGATAGCTTGGATACTCCGACTTCTCGTACAATCCCAAATTGATCGGCGTAAAGAAGCAGGGTGGATAGTAGCAATCGATTACAAACACTAAGACTGCCCTTACGCTCTTCCGCAGCATGCAGCAAATGATCGATTCTCGATCGATTTATCACATTAGACGTTTCGTTCCAGTTTTCCAGCAATCTGGCTAACTTACTCGAAGCTCGATACTCGCTCTTAGGACGTCCCCGCCCGATGACGATAGGGGTGCAGATCAAAAGATCTTCCGCCACTAATTCAGACAGAGCGCTAGATACCACACGATCCGTGGCACCTGAAACCTTGGCTAACTCCTTAACCCCGATCGTGATCGACTCGCCCACCCCGTACAGCTGCACGAGCCTTACGAGGACAAACTTCGCTTCTGGGCTAATCCCAGCCAATCCAAGACCCAACAGAATGCAGTGCACCACTACCCTCCACCCCTCTAGAAAAGCAGCCATTAAATCGCAGAAAAACACCCTATTTCAAGCACAATCAGAGAAGCGTATGCTACTCCGTAACGTCACTCCGTAACGACCTATATAAAAATAACTTTTACTGTAATAAACGCATTAGCGGGGAATGCCTTGGAAAAGCAAAAAAAAAGACTTGAATGGATAGAAAGGAACAACCCAGACATGCAGCAATGGGCCATTCGATACTTGAATGGTAAGGGGGCAGACATATCCAAACAAACCACCTACGACGAACTTGTAAGATGGCCTGAGAACTGGCCTGAGAATAGCGAAAAACGAGAGCTTCTGAAGAACATGAAAGGTGCTTGGCGCCAGAAAAAACTCCGAGAAAGCAAAGACGGGCGACAAGCGAACAACTTTATAATTTCACTTCTAGCAAAGCGAAAGCTGAAAAGCTTGGCATCATCAAGAAACGCCACTATTACTGAAACCCTGGAATGGTTAATTCAGAGTGGATTCGAAATAAAAGAGCAATACAAGAGTCAAGCAAGGACTCTGAACGAGGACAACCTTAAAAGTCTAAGAAATGAGCGGAACGCAGCATCCATACTCGCTTCAAAACTAAGCGAAACCCTAACCGAAATTTGCAAACTAAAATTTCAGATTGAAACCCTGGCGCCTGACCATCACACACTTCCAACCCCACCAAAAGAAAAAATAGAAGAACTTTTTAATATAAGAAAAACAACATTACTAAGCACAAACTCCATTTTTGACGCCGAAGACATAAGAAAATATAGAAAACTAATAAAACCAAAAATCCAGAGCCAGATACAGGACAAGGACAAGGACAAGAGTGATGAAGAGATCATAGACATCATCTCCTCAATATCTGAATTAACAAAAAAACGCCAACAAGAATCCGCGACGACATCTCATCAGCCGCCCCACACCAAACCAGAAGATCATTCAGAAAAAATATAAAACCCCCTTTCAGAGAAATACCACAACCTTCATAGCAACCTGAATAACTTCGCGATCATTATGAATCCAACTCCAGGAATGGCTATATAAAGCTGCAAGAGATAGAACTATAGATGCAGATGCAGATGCATGATTACATACTAGAAGCAAACCTGAAAAGCATTAAACAGCAACCGGACAACTAGCCGAGCTAACCATTTTACACTCAAAATGAAGCAGTCCATGGCGCGAAAGTTAAACGAAGTACTGCGGAAATTTAGATCATAGCAACCTTCAAAATACCAGGATCATGGCGAGATTTGGTATTTGATCTAAGGCACGATGAAAAGCAAAAGGCTGGTAGTTCAGACAGGTGCCATAGTGCTGATCGTGAGCATAAGAACAGTTCAACTCCCGCTCTCGAACTTCCGCCTGTAGTACACCGGTGAGAGTTTAGTTTTTCGGAAAAATATCGAAATCATGTTGGCCATTTTCAACAGTCTATCGTGCTAGCCAGCACCCCACTCCTGACGATAGGACTCGGAGAATTGGGATACACTAAGGCCAAGATTTATTACGTCACCCAGCACCTCCAGACGCCACTCCTAAGGCTGACCATTGATTACAACTTGATACCCATGAAGGGGCAACATTTCTGCCTTAACCCTACTGCCCTGGAATAGGTAGTCAAGTTCATCGGTACGTCGATTTGCGCCAACTTCAGATGTTGCTGCAGGAAACTCCTTCAGTACGGGGCTACTTATGCGATCCACTCGCGGATGAGCTCCATGAACTCAAGGGCAATTTATATATTATTCACCATAAGAATCATGTACAACTGAGTTTCGATCATAATTTCCGAACCTGCTTTTCATACAGGCTGGTTAGGTCTAGTGGGGTACCCACCCTTGGTCGTTTGTACCGGTAGGAACAATTCCAGATAACGGTAAATGAGGACTAAATCCTTCTTGGACTCTGCAGGCTTGAAGAGTATTTTTTGAGTATCGAAGTCACCAGCCCGGCAACTGCGAAAAGCTATTCGTAGGTGTGCTAAGTAAGATCGTACCTACCGCATGAGGAGCGTCCTTGAAAAACCAATGCTTCGCAATACTTCAAAGTTTCTAGATCATCTGTATCTGGCAGTTTGAGCGCTGTTTTCTAGAGCGTGAACGACTCATCATCACTGTTAGATGAAGATCCACTTCGATATGTAATTCATAATCCTAAGTGCCTCAGCACTATTGATTAAGGCGTACTTAAAATCGCACTACTGCGCACAGCGATTCTGAACAACTGATTCGCAGACACCGGGTACTGACCTGGGGAGCCGACCTCTGGACTGGAGGTGGCGCTGACAACCTTCCCCAAGGCTCAGGTTAAAATTTGTTCAACGGACCTCGCCGGTGTTCGAGCCCTGTGAAAAAGAAACAGCTGTTAGCTGAGAGGAGCTTGTCGGTGGGGCCGCGCCTAAGTCACCTTTCACAGCCGCCCTGGGTTATCAATGTCCTTAAGAGCGGTATTCCAAATAGTATTCCACAAAGAATATCAATTTGTTTTTTTGCTTTAAAATCAACAAATTATGACACCTGTTCAGATTACCCCGGCCCACCACTTCAGCATCAACCGAACCCGCCTAGTGCGGGTTTTGTGGTTTCTGGGGCTTGGAAATCCCGACAGGATGAACCCTCAGAATTTTCCTTCAACCTATCGCGCCACTGATGAACTGGTGCAACTCCCCCCACGCAGATAGCCTCCTCCAGTCGCTGCAAAATCAGCGACCGGGTTTAGCAGCTCGTTTACTATCAAGGCTTGCAAAGCCACCATTCGTTCTAGCGATGCTTTCAGCATCTGCTGGTTCGTATTATGGCGGCTGTGCGTGGGGCACTTTCAGGTGCGCCGGGTTCCTTGATTCCTGGTCTGCTAACCCGCGTACAGTCGCCACCCTTTTCGTTTAGCAGCGATGTCTGGCGACTCCATCAATCAAGGAGTTTCAGCCATGAAAAAGATCACCCCCAATCCACCCTCGACAACCCTCTTCACCCTCGCTCCAGACATCTCCCCCGAAACCCTGCTGATCCAAGCCAGCGAAACCCTCGCCTCACTCAACGCCATGACCACCGACCTGGCCTTCGAACTTGAAGGTGCCAGCCGTCACAAGCTGCTGGCCAGCCAGCAATTGATCGTGCTGAGCGAACTGTTGGTAGAGCGAGTACTGGTCCTCACCCAAGACACACCAGCATTCCGATAACAAAAAAGGCCGAGGAAACTCGGCCTTTTGCTGTCATCTGCCTCAGAAATCCCAACGCGTTGTGACCATCACGTTGCGTGGGTCGCCGTAATACGCCGAGTCATAGAAGCCGATGTTGGTGAAGTACTTTTTGTCGAACAGGTTGTTGACGTTGAGTGTGGCCGACAGGTTCTGGGTCAGTTGATAGCGCGCCATCACGTCCACCAGCCAGTATGGGTCCTGGGTGAATTTTTCTGAGCGGCCGCCACCGGGATATCCCCAGTTGCGCACGGTTTGCCAGCCCGCGCTCTGCCAGCGTGTGCCACCACCGAGGGTGAGTTTGTCCAGGCGGCCTTGGAGTTTGTAGCTGGTGTAGAGGGTGACCTGATCCTCTGGCTCCCAGGTCGCTACCTTTTTGCCATCGGCATCGCGGGCGATCTTGTGGGTGTAACCGGCCTGCAACTGCCAGCCTGGAGCGAGTTCGCCGGAGATTTCGGCTTCGTAGCCTTTGGTTTTGCTCTCGGTGCCCATGTACGCGTAATCGACGGCGGGCTGCGAGTTCCAGACGGTATCGGCGATTGGGCGATTGGTTTCGTGCACTTCGAAGTAGGCGAGGCTGGCATTCAGGCGGCCATCGAAGAATTCGCCCTTGAGGCCTATCTCGTAGTTTTTGCCCTCGTCGGGTTGAAGCATGGTGTTGGTTCGATCGCGATACTGGGTCTGCGGCTTGAAGATTTCGGTGTAGCTGGCGTAGGCGGTGAGGTTTTCGTTGAAGTCGTACGTCAGGCCGGCGTATGGCACCACCTTGCCGCTTTCTTCGGTGTCGCTGGTGCCGGTGACCTGATAGTTGGCGACCCGCGTGCCCAGCAGCAGATGCAGCGCGTCGGTCAGGCTGAAGCGGCCTGTGACATAGGTGCCGGTCTGGCGGGTGATTTCATCACTGAACCGGGAGGCCTTGCCCCACGCAGGCTCAATGGCCTCGCCGTGCCAGTTGTAGAAGTCATAGGAGTTACCGAAATAAACGGGATTACGGTAGTCCTTGCCCTTCCACCGTGAGCTGGAAACGGACTGGCCGATCACCAGTTCATGCTCACGCCCGAACAGCTCGAACGGCCCCGACGCGTAGACATCCAGGCTGTCGCTGGTGGTGTCGCCGGTGTATTTGGCGGCATAGATCGAACTCGCCGTCGCAGAATCCTGGGAGATGTAGCCCAGCGGCGCGTCGTAGCCGTTGACCTGATGGTTGTACTGGCCTTTGGTGACCCAGCCGTTGTCGAAGCTGTGTTCCAGGGTGGCGAATACGGTGTGGCTGTATTGTTGCCATGAGCCCCATTTGGGCCCGTTGTTGAAGGAGCGCGGCAGGTCGAGCTTGTTGCCGGTGGCGTCGAAGATGGTACGGGTGCCAGTCCAGCTGGAACCTTTGGGGTCGCTGTCCTGGTAGTCGGCGCCCAGGGTCAGCAGGGTGTCCGGGGTCAGGTCGACTTCGAGGATGCCGTAGAGCACGCTGGTCTTGCGCGAGTAGTGATCCAGAAACGACTTTTTGTCTTGATAGGCCGCCACCGCGCGACCGCGCACGTTACCGGTGTCGGTCAGGGGGCCGCTGACGTCGACCTGTGAGCGATAGTTATCCCAGGAGCCCGCGCCCAGTTCGATGCTGCTCTTGAACTCGGAGGTAGGCTTCTTGCGGATCAGGTTGATGGTGCCGCCAGGGCCGCCGGCACCGGTGAGTAAACCGGTGGCACCTTTCAGCACTTCAACGCGGTCGTAGATCGCCATGTCCGTCATGGTCTGGCCTGCCGAGTATTGGGCATCACGCAGGGTCGGTATGCCGTCGTACTGGAAGTTCTCGATGGAGAAACCGCGCGAGTAATAGTTGGTGCGCTCGGTGTCGTAGGTCGACACGGTGATGCCCGGCGTGTGGCGCATCACGTCGTCGATGGATTTGAGGCCGAAGTCATCCATGACCTGGCGGGTGACCACCGAGATCGATTGCGGGGTTTCCCGTGGCGTCAGCACCAGCCGCGTGGCCGTGGCAATGGTGCCAGGAGTGTACGAGCCAGTGCCCTCGGTGACAGTGCCCAGTTGGTTGGCGCTGACTTGGGTGGTTTGCAATTCCACCTTGCCGTCCTGGGAGACCGGTTTGGCCACCACGCGATAGCCGCCCGGCTCACGTTCTGCCTGTAAATTCGCAGGGGCCAGCAAGCGCTCAAGGCCTTCATCCACAGAGAAACTGCCCTTCAAACCCTTGCTCTGAATACCGGCAGCCAACGCGGAATCGATACCGATCATCACACCCGCTTGCTGCCCAAACGCCCCCAACACACGGTCAAGACTGCCGGGCGAAATGTCATACGCCTGGGGCTGGGATTGTTCCTGGGCGGGCGCCGCCGTGGCGGCCATGACACTGTGACTGGCGGTTGCCACCGATAAACCGAGGATAACGGTGCGCAAGGCGCTGACGCGGCTGAGCATAAAGACTGTCCTGTCGTGAAAGGGTTGGGTGGACGCTTTTTTCTGCGTCTTACCTGTCTTGATGCTCGAGACGAAAAAACCTGCCACGCGATGTAAAAATAATTTCAGGTCAGGCCGGCACGACCGTGGTCAGGTAGCCAAACACCCGTTGCACACGCACGGGCAACACCTTGGCCAGCAGGTCCAGACTGGCCTCGGGCTGATCCAGCGAGAACGAGCCGGATACCTGCAAGCGCGCCACTGCGGGATCGCAGCGCAGCACGCCGCGACGGTAGCGATCGAGCTGCTCAAGCACCTCGACCAGCGGCATGCGTTCGGCGATCAACAGGCCTTTAGTCCAGGCGTCGGCAGTCGATGACACGGCTGTCGACTGCCCACTCTGAAGACGGTTGAAGCTCATTTGCTCGCCCATGCCGAGCCGGGTGCTGACGCCGTGCAAGGGTTCGACAGAGGCGCTGCCTGAAAGCATCTGCACGAGCGTGCCCGGTTGACGTGGCAGGTCGTGGCTGAGGACCAATCGCGACAATGCCGACGGCCGTACCCAGCCATTGACCGTCTGGATCGCGGTGTCGGCGCGGGGGCCGGTGGTCAACAACAACCGACCGAGGTTCAGGGTCAACCGGGCATCACGCACATCCACAGCGGTGCGGGCATCCAACTGCAATTCGCCAGCAGGGGCCAGGCTCAGGCGCTGTCGTTCCCCGGTGGCGGTGTGGTAATCGCTGAACAACTCCGGCAGCAAAACGCGCTCACGCACACTCAGGCCAAGGGCAGTCGCCACGCCAAGACCGGCGAAACCCTTGAGCAGGGTGCGCCGCGATGGAACACCCCGTGCGTGCAGCAACTGCCGGGCCGTTGGCGCCGGCAGCGCGTGGGTATTGAGGCGCATGTCGCGGCTGAGCCCGGCCAAACGCTGCCAGGCCAATTCATGCTGCGGGTGCTCGTTGCGCCATTGTTGGCAGGCGTGCTGCTCGGCGGCGCCGCTGGTACCGGATTGCAGGGCGACCATCCAGTTCAGGGCCTGGTCCAGCACCTGCTCGTCCAAGGGTTGATCGTTGGCGGACTTGAAGCGATTCATGCCGCGTACACCGCCAGGTAGCAGTGGCGATAGGCTTTGAGCATGGCCTTTTGCACCACATTCACGCTGAGGTCCATCCGTTCGGCGATCTGTGGATAAGTCAGGCCATCGAGCTGCGAGAGCAGGAAAATCTCGCGCACCTTGCTGCCCAGCCCGTCCAGCACCTGGCCTACGGCATCCAGCGCTTCGAGTACCAGCAAGCGGGTTTCCGGCGAAGGCATGTGTTCGGGTTCGAGGGTCGTCAGCGACTGCTCATAGGCGCGTTCCAGCGCCTGGCGACGGAAATACTGCCCACATAAACGGCTCGCGACCGTCGTGAGGTAGGCACGCGGCTCACGGAAAATCGGCACGGTGCCGCTGCTCAAGATACGCACGAAGGTATCCTGCGCCAGGTCCAGGGCCTGCTCCTGCCCGCCCAACTTGCGCCGCAGCAACTGCACCACCCAGCTGTGGTGTTGGGCGTAGAGTTCGCCCACGACCTGATGGGCAGAAGAAGATGAGGCCATCGGTGTGATATCCAGGGGACGGCTGCGGAAAGACACACATGATAATACTTCTCATTAGAGACAGGTTAGGAGTTTCTTACTGAGCGTGGCACCTGCCCTCTTGGACTCCCCCGCACTTCCCATTACCCTGCTCTCCTCTATCAGACATCCGGAAGTCCGATACCCGTGTTCAAGCCACTCGCCGCTCTCGCCCTCGCCTGCACTCCACTGCTTGCCACCGCCGCCGACCTGGCCGGTGTCTGGACGGGCACCTTGGGCAAATCCGCGATTACCGTCTGCTTCAATGGAGCCCACGGCGCCAATGGCAGTTATTACTACCAACGCATTCTCACGCCCATTCAACTGACCCAAGCCAACGCCAGCGAGCCCTGGGTGGAAGAAGGGCAAACCGGTTTCTGGCAGTTGGACGACCCGCAAGGCGATACGTTGACCGGCAGCTGGAGCAAAGCCATCGGCGGTAAAAGCCTGGCGCTGATGCTCAAACGCGCGGACACGGACAGTTGTGCCAGCGACACCTATAACAACCCGCTTGAGGCCACGCCGCCTGCGGTGAAGGTCGAGAAGAAGACCTTCGCCGAACACGCCTATCAGGTGAAGACCCAAGGCGGGCAGGTCATCCTGAAACTCGAAGGCGATGGGGAAGCCATCGATAAGATCAACCGGGATCTCGCACGCATGGCCATCAACCCGGATGGTCAGACCGATTTTTATAGAGAGCGGCGTAACTCACTGGACCAGGGCGGCAGCACCGCGACCAGCGAGATCACGGTGGAACCGTTCTATTGGTCATCGCACTGGATCACCGTACGGTTCTATCGTTGGTCGGCGGGTTACGGACGCGGGGGAATCAGTTGGGGCCTGCACAGCTGGAACCTGCAAACCGGTGAAAAAGTCGACCCTTGGACGTGGCTGGGCGGCCATGAGCAATGGGACACGCCCTATTCGGGCCAGGTCAAACTGCCGGCCGCTTTCAGCACCTGGTTGGCCAAGCAGACCACCACGGACGAAGGATGCCCAGCCGTGACCAGCTATTCCTCGTTCGACTTAAGCTTCAACACCCAAGGGCTGCAACTGTCGACACCCGCTCAGGGCGATGGCTGCGATAACGAGCTGAGCTTCACTTGGGAGCAACTGCAGCCGGTGCTGAGCCCGCAAGGTCAAGCCGCACTGCCTAGCTTGAGGGCTCCCTGACCGACCTTACAAAAATCCAACACTCGTTCACGAAATATTCAGAAACGTCCGCGGATACTAGCCCATTGCAATGACCGTTCCCCCGGACGGTCCTCCTGCCCTGGTAGCCACAACCCATGACGCGTCCCGTCCCCCTGCTGCTTCTGCTTGCTGGTCTGTTGTTCTTCTTTGCCTTGGGTAACCATGAGCTGCAAGGCTCCACCGAAGCCCGCGTCGCCGGGATCGCCATGGCCATGCACCTGGACAATAACTGGGTAGTGCCCCAGTTGTTTCGCGAGCCCTTCCTGGAAAAACCACCCCTGAGCCTGTGGCTCGACGCCGGGGCGATTCGCCTGTTCGGCGGCACTACCTGGGCCGTGCGCCTGGCCTCGGCATTCGCCGGTTTATTCAGCGTGATGCTGCTTTACACCATGCTACGCCGGTTCGGGCGTCCGCAGACGCTGGCGTTCAGCGCCGCGTTGATCCTGGCGACCATGGCCAGCTATTGGAGCAATGCGCGTGGCGTCGGTGAGGATTCGCTGCTCACCCTCGGCGTGACCACTGCGCTGCTGGCGTTCTACCAGGCCGTGCGGCCTGATCGCCAGGGCTCCAGCACAGGCGCCTGGGCACTGTTTACCGGCGGAATGGTGATCGCCACCCTCAGCAAAGGCGTACTGGGCCTGGCTATGCCGGGCATTGTGATTTTCGCGTACCTGGCCAGCACCAGCCTGATGGATAAACGCCTGCAGATTGGCAACTGGCTCAAGCCAGCGTTGTTTACCCTGCTGGCGCTGGTGCCGCTGGTGATCTGGCTGGGGTTCCTGTTCCAGCGCGGCGGCATGCAGGCGGTGTCCGAAGTGTTGCTGACCAACAGCGTCGGCCGTTTCAGCGGCTCGTTTGTCGAGGCTGGGCATTACGAGCCGTTCTACTACTACATCGCCAAGCTGCCCGAGGCGTTCCTGCCGTGGAATATTCTGGTGTACCTGGGTCTGTGGCATTTCCGCAAAAGCCTGGTGCGCAATCGCTACCACCTGTTCTTCAGCATCTGGCTGGTGGCGCAATTCACCCTGCTGACCCTGGCATCTAGCAAACGCACCGTTTACCTGATGGCACTCACCCCAGCCGCCGCCGTACTGGCTGCGGAATACGCACGGGTGCTGCTGGACTGGCTGAAAACCCACAAACCCGCGCTGCACAAACATCACAGAAGCGTGGTGGGCGGCGTATTCACCCTGGCGGTGGGTTGCTACCTGATCGCCGCCTTCTGGTTCGCGCCCAAAGCCGACGTGCGCCAGTCATTCGTGCCAGTGATCAGTCAGGCTCAGGCTTACAAGGACGAAGGCAAGGAAGTGGCGCTGTTCCAGCCCAACGAACGCATCGCCGGGGCCAGCGTGTTCTACCTGCAGGCCTATTTGCCGATCCTGAAAACCGAGGCCGAACTGCACAGCTACCTCGGCGCCAAGCCCGGCAACGTTGCGTTGCTGGACCATACCAACGACCTGGCCACCCCGGTGAAGGTGATCAAGCAGATGTCGATCAACCGCCAGCCGTACTACTTCGTCGAGCAGTAAGGCTGGAGCGGGGCATCAGTGCTTGGTGACCTTGTCCAGGTAACCCATGGCAAATGCCGAGATCACAAACGTCATGTGGATGATCACGTACCACATCAAGTGCTGCGGATCGACGTTCTTGGCGTCCATGAAGATGCGCAGCAAGTGAATGGAGGAAATCGCCACGATGGAGGCCGCCACTTTCATCTTCAGCGACGAAGAATCCATGGTACCCAGCCAGTTGAGCTTCTCTTTGCTTTCATCGATATCCAGCTGCGAGACAAAGTTCTCGTAGCCGGAAATCATCACCATCACCAGCAAGCCACCGACCAGTGCCATGTCGATCAACGACAGCAACACCAGGATCAGCTCGGACTCGGCCATCGAGAACACGCTCGGCAGCAGGTGAATCACTTCCTGGAAGAATTTCAGCGCCAGCGCCAGCAACCCCAGGGACAAGCCGAAATAAATAGGCGCCAGCAGCCAACGCGAGGCGTACATAGCATTTTCGATAAAGCGTTCCATTGGATCTCACACAGCTAGGCTAGAAATGGCGGCGAGTATACCAGCCACCACAAGACAGCTGTAACCGCGAGAAAACTGACCTGTGCGGCATCTGTAAGAGAATTTTTCTGCTAGTGTCGAGCCCAATAACAACTCGGCTCGATGACGTCGGACAGGAAAAACTCAGATGATGGATGTGCGATCCCCTTTGGCCACTATCGGCCTGTGCGCGGCATTGCTGCTGGCTGGCGGTTGCTCCCCCGGCGACGAACAGAAGCAGACCACCCTCGAAGAGAAAACCGCCAAGTTCGAACAGTCCCTCGACAGCATCCAGGACCCCAAGCTGCGCGACGCCGTCGCCGACCTGGGTGGTTCGCTGCTGTTGCTGGAGCGGGCGCGGGTCAAGCTCGCCACCAAGCCCATCGAAGCCGAATACGGTGAAGACACCCTCGCCCTGCTCAAGCATTACCCCACGCCCCAGGCGCTGGTGGACACCTACATCAATGGCCTGTTCGTACTGCGCAAGACCTCCCATTCCGACTATTTGACGGATTTACAGCCGGTCTTCCCCTTTAACTTCAACGTCCCCGACCAATTCCCTTTCCCCCACGGGCTGGAATGGCAGTCAGTCACCTTAAGCAACAACAAAGTCATCCCCTTCCAGCCGGAATGGTCGGAAACCGATCCGGGCATCCAACTGAGCCCCAGCAGCTCCAACTTGACCAACCCCGACGACCTGACGGTGACCTACCCGTTCATCGAGGGCATCGAGACGGAAAACAAGAGCCAGCCACAGCCTGTCAGCCTCAAGGGCACCGTTGAAGTGGTCGCGCCGGGCAAGGTGCTGACCTTTGATCTGTCGAAAAAGGACGTGGGCCACAAGCGCACCGAAGGCAATATCACCCTCAACCTGGTTCTGCTGGAAAAGAACTACGCCGAGATCGAGTTGACCAACAGCCAGCCATTGGCACCGAACGTCGGCGACGAATCGCCCAACCCCTTGCTGGCTCAGGCGCGGGACAGCAGCGGGCAGTTTCTTACCCGCTCGGGTTCGATCAACGAAAGCAGCGCCCAGGTCGCGTTCTACGAAAAACAACTGGCCGAGATGCAAAAGCAGAAGGCCTGGTCGCAAGCGTTCGAAAAACAGCTGACCGACGAGCAAAAAGCCTTCGAACACAAACAGAGCAGCCATTACGCCAAGGTGTACTTCAATGGCGTGATCGACACCCTGCAAGTCAACGTGCTGGATTTTTCCACCGCCACGCGCACCCGCAAAGACCTTGACCTGCCGGTGCTGCGCTTCGACAAGAACAGCCTGCAGAAAACCGTACAAGCCCTGCCGATGCCGGTCACCGTGTATGACGACAGCGCCGCCAGTTGGCTCAAAGACGCGAGCATGACGGAAGACCAACTGAAAAACAGCGTCTCCATCAGCCAGTCGGTCGAAGACGCCAGCGCGGCGCACATCGTGTTCGACCACCCGTTCACCTTCAATGACGACCTGGTGGGCAGCGAGCGCAACAGCAGCGAATCACCGGTGACCTTTTTCACCGCCGACGAAAAAGGCGAGCGCGGCGAGCCGATCGAGCTGCCGACCGAAGCCTTTGAGCTGAACCCGGCACGCGGCACGCTCACCTACGACCTCAACTTGTTCCCGGAAAACCCGGCCTTTGTGGTGGGTTCGATTCCGCTGTTTCTGGCGACCATCGATAAAAACGAGATCGATGCAAGCAAGCTGCCCAAAGGACTCGAACTCAAGGACAACGCGCTGATCGTGGACCAGAAGGCCTTCCCCGCCGACAGCTGGCGTTTCTACGCCAAGGACGCCAGCGGCAATTACCTCAAGGAAATCCTCGGCGTCAGCCACCGCGCCGAGGAGTACGGCACGGCGATGTTTGACGTGCATTACTTCTACGGCCAGCCGACCACTCTGGAAAGCTACCAGCGCACCGACCTGAGCACTGTGCAATACGGTTTCGAGGTCAAACTGGACAAGCCCGAAAGCAAATAGCGTTCAGTGCCGGGTGTCACCATTAAGCTGTCGCAGGTGGGCCTGCATGTGCAGGCACCAGATCTGCGGGTCAGCCGCCGTCTCGTAGCCGTGCTGGGTCAGGCTGTCCACGATGGATTCCAGAATATTTTCCGCCGCGAAGGGCCCGGGGAACGGGCCTTGGGACTTGATGGTGGAAGGCTGTTCACCGGTCATTCCGGCGGCAAACAACAACGTCCACATCCCGTTATCCCCCGCGAGAGGGCGAATGGAACATTCGATACGGGTGACCAGGCCGAAGCACTGGCGGGTAAGGCAAAGGTTGCGCGGCATGGCGGCGACCCTCGGTAGATCGGTGTTCAACCTGCGCCTGGGGCGAGGCTGTTTCTATCCCGCGACTCCTGTGGATATCCCTTGAGCACAGAATAGAAGAAAACCACGACAAACCAAGGTTGTAGGGACCAACGGCCGTTGGCCCTACAGCGGCGCCAAATTTGTGACGGTTTTGCCCGTTCTGTGGTGAGCGGGCTTGCCCCGCGTTGGGCTGCGCAGCAGCCCCAACAGGACCGCTGCGGTGTGCCAGTGAGATTGAATTGTTTGGTTTTGGGGCTGCTTCGCAGCCCAACGCGGGGCAAGCCCGCTCGCCACAACAGCCCGCTCAGCCCAATACGCCACTACGTCATCAAGTCGGCTTGGCTTCGGCCAGCGCCTGCTGTGCCAGCTCCTTCTCCGCCTCCTTCAGGTCTTCCTCACTGATCATCTCGGCAATCGCGCGCAACCGCTCGACCACGCGCGCGTTCACCGTGCCTTCCGGGAATTGCCCCTCGGCATCCGGCTCACCGGCATCCTCGCCCACCAGCAGGCTCAGCGCCTCGTCGGCCTGTCGCACGGCATAGATATGGAATTGCCCTGCACGCACGGCCTGCAGCACCTTCTCATCCAGCATCAACGTGGCGACGTTGGCCTGGGGAATGATCGCGCCTTGCTCACCGGTCAAACCGCGCGCTTCACACAGGCGGAAGAAACCTTCGATCTTCTCGTTGACCCCACCCACCGCCTGCACTTCACCAAACTGGTTGATCGAGCCGGTGATGGCAAAGCACTGCTTGAGCGGCGTTTTCGACAAGGCCGAGATCAAGGTGCACGCCTCGCCCAAGGACGCGCTGTCGCCGTCCACATAACCGTAGGATTGCTCCAGCGCGATACTCGCCGAGATCGCCAGCGGGAATTCCTGGGCATACCGGCTGCCCAGGTAACCCGTGAGGATCATCACGCCCTTGGAGTGAATCGGCTGGCCGAGGTTGACCTCACGCTCGATGTCGACAATGCCGCTGCCACCCGGATACACCGTGGCGGAAATCCGCGCCGGCACGCCGAAGGCCGAATCACCGACTTCCAGCACCGTCAGCCCATTGCACTTGCCCACCGCCGCACCGGCCGTGTCGATGAGGATGACCCCGGCGAGCATGTCGTCGAGAATCCGCGCCGACACGCGCCCGGTGCGCGTGGCCTTGGCCTTGAGGGCGCGCTCGATATGGCCGGCATCGGTCATTTCGTCGCCGGCCAGGTGGCGAATGAAATCCGCCTCGCTGACCAACTGGAACAAGTCGCCAATACGCGCCGACAAACGGCCTTGATGCTCCGCCAGCCGCGCGCTGTAAGTCGCCAACCGCGCCACCGCGTCCGACGTCAGCGGCGCCATGCCTTCTTCCGAGGTGCGGGTTTTAAGCAACTGGGCAAACTGCTCCAGGCTTTCGTCGACCATCGGGATGTCTTCGTCGAAGTCCACCAGTACGCGGAACATCTCCTGGAAATCCGGATCGGCGTCCTGCAACGCGTAGTACAACTGGCGCGAACCGATGATGATCACCTTGACTTGCAACGGGATCATCTGCGGGTTGAGGGTCACGGTGGCCAGGCGGCCCAACTCGCCCAGCGGTGATTCCATCTTCAGTTTGCGCGACTGCAAGGAACGCTTGAGCGCGTCCCACACAAACGGCTCGCTGAGCATTTTTTCGGCTTCCAGGATCAGGAAGCCGCCGTTGGCACGGTGCAGCGCGCCCGGACGCAGCTGGCGATAAGTGGTGTAGAGCGCACCCTGGTCGGTGCTGTATTCGATGCGGCCGAACAGGTTGTCGTAGGTCGGGTGCGGTTCAAACACCACCGGCGCGCCACCATTGACCGGATGGCCCACCACCAGGCTTGGGCAGTACTGCTCTTCGAGCAGCTTGCGCGCTTGGGCGTCGGTCTTGGCGTCATCCACCAATTGCTCGACCACGGTCTTGAGCAGGTACACCTGCATGGCTTGCAAATAACCGCAGACGGCGGCGTTTTCCGCGTACTTTTCCGACAGCGGTGCAAGCAACGGCTGCAGGGCCAGGGTGATGGTTTCTTCGTTGAACTGGCGCAGTTGATTGTTCGACTCACGCTTCCACTGCGGCAGGCTGGCCAGTTCTTCGTTGAGGCGTTCTTCCAACTCGGAAATGTCGGTGTGGAAACGCTCGCGATCGGCTTCCGGCAACTGCGAGAACTCGGCTTCGTCCAGCGCCTTGCCGTCGAGCATCGGGGTAAAAGCGATGTTGCTACTGTCGCGGTACAGCGCCACGTCCTTTTCCAGGGCCAGGCGTTCGATCACGTCCAAGGCCTTGTCGTAGCGCTGGTTGAAGGCCCGGTCGATGGCGCTTTTACGCTGTTGATACGTCGGGTGTTCGAAGACCGCCGGGAAGGTGGCGACGAGGTTGTCGACCAAACCGTTGATGTCGTTGATAAACGCCGCCGCGGCGCCGCCCGGCAATTCCAGGGCGCGCGGTTCGCGAGGCTCATCGAAATTGTTCACATAGACCCAAT
The DNA here is from genome assembly GCF_013387025.1 of Pseudomonas reactans. NCBI lineage: Bacteria > Pseudomonadati > Pseudomonadota > Gammaproteobacteria > Pseudomonadales > Pseudomonadaceae > Pseudomonas > Pseudomonas reactans. The sequence goes on along the minus strand of NZ_JACAQP010000013.1, from coordinate 217,915 downwards.
CCGCCGGGGTCTGCAGGCGTTTGCCTTCGGCTTTCAGGTAGCGTTTGACGAACGAAAAGCGGCCGGTACCAGGCTCGCCCATGACAAACACGTTGTAACCGGGGCGTGGCATGGCCACACCGAACTGCAAGGCTTCAACCGCACGTTCCTGGCCAAGCACACCGCGAAAGGGCTCCAAATCATTGGTGGTCGAGAAGCTGAACTGTTCAGCGGAGAAAGGGCGAGTCAGCGCTTCGGGCGCTAGACGCAAGCTGGCAGCAACAGGATCAGGCATCGGGCTTCCTTACATCAGGCGGGGCAGATGACGGCATTCTGGCTCCCGGTTGCGCGCTCTGGCAAGGCGCGCTTTCGGGAAAGCATAGACGTGGGATGCGACCTGCAGAAATATCGCGACATCGCTGATTGTTTTATAAAAATACACGGAACCCTTGGAACGTGCCTAAACTCCAAACTGCGCGGGTTGGACTAATAACTGGCCCCTAGGGCGCTGCGACGCGCCTGAACCCTTGTCCATTGGTTTGCACACAAAGAGAACAAAGCTATGAAACGGATCCTTCTTGGTACTCTCTTCACCGTCGTCTCCCTCAATGCAATGGCAGAAGCACCAGGTGGCCCGAACTGCGGTTGGGGCAACATGTTGTTCGAAGGCCAGCGCGGCACGCCAGCTCACTTCCTGGCATCCACTACCAACGGTACGTCGGGTAACGCCACCTTCGGCATGACCTCGGGCACCAACGGCTGTAACACCAACAGCGCCCTGACCTACGGCGGCAAGTCCTGGATTGCCATGAATGGCATGATGAACGAGCTGTCCGAAGACATGGCCAAGGGTAACGGCGAAGCGCTGACTACCTACGCCGTGGTACTGGGTGTGGCACCGGAAGATCGCGAGCACTTCGCGGCCGTGACCCACGAGCACTTCCAGCAGATCTTCAGCAAGGCTGACGTGACCGCTGACGACGTGCACAACAACACCATTGCGGTACTGAAAAGCGATGCCCGTCTGGCGAAATACGCAACCCAGGCTTAAGCTCGACCCGCCCGCGCCTACCCTGGCGCGGGTTTTATTTTGGACCCGCCTCCCCTTTGGGTCTCTTTTATATCCGACTTAAGTTGCCCCTATGCTCAAACGCTTTGCCTGGATGGCACTCTTCGCCTGCGCCCCGCTGTACGCGGCCCCGCACCTTGATGATCAACGTTTGCAGCAATTGGCCAATGATCCGTTCTGGCTTTCGCTTGGCCATTACGAAGCCGGCAAAATCAATGGCTGGCGCAGTTACGTCAGCGACAAGAAGTTCTTCCTCGCGCCCGATGGCGCCCACCACCCGGACGCCGAACTCAAGGCCACCGTTGATGCGCTCTACGCACCGGCCAGCCTGGGTGAAAAACACGCCCAATGCGTTTACCCCGCACGGACCCGTTGGCTCAAGGATCAGTTGCACCTCACTGACCTGCCTGCCGTGGACTGCACAGAATTCAAGCAATGGTTCAAGGACGTCGCCCCCCATAGCGCGGTGATGATCTTCCCGGCGGCCTACCTCAACAGCCCGTCGTCGATGTTCGGCCACACGTTGCTGCGCATCGACCAGGCCGACGTGCAGAGCAACAACACCGCCCTGCTCAGCTACGCGATCAACTTCGGTGCCTACATCGAAGGCTCCGACAACAGCATTCTCTACGCCTGGAAAGGCCTGATGGGCGGTTATCCCGGCCTGTTCGCCCTGGTGCCTTATCAGGAAAAGCTGTCGGAGTACCGCAGCCTTGAGAACCGCGACCTGTGGGAATATCGCCTCAACCTCACGCAAGTCGAGACCGAGCGCATGGTCGAGCACGTGTGGGAGCTCAAACAGATCCAGTTCGATTACTTCTTCTTTGACGAAAACTGCTCCTATCGCCTGCTGGAACTGCTGCAAGTGGCGCGTCCCGGCCTGCGGTTGACCGAACAGTTCCCGCTGACCGCCATCCCGACCGACACCGTCAAGGCCGTGAAAGACGCAGGTCTGGTAGAAAAGATCGACTACCGTCCTTCCCGTGAACGCGAATTGCTGGAGCGCGCCAAGCCGCTGGACAGCGACGAGCAGCAATGGGTATTGAAGGTCAGCGACGACCAGAAGCAATTGCAGGACCCCGCTTTCAAGGCCATCGCTAAAGATCGCCAGGCCCTGATCATTGACGCCGCCTACCGCCTCGGCCGCTACCGCGCCAACGGCCTGGAGCGCGACACCGCCCGCTCCCAGCGCAGCTTCGAATTGCTGCGCGCGATCAACCAGAACCCGGCGCCCGACCTCAAGATCACTCCACCCGGCCTGCCGGAAAACGGCCATGAATCACGCACCTGGCAAGCCGGCATCGGCACCCATGGCGACAAGGCCTTCGGTGAATACGGCCTGCGCATGGCCTACCACGACCTCAACGACAACGCCGAAGGTTTCCCCCTCGGCGCGCAGATCGAAATCCTGCAGATGAAACTGCGCCAGTACGAAGGCAACCACTGGCAACTGCAGCAACTGGACCTGGCCACCATCCGCTCCCTGACCCCACGTAACGCCCTGTTGCAGCCGTGGTCATGGCAAGTCACCGGCGGCCTGGAACGTGTACCGGGCAAACACGACGACGAAACCCTGGTCGCCCACGTCAACGGTGGCGCCGGCGGCACCTGGCAATTGAGCGACGACATGCTCGGCTTCGCCCTCGGCACCGTGCGCGTGGAGCACAACAACGACTTCAGCGAAGCCATCTCCCCCGCGGCCGGGTTCAATACCGGCGTGCTGTGGAAAAACCCGCTGGGTAACCTGAGCCTGGAAGCCAAGGGTGATTTCTTCACCAATGGCGAAGTGCGCCGTAGCATCAGCCTGAACCAGCAGTGGGAATTGTCACGTAACCTGGGGCTACGCCTGAGCGCACAGCGTGAGTACAGCCACTTGTCGACGCCGGTGAATGAAGTGATGCTGGAAGTGAAGTGGTACCACTATTGACCACAGGACCTGTAGGAGCCGGCTTGCCGGCGATCGCATCACCTCAGAGCAACTGATACACCGAGGTGCCTGCATCGCCGGCAAGCCAGCTCCTACACAACAACACCTTTCTCACCTCCCTTTCACACCGCCCCGACAAATCCCCTTCTAGACTCTCCCCATCAGCCGTGAAACGGCCAGGGAGTACGCCATGTGGCGGTCTGCGGTAATGCTGGGTGCGGTGCTGTGGTTGGTGGGTTGTCAGTCTACCCATCAGGATTTGTTGGCCAAAGGTTACCCACCGGCGTTTGCCGATGGTTTTGATGATGGTTGCAGCAGCGGTCGCCAGGCCGCCGGGGTAATCAGCGGGGAGTTTCGCAAGAATGTGCCGCGTTATCTGAAGGACCGTGAATACGCCGAAGGCTGGGAAGACGGTTTCCGTCAGTGTAAGGCCATGCGTGAGAACGAAGAGTTGCGTGACTACAAGGACAATCACTGGGATGACCGCGAGCGCGCCTGGCAGCAGGAGAAAAACCGCGACGCCGCCAGGGCCTATCGTTCGCAATAGGTCGTTTCCAGACATCCAGCGAAACTAAAGCGCGGCGACCATGGCCCAAACTCCAGAGAGGGAGAATGTCATGAGCCGAGCTTTTGTAAACGAGGACAACGCCGCCGCCCAGGCTGATCAGCCGGTGGAACGTCAGGTGAGCGAGCAACCCAATCGCCTGACTGCGCATGGTTTGGCGCAATTGCAGGCCAAGGTTGCGCAGTTGCAGCACGAATACAGTCTCGAATCTGCCAAGGGCGATAAACAGCGCCAGGCGGACCTTGAGCGGGATTTGCGCTACTTCAACCAGCGGGTGCAAAGTGCCCAGGTGGTCGCTCCGGCCACCTCCACCGACAAGGTGCAGATCGGCAGTTGGGTGACCTTCGCCAATGAACAGGACGAACAACAACGCATCCAGTTGGTCGGTGAAGACCAGGCCGATGCGAGCGCAGGCCTGATCAACTGGGGTTCGCCCCTGGGCCGCGCCTTGCTGGGCGCCCAAGTGGGTGACGAGGTGCTGTGGCAGCGCCCCGTCGGCGATCAGATGATCGAAGTGCTGCGGATCGAGCCCGAGGTTTAGACGATGCCTTGGGCCAGCATTGCGTCGGCCACTTTGACGAAGCCGGCGATGTTCGCGCCTTTCACGTAGTTGATCCGGCCGTTTTCTTCGCCGTAGTGCACGCAGGCATGGTGGATCGACTGCATGATGTTGTGCAACTTGCTGTCCACTTCACCGGCGGTCCACAGCAGGCGCATGGCGTTCTGCGACATTTCCAGGCCGCTCACGGCGACGCCGCCAGCGTTAGAAGCTTTACCCGGCGCGAACAGGGTGCCCGCCTCGATAAAGATATCCACAGCCTCGAGCGTGGTCGGCATGTTGGCGCCTTCGGCCACGCAGATGCAGCCATTGCGCAGCAAAGCGCGGGCGGCGTCGGCATCGAGTTCGTTTTGAGTCGCACAGGGCAACGCGATATCGCAAGCCAGTTCCCATGGGGTCTGGCCTTTGCGGAATTCCAGGCCGAAACGCTCGGCCAGTTCGCTGATGCGGCCGCGCTGGACGTTTTTCAGCTCCAGCAGGGCCGACCATTGCTCTTCGGTCAAACCGCTTTCGGCGTACAGGGTGCCTTCGGAATCGGACAGGGAAATCACCTTGCCGCCCAGGTCCATGACCTTGCGCGCCGCGTATTGCGCTACGTTGCCGGAGCCGGACACCACCACGCGCTTGCCCTCAACCCGCTGGTTGTTGCGCTTGAGCATCTCTTCAGCGAAGTACACGCAGCCGAAACCCGTGGCTTCCGGGCGGATCAGGCTGCCGCCGTAGGTCATGCCCTTGCCGGTCAGCACAGAGGTGAACTGGTTGCTCAGACGCTTGTACTGGCCGAACAGGAAGCCGATCTCACGGGCGCCCACGCCGATATCGCCGGCCGGCACGTCCACGTCCGCGCCGATGTGGCGATACAGCTCGCTCATGAAGGCCTGGCAGAAACGCATGACTTCAGCGTCGCTCTTGCCCTTGGGGTCGAAGTCCGAGCCGCCTTTGCCGCCGCCCATGGGCAGCGAGGTCAGGGAATTCTTGAAGGTCTGCTCGAAGGCGAGGAATTTCAGCACGCCCAGGTTCACCGACGGGTGGAAGCGCAGGCCGCCTTTGTAGGGGCCGATGGCGCTGTTCATCTGGATACGGAAACCGCGATTGACCTGGACCTTGCCATGATCATCCACCCACGACACCCGGAAGGTAATCGCGCGTTCTGGCTCGCAGATGCGCTCCAGGATGCCCGAGGTCAGGTAGTGAGGATTGGCTTCCAGAAACGGCCACAGACTGCGTAGGACTTCTTCTACGGCCTGGTGGAATTCCGGCTGGTCCGGGTCGCGTTTCTTGAGGCGGGCAAGGAAGGATTCGACGGATTCGATCATGAAAAGTCTCGGCAAATTTTTAGTTGTTAACGGAGATTGAGCCGGACTTTATCAATTCATTCCGCACTGCGACAGGGCAAAATGTCGCCTTTGTGAATTTAAATGGTGCGTTTTATATAACTGTATCCAGTTTCAGGGGTGTTTATGCACCCTTTCAGGGAGCAAGCCCGAACCGCGCGCACCATCAAATTCCAGGCAAAAAAAAGCGGAGCCCTAAGGCTCCGCTCTTTCAAACCAACCCGAATCAGGCCAGTTTTTTGTGACGCACACGGTGCGGCTGGGCAGCAGCGTCGCCCAAGCGTTTTTTACGGTCCGCTTCGTACTCGGTGTAGTTACCTTCGAAGAACACCGCTTGCGAGTCGTCTTCGTACGCCAGGATGTGGGTCGCGACGCGGTCAAGGAACCACCGATCGTGAGAGATCACAATGGCGGCGCCCGGGAAGTCCAGCAGCGCTTCTTCCAGGGAACGCAGGGTTTCAACGTCGAGGTCGTTGGACGGTTCGTCGAGCAGCAGGACGTTGCCGCCCTCTTTCAGGGTCAGGGCCAGGTGCAAGCGACCGCGCTCACCACCGGACAGGTCCTTGACGAACTTCTGCTGGTCGCCGCCCTTGAAGTTGAAACGGCCGACGTAGGTACGCGACGGGATTTCATAGTTGCCGATGCGGATCTGGTCGGAACCGTCGGAAATCTGCTGGAACACGGTTTTGCTGCCGTCCAGGTCTTCACGGCTCTGATCAACGCAAGCAAGCTGCACGGTTTCGCCGACTTCGATGCTGCCCGAATCCGGGGTTTCCTTGCCCATCAGCATGCGGAACAGCGTGGACTTACCCGCACCGTTACCACCGATTACGCCGACGATTGCGCCTTTTGGCATGGAGAACGACAGGTTGTCGATCAGCACGCGGTCGCCATAGCCTTTGGAAACGTTCTTGAACTCGATGACCTTGTCACCCAGGCGCGGACCGGCCGGGATGTAGATCTCGTTGGTTTCCGAACGCTTCTGGAATTCCTGGGATTGCATTTCTTCGAAGCGTTGCAGACGTGCCTTGGATTTGGACTGGCGGGCCTTGGCGCCTTTGCGCACCCACTCCAGTTCTTCCTTCATGGCTTTTTCATGGGCCGATTGCTGCTTGGATTCGGCGGCCAGACGGTCGGACTTGGCTTCCAGCCAACCGGAGTAGTTGCCCTCGTAAGGGATACCCGCGCCACGGTCGAGCTCGAGGATCCAGCCGGCCACGTTGTCCAGGAAGTACCGGTCGTGCGTGATCGCGACCACGGTGCCTGGGAAATCGTGAAGGAAGTGTTCCAGCCAGGCGACGGAATCGGCGTCCAAGTGGTTGGTCGGTTCGTCGAGCAGCAGCATGTCGGGGGCCGACAGCAGCAGGCGGCACAGGGCCACACGACGTTTTTCACCACCGGACAGGTGTTCGACCTTGGCGTCCCACGCCGGCAGGCGCAGTGCATCGGCGGCGACTTCCAGCTGGCGCTCCAGGTTGTGACCATCGCTGGCTTGCAGGATAGCTTCGAGCTTGGCCTGTTCGGCGGCCAGTTTGTCGAAGTCGGCATCTTCTTCAGCGTAAGCCGCGTAGACCTCGTCCAGGCGCGCCTGGGCGTTCTTGATCACGCTGACGGCTTCTTCCACCACTTCACGCACGGTCTTGGTCGGGTCCAGGATCGGCTCTTGCGGCAGGTAGCCGATGTTCAGGTCAGGCATCGGGCGGGCTTCGCCTTCGAACTCGGTGTCGACGCCGGCCATGATTTTCAACAGGGTGGATTTACCCGAACCGTTGAGGCCGAGCACGCCGATCTTGGCGCCAGGGAAGAAGGACAGCGAAATGTTTTTCAGGATTTCCCGCTTCGGAGGGACAACTTTGCCCAGCCGATGCATGGTGAAGACGTATTGAGCCAAAATGTGGACCTCATAAAAGTAAGAACAGGCCTACGTAGCGTCATGGCGCTGTACATAGTGTTGCGAATCCTCAAGGTTAACCTAAGTGACCGAGCGTATCGAAGCCTATCTGTTAGATTAGCCGGCCAAAACCCTCAGGGGTTCCAGGAGACACCCTTCATGCTTGGCGTCCTATCCGCACTCGGGCTACTGCTATTAATGCCGGGGCCTACCAACACGCTGCTGCTGCGCTCGGGATTACTCGCGGGGTTCCGGCGCGCCTGGCCGCTGAGCCTGCTGGAGTGCCTGGCCTACCTGACGCAGATCTCGTTCTGGGGCTACTTGCTCAGCCATATCGGCGACAGCGCGCCCTGGAGCCTGAAGCTCGTGCAGTTCGTTTCGGTCTGCTATTTGATCAGGACTTGCTACCTGCTGTGGCGCCATCCCGACGAAACACTCCACACCGCGCCCGAAGCGCGGGTGTCCACGCTGAATTTCTTTTTGCTCACGCTGATCAATCCCAAGGGATTACTGATCGTGTCGTTTATCGTCCCGATGCAGACGTTTATCGACTTGACCTTGTACGTGCATTTCGTCGCGCAGTTCACCGCCGTGGTGATACCGGTGGGCTGTGCCTGGGTGCTGCTGGGGGCCCGCATCAAGCGAGGCGGGTACGCGTGGTTGACGCCGCACACCATCAACCGTACGGCTTCTGTGGTTATCAGCCTGTTCACGCTGGCGATCCTGACGCGGCTGACGGACAGCCTGATCCATACCAGCGGCGCTCTTTAGTGCCCGCCAGGCGGGGCTGGCACTTTGCCACAAGTCAAGGCATGCTAGCCGCCCTCCGGGCGTCCGGCTTATAGTGCACGTCGCGCGCCAGTCCAGCCAAACCGCAGGATCACAGCTTGTCCAAAGTCACGCCGCCAACTCCCCTGCGCGCCGCTCATATAGCGCCGGGAGCGCCCCTGCACGGCACCCTCAAAGGCGCATTGGCGACGCTCGTCCTCATGCTGCTCGCGTTATTGTTCTGGCAGTTGCTCGACCAGCTCCAGCAAAACCAGAAGAATCAACAGCAATACACCATCGACTACAGCGCCGACCTGGCTGAACAGATCAGCCTGAACATGGCCCTCAGCGCGAAAATCGCCCTGAACCTGCTGCCGATGGTCGAGCCGCCGCGTGACAGCGAACAGCAACAGGCGCTGATGCGCACCTTGCAACGCTCGCTGCCGGAGCTGCGCAGCATCGCCCTGCTCGCCCCCAGCGGCGCGATGGTCAGTGACAGCGCCACCGACAGCCAGGACGCCGCCTGGCTGGCAGAACTGGTGCAACGCAGCCACGCCCAATCCTATTACCTGAGCAACAGCAACGACGGCACGATTATCTATCTGTTGCTGCACCAACCCAGCGGCGGCTCGCGGATGTATTGGGCGCTGCGCCTGGCCCCCAACTACCTGAGCAACCTCACCCGCCAGGACGGCCAGGGCCAGCGCCCGCTGTGGGTCATCGAGAATCGCATCAACCATCGGGTTGTCAGCCGAGACAGCGGCATGCCAGCGCAGTGGGCGTCCGCACTGACCCCGGACGAGCTGAATAAAAGTGTATTGGTCACGCCCTTGAGCAAGAGCGACTGGCAACTGCGTGGGCTGTTCGACCGCTCCGCCGTGTTGGAACAACTGCTGCCGGCCTTCATCGGCAAATGCCTGCTGGGCCTGGCGTTCTCGCTGATCCCGGTGATCGTGCTGCTGAACATGCGCCGCCGCCAGCGCCAGGTGCATGAAGGCCGCCGGCGCTACCAGGACATTTTCGAAGGCACCGGCGTGGCCCTGTGCGTGCTCGACTTGTCGGGCCTGAATGCGTTCTTCGACAAGACCCGGCTGGAGACCCGCGAGCAACTGCACGCCTGGCTGCAGGACAACCCCGGCGAACGCCAGCAACTGCTCAAGGAACTGCGCATCACCGAGGTCAACCAGGTGGCGGTGCGCCTGCTGAACGTGGGGTCCTGCGAAGAAGCCTGGGAGCGCCTGATCGATGACTGCCCGCGCAATGCCACGTCCATCGGCTACCAGATTCTTGAGGCGGTACTGACCCAACAGAACCAGTTGGAACTGGAAATCCAGCTCAAGGACGTGGCCGGCAACGAGCAATACCTGTGGCTGGTGATGCGCTTGCCGGAGCAGCAGGACGACTTCAAGGCGGTGATCCTCAGCATCAGCGATATCACCAGCCGCAAGCTGATCGAGCTGTCGCTGGTGGAGCGCGAGAGCTTCTGGTCGGACGTGGTACGCACCGTCCCCGACCACCTGTATGTGCAGGACGTGATCAGCCAGCGCATGATTTTCAGCAACCATCATCTGGGCCACACCCTCGGCTACAACAAGGCCGAACTGCAGCAAATGGGCGAGTACTTCTGGGAAATCCTGCTGCACCCCGAAGACGCCGAGCATTACCACGATTTGCGCCAGCAACAGCGCCAGATCGGCTACACCACCCAATTGCAATGCCAGCTGCGTTTTCGCCATCGCAACAACCAATGGCGGCGCTTTGACATCCGCGAGCAGGCCCTGGCCCGCGACAAGACGGCGCAGATCACCCGCATCATCGGCGTGGCCAAGGACATCACCGACCAGATCGAGGCCAGCGAATCCCTGCGTGACAGTGAACAGCGCTACCGCATGCTGGCCGAAAGCATCAGCGACGTGATCTGCTCCACCGACAGCCAGTTGGCCCTCAACTACATCAGCCCCTCGGTCAATACCGTGCTCGGTTATGACGTGGACTGGGTGTTCAAAAATGGCTGGCAGTCAATCATCGCCAACCCGCAGCAACTGACCGGTATTTACAGCCTGATGGAACAGGTCAGCCGCGCGCTGGGCGACCCTGAAGCGCTGAACCGGCTGCGGGATGAGATCCAGACCCAGTTGTTCCTGTTCGACTGCCTGCGCGCCGATGGTCGCAAAGTGCCGATCGAGCTGCGCCTGGTGCTGGTATGGGACGAACACGGCGCCTTCGAGGGCATCCTCGGCGTGGGCCGCGACATCAGCCAGCAACGTCGTGCCGAGAAAGACCTGCGCATGGCGGCCACGGTTTTCGAACACTCGACCTCGGCGATTCTGATCACCGACCCCGCCGGTTATATCGTGCAGGCCAACGAGGCGTTCAGCCGGGTCAGCGGCTATGCGGTCAGCGATGTGCTCGACCAGTTGCCGAACATGCTCACCGTCGACGAACAGCAGGAAGCCCACCTGCGCTACGTACTCAAGCAGTTGCACCAGCACAGCACGTGGGAAGGCGAAGTGTGGCTCAAGCGCCGCAACGGCGAGCATTACCCGGCGTGGGTCGGCATTACCGCCGTGTTCGATGACGAAGGCGACCTGGCCAGCTACGTGTGCTTCTTCAGTGACATCAGCGAGCGCAAGGCCAGCGAGCAGCGCATCCACCGTCTGGCCTACTACGACGCCCTGACCCACCTGCCCAACCGCACGCTGTTCCAGGATCGCCTGCACACCGCGTTGCAGTCGGCCGAACGGCAGAAGTCCTGGGTGGTGCTGATGTTCCTCGACCTCGACCGCTTCAAACCGATCAACGATTCCCTGGGCCACGCCGCCGGCGACCGCATGCTCAAGGAAATGGCCACGCGCCTGCTGGGTTGCGTGGCCGAAGATGACACCGTGGCGCGCATGGGCGGCGACGAGTTCACGCTGCTGCTGCAACCGCGGATCAGCCGTGAAATGGCGCTGAACCGGGCGATTCATGTGGCCGAGCAGATCCTTGCCAGCCTGGTGAAGCCGTTCGTGCTGGAAGGCCGCGAGTTTTTTGTCACCGCCAGTATCGGTATCGCCCTGAGCCCTCAGGACGGCAACGAGCTGAGCCAGTTGATGAAAAACGCCGACACCGCGATGTATCACGCCAAGGAACGCGGCAAGAACAACTTCCAGTTCTACCAGGCCGACATGAACGCCAGCGCCCTGGAACGCCTGGAGCTGGAAAGCGACCTGCGCCACGCCCTGGATCAGAACGAATTTGTGCTTTATTACCAGCCGCAGTTCAGCGGCGACGGCAAACGCCTGACCGGTGCCGAAGCCCTGCTGCGCTGGCGCCACCCGCGCCGTGGCCTGGTGCCGCCGGGGGACTTCATCCCGGTGCTGGAAGAGTTGGGCCTGGTGGTGGACGTGGGCGACTGGGTGATCAGCGAAGCCTGTCGCCAGCTCAAGACCTGGCACCAGAACAAGGTGCGCGTGCCGAAAGTCTCGGTGAACATCTCGGCGCGGCAATTCTCCGACGGCCAGTTGGGCACCCGTATCGCCACCATCCTCAAGGACACGGGCCTACCGCCGGCGTGCCTGGAACTGGAGCTGACCGAAAGTATCCTGATGCGGGAAGTGAACGAGGCCATGCAGATCCTCGACAGCTTGAAAAACCTGGGTTTGAGCATTGCGGTGGATGACTTTGGCACCGGTTATTCGTCGCTCAACTACCTCAAGCAATTCCCGATCGACGTGTTGAAGATCGACCGTACCTTCGTCGATGGTCTGCCATCAGGCGAGCAAGACGCGCAGATCGCCCGCGCCATTATCGCCATGGCCCATAGCCTGAACCTGGCGGTGATCGCCGAAGGCGTGGAAACCCATGAGCAGTTGGACTTCCTGCGTGAGCATGGCTGCGATGAAGTGCAAGGTTACCTGTTCGGAAGGCCGATGCCGGCGAATCGGTTCGAGGCGCAGTTCAGTAACGATGCGCTGTTCATGTTCGACTGATCCTTTGTGGTGAGGCCCTCACAGCCACCACTTATCCCCAGATGAGCCCCACTTGTCCGCGACATGATGTCCTTTCATATGCCATCTAAAACCCATTGGGTTAGAATGCCCTCCTTTTCTGCCCCCGATCCTTGAGGACCGCCATGTTCAGCCGTGATTTGACTATTGCCAAGTACGACGCCGATCTCTTCGCCGCCATGGAGCAAGAAGCCGTGCGCCAGGAAGAGCACATTGAGCTGATCGCTTCGGAAAACTACACCAGCCCAGCGGTGATGGAGGCTCAAGGTTCGGTCTTGACCAACAAGTACGCCGAAGGTTACCCAGGCAAGCGCTACTACGGTGGTTGCGAGTACGTCGACGTGGTTGAGCAGTTGGCTATCGACCGTGCCAAAGAACTGTTCGGCGCCGATTACGCCAACGTCCAGCCGCACGCCGGTTCCCAAGCCAACAGCGCCGTGTACCTGGCCCTGCTGCAAGGCGGCGACACCATCCTGGGCATGAGCCTGGCCCACGGCGGTCACCTGACCCACGGCGCCAGCGTTTCCTCCTCCGGCAAGCTGTACAACGCCGTTCAATACGGTATCGATGCCAACGGCCTGATCGACTACGACGAAGTCGAGCGCCTGGCGGTTGAACACAAGCCAAAAATGATCGTGGCCGGTTTCTCTGCCTACTCGCAGATCCTGGACTTCCCACGTTTCCGCGAAATCGCTGACAAAGTGGGCGCGTATCTCTTTGTTGATATGGCTCACGTTGCAGGCCTGGTCGCCGCTGGAGTCTACCCGAACCCTGTGCCTTACGCTGACGTGGTGACCACCACGACCCACAAGACCCTACGCGGTCCGCGTGGCGGCCTGATCCTGGCTCGCGCCAACGCCGACATCGAGAAGAAGCTGAACTCCGCTGTATTCCCAGGCGCCCAAGGCGGCCCGCTGGAGCACGTGATCGCCGCCAAGGCAATCTGCTTCAAGGAAGCCCTGCAGCCTGAGTTCAAGACCTACCAGCAACAAGTGGTCAAGAACGCCCAGACCATGGCCAGCGTGTTCATTGAGCGCGGCTTCGACGTAGTCTCCGGCGGTACTGAAAACCACCTGTTCCTGCTGTCCCTGATCAAGCAGGACATTTCCGGTAAAGATGCTGATGCTGCCCTGGGCAAAGCCTTTATCACCGTAAACAAGAACTCCGTGCCGAACGACCCACGTTCGCCGTTCGTCACCTCCGGCCTGCGCTTCGGTACTCCGGCTGTGACCACTCGCGGCTTCAAGGAAGCAGAGTGCAAGGAACTGGCTGGCTGGATCTGCGACATCCTGGCGGACCTGAACAACGAAGCCGTGATCGACGCGGTGCGTGAGAAGGTCAAGGCCATCTGCAAAAAGCTGCCGGTGTACGGCGCTTGATGGCAGTTGCTTGACTAAAAAGCCCGGCTCATGAGCCGGGCTTTTTTGTGTCCGATCGAAAATTGAAATACGGTCACCTGTGGGAGCTGGCTTGCCTGCGATGGCGGACTTTTGGCGGACTTTCAGTTAGCCCATCAGTGCCTGATGCACCGCCATCGCAGGCAAGCCAGCTCCCACATTTTGAATGCATTTCAAGTCAGGATTGGTAGACGCGCTGGAAGCCCTCGCGGATCTTGTCTTCCGGCAGTTCATCGGCAATAAACACGATCACGCTCTCCCGCGCCTCGCCCTCTTCCCACTCCGTGTCCCAATCAAAGCCGTAGAGCTTGAGCACGCCCTGGAACACCATGCGCCGGTCTTCACCGGCAATGTTCAGCACGCCCTTGTAGCGCAACAGTTGCTTGCCGTGGTCTTCGAGCAGTTCGTTCATGAACTCGCTGAGGCGATCGATATCCAGCGGCTGGTCGGTGCGCAATACCAGGCTGGAAATACGGTCGATGGACGGCGCGGCACGCACCGGGCGCAGGCTCATGCCAGCGTTGAGGTTGAAGCCGCGCACATCGAGCAGTTCAGCCAGGTCGATGTTGCCATGGTCCACCACACGGATCGGCGCGCGGCGGTTGATGCGGGTGAGGCGTTCGCTGAGCGCGTCGAAGGTAGCGTCATCCACCAGGTCACGCTTGCTCACCAGCAGGCGGTCGGCAAAGCCGATCTGGGCCTGGGCGATGGTCTGGGTCAGGTGGTGCTCGGCGTGGGCCGCGTCTACCAATGTGATGATGCCGTCGAGGATGTAGCGTTCGCGCAGTTCCTCGTCGATGAAGAAGGTCTGAGCCACGGGGGCCGGATCGGCCAGGCCGGTGCACTCGATCACCAGGCGGTCGAAGGCGATTTCGCCGCTGTCCAGGCGTTCGAGTAGCAGATACAGCGCTTTGGTCAGGTCGGTGTGGATGGTGCAGCACACGCAGCCGTTGGACAGGGTCATGACTTGCACCGGCTCGGCGCCCAGCAGTTGGGTGTCGATACCGGCGTCACTGAATTCGTTTTCGATCACGGCGATTTTAAGACCGTGCTCGGCTTTGAGCAGATGGCGTAGCAAGGTGGTCTTGCCGGCGCCGAGGAAGCCGCTGAGGACGGTGACTGGAATGGGAGAGGACAAAAGCAGTTCTCCTTATAACTGAAGGAACACAAAACAAATGTGGGAGCGGGCTTGCTCGCGAATACGGTGTATCAGTCAGCACCTACATCAACTGACAGACCGCCTTCGCGAGCAAGCCCGCTCCCACAAGGGATCGCCGCCACCCGAACTACCGGGTCAACAGCACTTGGGCCCACCCTTGCCGCCGTAACGGGCTTCCTGGCGTTCCCGGAAGAACGCCTTGTAGTCCATCACCGGCTTGTCCGGGTGTTTGGTTTGCATATGCTCGACGTACGTATCGTAGTCGGGCATGCCGACCATCAGGCGCGCGGCCTGACCGAGGTATTTACCGAGGCGATTGATGTCATTGAACATGGTTGCAATCCTCGATCACGCGTCCGGAACAGCCTGGAACGGGGCTTCTTTATCCGTACGTTCTTTGTTGCCCCAGGCGGCGACGCCGACCTTGAGCGCATAGAACAGGATGCTGAACACCACGAACAGGAACAGCGCCGTCAGCGTTGCGTTGGTGTAGGCGTTCCAGATCACGTGCTGCATCTGGTCGATGCTCTTCGCCGGGGCGAGGATCTGGCCGTTGGCCAATGCATCGCTGTATTTCTTCGCCAGCGACAGGAAGCCGATCGCCGGGTTGGCGTCGAACAGCTTGATGAAGCCCGCAGTGGTGGTGCAGATCAGCAGCCAGACGGCCGGCAGCATGGTCACCCAGATGTAGCGTTGGCGTTTCATTTTGATCAGCACAACGGTGGCCAGCATCAGTGCGATACCTGCCAGCATCTGGTTGGAGATACCGAACAGCGGCCACAAGGTGTTGATGCCGCCCAATGGGTCGATCACGCCTTGGTACAGCAGGTAACCCCACATCGCCACGCAACCGGCGGTCGCGATCAGGTTAGCGGTCCAGGACTCGGTGCGTTTCAGCGCCGGCACGAAGGAACCCAGCAGGTCTTGCAGCATGAAGCGACCGGCACGGGTGCCCGCATCCACGGCCGTGAGGATGAACAGCGCTTCGAACAGGATCGCAAAGTGGTACCAGAACGCCATGGTGTTTTCACCCGGCAGCACACTGTGCAGGATCTGCGCGATACCGACCGCCAACGTCGGTGCACCGCCGGCACGCGCCAGGATGGTGGTTTCACCGATGTCATGGGCGACGGCTGACAGCGCCTCAGGCGTAATCGCAAAGCCCCAGCTGCTGACAGTTTGCGCCACAGTCACCACATCACTGCCGACCACGGCAGCCGGGCTGTTCATGGCGAAGTACACACCTGGCTCGATCACCGATGCAGCGACCATCGCCATGATGGCCACGAACGACTCCATCAACATGCCGCCGTAACCGATGTAGCGGGCGTTGGTTTCGTTATCCAGCAACTTGGGCGTAGTGCCCGAGGAGATCAGCGCGTGGAAACCCGAGACCGCACCACAGGCAATGGTGATGAACAGGAACGGGAACAGGCCGCCCTTCCACACCGGGCCGGTGCCGTCGATGAACTGGGTCAGGGCCGGCATTTTCAGCTCTGGCATGGTGACCAGGATGCCAATCGCCAGGGCAATGATGGTGCCGATTTTCAGGAAGGTGGAGAGGTAGTCACGCGGCGCCAGGATCAGCCACACCGGCAGCACTGCGGCGACAAAACCGTAGCCGATCAGCATCCAGGTAATTTGAATGCCCGTGAAGGTGAAGGCCTTGGCCCAGACAGGGTCAGCGGCAATCTGCCCGCCCAGCCAGATAGAACCGAGCAGCAACAGCACGCCGATGATCGAGATTTCGCCAATGCGACCCGGGCGGATGTAGCGCATGTAAATGCCCATGAACATCGCGATCGGGATGGTCGCCATCACCGTGAAGATCCCCCATGGGCTCTCGGCCAGGGCCTTGACCACGATCAGCGCCAGCACCGCGAGGATGATGATCATGATCAGGAAGCAGCCGAACAGCGCGATGGTCCCCGGAATGCGGCCCATCTCTTCGCGAACCATGTCCCCCAGGGAACGGCCGTTACGACGGGTGGACAGGAACAAGACCATGAAGTCCTGCACCGCACCGGCCAGCACCACGCCGGCAATCAGCCAGAGCGTGCCGGGCAGGTAGCCCATTTGCGCCGCCAGCACCGGGCCGACCAGCGGACCTGCACCGGCAATTGCCGCAAAGTGGTGACCGAAAAGGATGTGTTTGTTGGTCGGCACATAGTCCAGACCGTCATTGTTGAGCACTGCGGGGGTGGCCCGCCGTGGATCGAGTTGCATCACGTTGTTAGCGATGAACAGACTGTAGTAACGGTACGCAACCAGGTAGATGGCCACAGCAGCGACCACAATCCACAAGGCGTTGATCGCCTCGCCGCGGCGCAAGGCCACTACGCCCAGGGCGCACGCTCCTACGATTGCCAACACCAGCCAGGGTAGGTGGCGTAGCAGGCTATTATTATTTTTCATTTTTATATTCCAGCCAGGGTGGACAGAAAGGACAGCCATCCCGAGTTTAGCGCTGTTGGCCTCAAAGGCCACCCCCCTACGTTGGTCTAGAGCCTTGCGCAGGCAAAAAAAGCAGAAATAAATGCCCGATGATGGCTCAGGGCTACAATCCTTCTATCTCCAGAGGGTTTCACCATGACCGAGCAACCGTCTGAACGCCGCCGTTTCCGTCGTATCGCCTTCGATGCCAAGACGACCATTGCCCAGGACAGCTGGAATTGGCCGGTGCAACTGCTGGATTTATCGCTGCGGGGCTTGCTGGTGGAGCGCCCTGACGACTGGCGGGGTAATAGCAAGCGGCTATTTGACGTGGACATCCGGCTGGACCCACGGGCGCATATAAAGATGCAGGTGAAGCTGGCCCATGACGATCACGGGCAGCTTGGGTTTGTGTGCCAGCACATCGACCTGGACTCGATCAGCCATTTGCGACGACTGATCGAGTTGAACCTGGGTGATCAGCAAGAGTTGGAGCGCGAGCTGGGCGCCCTACTCGAATAGTGCATCCAACGCCTGTTCCAGGCGCGTCACGCCAATGATCTTTATCCCCGGCGGCGATTCCTTCGGCGCATTGCCTTTGGGCACGATCGCGCGTTTGAAGCCGTGCTTGGCAGCTTCCTTCAAGCGTTCCTGGCCGCTGGGCACCGGACGCACCTCACCCGACAGGCCCACCTCACCAAACACCAGCAAGTCATGGGGCAACGGCCGGTTACGCAGGCTGGACATCACCGCCGCCATCAACGCCAGGTCGGATGCGGTCTCCAGCACCTTGACCCCGCCGACCACGTTGAGGAACACGTCCTGGTCGTGGGTCGGGATGCCACCGTGACGATGCAATACGGCGAGCAACATCGCAAGGCGGTTCTGATCCAGGCCCAACGTCACGCGGCGCGGGTTGGCCAGATGGCTGTCATCCACCAGCGCCTGCACTTCCACCAGCATCGGCCGGGTGCCTTCCCACGTTGCCATCACCACGCTGCCAGGGACTTCTTCCTGGGCACGCGTGAGAAAAATCGCTGAAGGGTTGGAGACTTCTTTAAGCCCCCGGTCCGTCATGGCGAACACGCCCAGTTCGTTGACCGCGCCGAAACGGTTCTTCACCGCCCGCAGCAAGCGCAGACGGCCGTCGGATTCGCCTTCGAAATACAGCACGGTGTCGACCATGTGCTCCAACACCCGTGGCCCGGCCAGTGCGCCCTCTTTGGTCACATGACCGACCAGGAAGATCGCCGTGCCGCTCTGCTTGGCGTAGCGCACCAGCAGCGCCGCACTTTCACGCACCTGGGACACGCCGCCCGGCGCTGACTGCAATTGCTCAGTGAAAATCGTCTGGATCGAGTCGATCACCATGACCTTGGGCTTTTCGATACGCGCCGTGGCAATGATGCTTTCGATGCAGGTCTCGGTCATCACCCGCAGTTGATCCTGGGGCAGCCCCAGGCGACGGGCGCGCATGGCCACTTGTTGCTGGGATTCCTCGCCGGTGACATACAGCGCCGGCATGCGGCTGGCGATGCTGCACAGTGTTTGCAGCAGGATCGTCGATTTGCCGATGCCCGGATCGCCACCGATCAGCACCACCGAGCCGTCCACCAGGCCGCCGCCCAACACACGGTCCAATTCACCGGAGGCGGTGGAGAAACGCGGGATCTCTTCGACGCTGACTTCGGCCAGCGTCTTGATCTGCGCCTGTTGCCCAGTCCAGCCGGCGCGGCCGGTGGGGGCCGCAGCGCCGCCGCTTTCGATCATGGTTTCAGTCAGGGTGTTCCACGCGCCGCACTCGGTGCACTGGCCGGCCCACTTGGGAAAGGTCGCGCCGCACTCCGTGCAGCCGTACATGCGCTTGGCCTTTGCCATTTGAGAACCTCCAACCGAAAAACCGCGATGATAGCTCAGCGCGACGCCGGGGTCCGGATTTCACCGCTGGCCAATCGTGAAGCGCTGTTGCCGATCGGGTCTTCGGCGTTGAGGTCGGCACCCTTGGCCTTCAATTCATCCAGCAACTCGACGCGCTTGAACAGCCCGGCGTACATGGCCGCCGTCTGCCCGGCGCCGTTGCGTTGGTCGGGGTTGCAGTCGGTCGCCAGCAGGCGCTGGGCGATTTTCAGCTCGCCCTTGAAGATCGCGCCCATCAGCGCCGTGTTGCCGCGTTTGTCCTGCACACAGGCGTCAGCACCCGCGCTGAGCAAGCGCTCAACAAACGGGCCCTGGCCGTGGTAAGCGGCGAGGATCAGCGCGGTGTAGCCCTTGTCGTCCTGGGTGTTGAGGCTATAGCCGGAGTCGATAAAGGTGTTGAGCATGTCGAGGTCGCCTCGGCGGGCGGCGTCGAAATAGTAGTCTTGCAACTGGGCCTTGAGTGCGACCGGGTCGGGAGACTCGGCATGGGCGACAAAGGCCAGCATGGCCATCAGCAATCCGATAGAAACTCGCATGGGTGTTCTCCTGCCAAAGGTCGACGCCTCATCAAGGGCGCCGACCAGAACCAACGGATCAGTCAGTCAGTTTTCCCGCCAGCGCCTTCACGCGCGCCAGATCACCTTTGGCAACCTTGGCCACGCCAGTGCCGTATTCCGGGTCGGCCTTGTACAGGAACGACAGGATGATGTGCTTGCTCTCGTCATCGGTGGTCGCCAGCGAGCCACCAAAGTTCTCGATCAAGTCCTGACGCTCTTTCTTCGTGAACGAGCGGTACAGATCACCGGCCTGCTTGAAGTTCTGCTCGCGCTGGATCTTCGCCTGCTGGGTGCTGCCCGACAGGGCTGACTGGCTGTAGCGCGCGGTTTGCGGCTCGTCCCGTGGCAGCAGACGACTTGGCTGGTAGTTCACGCCAGTGGTGGTCTTGCCGAAGTTCATCGCGCCGTCCTGGTTACCGTTGTTGACGGTCACCCGTGGTGCGTTGATCGGCAGTTGCAGGGCGTTGGCGCCCAGGCGGTACATCTGGGTGTCGGCGTAGGAGAATACGCGGCCTTGCAGCAGACGGTCCTCGGACGGCTCGATACCCGGCACCAGGTTGGCCGGGGCCATGGCCACTTGCTCGGTTTCCTGGAACACGTTGGCCGGGTTGCGGTTCAGCACCATCTGCCCGACTTTGCGCTCAGGCACGTTCGGCCAGATCTTGGTGGCGTCCAGCGGGTCGAAATCGAACTTGGCCAGGTCCTCAGGCTTGAGCACCTGCACGTACAGATCCCACTTGGGGAAATCGCCCTTGTTGATGTGAGTGACCAGGTCGTTGGTCATGTGGCTGTAGTCGCGACCCTGCACTTCGGTGACTTGCTTGGGGTCGAGGTTCTTGATGCCTTGCAGGCTTTTCCAATGGAACTTGACGTAGTGCACTTCGCCCTTGGCGTTGATCAGCTTGTAGGCGTGCACACCGTTGCCGTCCATTTCCCGGTAGCTGGCCGGGGTACCGGAGTCGGAGTACAGCTCGGTCAACGTGCGGGTGGACTCGGGCACGTGGGAGAAGAAGTCGAAGCGACGGGAATCATCATCCAGGTTGGTACGCGGGTCCGGCTTGAAGGCGTGGACCATGTCCGGGAACTTGATCGCGTCGCGGATGAAGAACGTCGGGAAGTTGTTGCCTACCAGGTCCCAGTTGCCCTCAGCGGTGTAGAACTTGGTGGCGAAACCACGTGGGTCACGCAGGGTTTCCGGAGAGTGATTGCCATGGACCACAGCAGAGAAGCGCACGAACACCGGAGTGGCTTCACCAGCCGCGAATACCTTGGCCTTGGTCAGGTCGCTGAGGTTGTCGGTGACGGTGAAAGTACCGTGGGCGCCGGTACCACGGGCGTGTACCACGCGCTCGGGGATGCGCTCGCGATCGAAGCGCTGCAGCTTCTGGATCAACTGCACGTCTTGCAGCAACACCGGGCCATTGGCGCCGGCGGTCTGCGAGTTCTGGTTGTCGCCTACTGCAGCGCCGTTGTCGCGCGTCAGGTTGGCGGCGTGTACCGAAAGGGAAAGCAAACTGGCGGTCGCCAGTACCAGCGCGTATCGCGCTGAAACGGGCCCGCGGCTCATTGGGGTCTTCATCGAGGTTTCCTCTGGTTTTTTTAGTGCACATTCAGTTGTGCTTGCCAGAGGCTAGTGACCCGAGGGTCAGAAGATAAATAGAAAAGCCACAACAACCCGATTAATAAAATAATCTGTTAAGTCACTGATATCAGGCGTATTTCGCGCGCGACTGGTGGCACTTTGCAAACTATTTGCGTTTTAATGTGTCGATAAAAGCTAACAGTGTTAACGGTTGTGTCGGGCAAGCCCGCTACGACTGACTTACACTGAGTCCCACCCTTCTCATCTGTAACAAGGAATAACCTATGGGCGTGATCAGTGAGTTCAAGGCCTTCGCGGTCAAAGGTAATGTGGTCGACATGGCCGTCGGTATCATCATCGGCGCCGCCTTCGGCAAAATTGTTTCCTCGTTTGTAGGCGACGTGGTGATGCCGCCAATCGGTCTGTTGATCGGTGGCGTGGACTTCGGTGACCTGGCGATAACGCTCAAGGCGGCACAGGGCGATGTGCCTGCGGTGGTGCTGGCCTACGGCAAGTTCATCCAGAGCGTCATCGACTTTGTGATCGTCGCGTTTGCGATTTTCATGGGTGTGAAGGCGATCAACCGCCTGAAGCGTGAAGAGGCCGTGGCGCCAAGCCTGCCGCCGACGCCGACCAAGGAGGAAGTGTTGCTGGGTGAGATCCGCGATCTGCTCAAGGCACAGAACGACAAGCCGCGTCTGTAAAGACCGGCTTGAGAAAAAAGGCGCCTGCTAGAGGCGCCTTTTTTATTACCAGTAGTTTTCCACCGCCACCTGGCCGGGGCGGCGGCTCAAGCTCAGGTTCATGTTGCGCTGCTTGAGCAACTGACGCGTGTCATCGACCATCTGCGGGTTGCCGCAGATCAGCACGCGGGAATGCTCCGGGGTCAATTCGACGCCGGCCGCGCGCTCAAGCTCGCCATTTTCGATCAGCGTGGTGATGCGCCCATTCAACGCGCCGGGATGCTGCTCACGGGTGACGGTGGGAACGTAGGTGAGTTTGTGTGCGTACTCGGCGAGGTATTCACGCTCACCCAGCGCCTTGATCAGCGTCTGATACGCGAGTTCCTTGGCTTCCCGTGCGCTGTACACCAGGATGATGCGCTCGAATTTCTCCCAGACCTCGAAGTCCTGCAGGATCGACAAAAACGGCGCCACCCCGGTGCCAGTCCCCAGCATCCACAAGTCGCGACCATCCACGAAACGGTTCAAGGTCAGGAAGCCCGTGGCCTGGCGCTCCACCATCAAGGTATCGCCTACCCGCAGCCGGCTCAGCTCGCTGGTGAACTCACCGCCGGGGACGACGATCGAGAAGAAATCCAGATGCTCATCAAACGGTGAGGACACCAGCGAATAGGCGCGCCATACGGTGCTGCCATCCGCTTTGGTAACCCCCAAACGCACAAACTGCCCCGCCGTGAAACGAAAGCCCGGATCGCGGGTGGTGCGCAGGGTAAACAGGCTGGGGGTCAGCGATTGCACGTCGAGCAAGGTCTGGCGGGTAAATTTCTCAGCACTGGCGGTCATGGGGGGCTCCGTTCTACAGGTGCCCTAGTGTCCCTCAAAGTGACGAGCGCAAACACCGCTGATTTGTACTGGCATTCGCGCTTGTCAAGGCGTTGGCCTACGAACTAAGACTAACCATTTGGCTATTAGCAAACACTAAATGACCTATCAGATGACGCAGTGTTTTTAATAGCCATCAATCTGACAGCACTGACAACTCTCTAATTCGTATCAAAAAATTAAACATGAGCGCAACTTGCACAAATCCTTACTCTTTGTACAAGCGCCAAGAACTTAACAATAAAAGACTTTTAACTTTTTTTTCACTTAATTATGTAGGCCATATCCTACACTCAGTCTCGTGCAGCTGCGGGGTAAGGACTTACCCGCAGCAAGTAGGATCTCATGGAGAGTGACCAATGATTAGCTGGCGCAATACGAGGCTCCCCAAACTGGAAGGCGAGAACCAGATAAACAGTGTTTTTGAAATGGCCCTCAATCACACGTTAGAACTTGGCTTCCAATTTTGTTCCTTTACGATGAGTTCTCAACTACCAAACAACCAAACGCAACCATTTAACATAAACAACTATCCAATTGAATGGAATAAAACCTACAAACAAGCACACTTTTTCGATGTAGACCCCGTTGTAGCCCACTGCAAACGTTGCGTACTGCCCATCCTCTGGGAAGAAAAGGCATTTGGTGCCGCACCCAGTTTATGGCAACTGGCCCAATCCCATGGCGTGCACCGGGGCTGGACTCAAGCAGTACATGATTTCCAGGGTATCTTCAGCATGCTGACCCTTGGACGTGGCAAAGGTGAAGTCAGCCCGGCAGAGTTGTATGAAAAAGCCGGCCGCGTGCTGTGGCTGTGTCATGCCCTGCATGCGGTAGTGGCACAGAAATTTGCCGACGCTCCCGGTTTCAAACCTCCCTGCAAGCTGACCCCGCGGGAAACAGAAATTCTCAAATGGTCAGGCTTGGGCAAGACCGCAGCAGAAATCGCCACAATCCTGTGCCTGTCAGAGCGTACGATAGGGTTTCACATCGCCAGTGCGCTCAAGAAACTGGGGGTCAATAACAAGATCGCCGCAGTGCTCAGGGCATCCCAAATGGGCTGTTTTTAATCGCCTGGAAACACCGCATGTAATCCCTCTGGAAAAAAAGTAACATTTACAGTCAATTCTGAGTGTTGATGCTGCCCCCCGGCCCGCATCGTAGTTCACTCAGAGGGTTCTGCAGCGATTGCCGAACTCCCATCGACGACCCAGAGCCTCCCCCGCCATGCCCCTGCTCGAAAGCCACTTCGCCCAACTCGACCTGATCCGTCAGCCAGAGCAACATAACGATCCGCTACAAGCCTTCGATGCCGCCGACGAGTATCTGCTCAACTATCTGGCCGAGCAGCAACCGACTGCTGGGACGCGTGTGCTGGTGCTCAATGACAGCTTCGGCGCGCTGGCCGCCAGCCTTCAGGGGCAGGTTCAGGTCACGTCCAGCGGTGATTCGTTCCTGGCTGCCCAGGGCCTGGAGAAGAACCTGGTACGTAACGGCAAGGCGTTTGATGCAGTGGCATTCATCCCCGCCAGCCAAGGTCCGGCTGGGCCTTTCGACTGTGTGCTGATCCGCATACCGAAAACCCTAGCGCTGCTGGAAGAGCAACTGATCCGCCTGCAGGGCCGACTCGCGCCGGGCGCTCAGGTTATCGCCGGGGCAATGATCAAACACCTGCCACGGGCAGCGGGCGAGTTGCTGGAGCGTTACATCGGGCCGATGCAGGCATCGCTTGGGGTAAAAAAGGCGCGACTGCTGATTGCCACTGTACAAGACCGTCCAACGGCAGTCTCGCCCTACCCCACCCGCTACACCTTGGACACGCCGTCTATCGAACTGCTGAACCACGCCAACGTGTTCTGCCGCGAAAGCCTGGACATCGGCACCCGCGCGTTCCTGCCGCACCTGCCGAAAAACCTGGGCAACGCACGTGTGGCTGACTTGGGTTGCGGCAACGGTGTATTGGCGATTGCCAGCGCCCTGCAAAACCTCGAAGCGCAGTACACCTTGGTAGACGAGTCCTATATGGCCGTGCAATCGGCGGCCGAAAACTGGCAAGCCGCCCTCGGTGATCGCGACGTAGCCATACGCGCCGCCGATGGCCTGGCCGGCCAGGAGCCCGGTTCACTCGACGTCGTTCTGTGCAACCCACCCTTCCACCAGCAGCAGGTGGTCGGTGACTTCCTCGCCTGGCGCATGTTCCAGCAGGCCCGGGAAGCGCTGGTGGTGGGCGGTGCTCTCTATATAGTCGGCAATCGCCACCTTGGATATCACACCAAACTGGCGCGTTTGTTCCGGGGTGTCGAGCAAGTCGCGACCACGCCAAAATTCGTGATCCTCAAAGCCCGTAAATAAAGCCCGTCAATAAAAAAACCCTGCTTCTCTCGCGACAAGCAGGGTTGGAAAGCCGAGCCGTCAGGCCCGGATCGGGATGTCAGTGAGTGGTCAGGCCCGCCGCATTCATGAACATGCGCATCAGGCTGGCCACGACAAACAGGGCCAGCACGCTGCCGGTCCAGATCATCGCCAGCCACCCCAAGCGCCGCCACAACGGTTGTTTCTCGGCCTGTTCGATCTCGTGCAACGAAGGTTTGCCGGACATGAAACGACCCTCCTAGTGATAACCGTCTTCGTGGGTGACCTTGCCGCGGAACACGTAGTAGCTCCAGAAGGTGTAGCCCAGGATGAACGGAATGATGAACAAGGTGCCGACCAGCATGAAGCCCTGGCTCTGCGGCGGTGCGGCGGCGTCCCAGATCGACACGGAGGGCGGAATGATATTCGGCCACAGGCTGATGCCCAAACCACTGTAGCCCAGGAAAATCAGCACCAGCGTCAGCAGGAATGGCGTGTAGTGCGCATTACGCGCCACCGCGCGGATCAGTCCGTACATGGTCACCAATACCAGGATCGGCACCGGCAGGAACCAGAACAGATTCGGCAGGGTGAACCAGCGCGAGGCGATTTCCGGGTGGGTCAACGGCGTCCAGATGCTCACAATGCCAATCACCGCCAACACCACGAAGGCCAGCGGCCGTGCCAGGTTGTGCATCTTTTCCTGCAACGGGCCTTCGGTCTTCATGATCAGCCAGGTGCAGCCCAGCAGCGCATAGGCCACGATCAGCGCCACACCGCAGAACATCGTGAACGGCGTGGCCCAGTCCAGTGAACCACCGGCGAACTGGCGATCCACCACGGGAATGCCGTCGATAAACGCCCCCAGTGCCACGCCCTGAAAGAACGTCGCTGCCAACGAGCCGCCGATAAACGCCTTGTCCCACAGGTGACGCTTATGGTCCTTGGCCTTGAAGCGGAACTCGAACGCCACGCCACGGAAGATCAGCCCGATCAGCATCAGGATCAGCGGCAGGTAGAGCGCCGACAACACCACCGAATAGGCCAGCGGAAACGCGCCAAACAACGCCGCGCCACCCAACACCAGCCAGGTTTCGTTGCCGTCCCAGACCGGGGCCACGGTGTTCATCATCACGTCACGGTCGGTCTTGCCGGGGATAAACGGAAACAGGATGCCGATACCCAGGTCGAAGCCGTCCATGACCACGTACATCATGATGCCGAAGATGATGATCACGGCCCAGATCAGCGGAAGATCAATACCCATCTCAATGCCCCTTGTGCTGGATGTGGGTGTGGTCGTCATCGTTGCCATCATCATCGGCAGCCGACAACGGACGGGCCGGTGTGCGTTTCTGGCCAGGGCCACCGTGGGTTGGCTCGGTGCTTTCGTGGGTCACAGGGCCTTTGCGCACCAGGCGCATCATGTAGCCCAGGCCTGCGCCGAACAGCGCGAAATACACCACCACGAACAACACCAGGGTGATGGTCATCTGCGCCAGGCTATGCCCGGAGGACGCATCAGCCGTACGCATCAAGCCGTAGACCACCCACGGCTGACGGCCGATCTCGGTGGTGAACCAACCGGCAAGGATCGCGATCAGGCCGGACGGCCCCATCCACAACGCCAGGTAGAGGAACGGTTTGGACGTGTACATCTTGTCGCCCCGGCGCAGCCAGAGGCTGAACAGGCCGGTGAAGATCATCAGGAAGCCGAGGCCGACCATGACCCGGAACGACCAGAACACGATAGTCGAATTAGGGCGGTCCTCAGGCGGGAACTCCTTGAGCGCCGGCACCTGTTTGTCCAGGGAGTGAGTGAGGATCAGGCTGCCCAGGTACGGGATCTCGACGGCGTACTTGGTCCTTTCCTCTTTCATGTCCGGCCAGCCGAACAGGATCAACGGCGTCGGTTCGTTGCCGATGTTTTCCCAGTGGCCCTCAATCGCGGCGATTTTCGCCGGCTGGTGCTTCAAGGTATTCAGGCCGTGGAAGTCACCGATCACGGCCTGGATAGGCGCGACGATCAGCGCCATCCACATCGCCATCGAGAGCATTTTGCGGATGGCCGGGTTGTCCTTGCCACGCAACAAGTGCCAGGCCGCCGAGGAGCCGACGAAGAACGCGGTGGCAACGAACGCCGCCGTGGCCATGTGCGCCAGGCGATAAGGGAACGAGGGGTTGAAGACCACGGCGAACCAATCGGTCGGGATCACACGGCCATCAATGATTTCAAAGCCCTGGGGCGTCTGCATCCAGCTGTTGGACGAGAGGATCCAGAACGTGGAAATCAAGGTGCCGACAGCCACCATCACGGTGGAGAAGAAGTGCAGGTTGCGCCCCACCTTGTTCCAGCCGAACAGCATCACGCCCAGGAAACCGGCCTCGAGGAAGAAGGCCGTGAGCACTTCGTACGTCAGAAGCGGCCCGGTGACGGCGCCGGCGAAGTCCGAGAAGCGGCTCCAGTTGGTGCCGAACTGGTAGGCCATGACCAACCCGGAGACCACGCCCATGCCGAAGTTGACGGCAAAGATCTTCGACCAGAAGTGGTAAAGGTCACGGTAAGTGTCGTTGTGCGTCTTGAGCCACAAGCCTTCCAGCACCGCGAGGTAACTGGCCAGGCCGATGGTGATCGCCGGGAACAGGATGTGGAAAGAGATGGTGAATGCAAATTGAATTCGGGCGAGATCTAGCGCCTCCAAACCGAACATAAGTCTTCCTCTGTCAGGTAATACCGGCTGCTGGCGGGAGCCTGCACCCACTGCCCCCACGGATATGGAGTCTGGCGAATTTCAATTCGTTTCTTTTTTTAACCCACCGCGTAGGGAATCTGGCCTTGCGGCCGCCAGGTCGATGCCCGGGCGGACATTGATCTGGATCAAGCATTGCTGAAAGAGTAGTCCCATTTTCGATGTAGGACGGCGTGGTCTTTTGCCGCGTGACAGACTGCCTCAGATCAGTTCTTGCAACTATCTGTTACAACTTGATGATAATCTCGGCGCTCCCTCCGGCCCTGACCTGAACCCCCGATGCCTAGTGAACCCGCGTTGCTGTTGCGTCACCACCGCCCTTTCATCGCGTTCTGGCTGGCGCGCATCTTTACCGCCAGCGGTTTCCAGATGCTCACCGTGGCTATCGGTTGGAACCTCTATCAACTGACCGGCAATGTGCTGGACTTGGGCTTGGTCGGCCTGGTGGAATTCGTTCCCCGCGTACTGTTCATGTTGCACACCGGGCATGTGGCAGACCGCTATGAACGGCGCAAGGTCGCCGCCATCTGCCAGACTGTGCAGGCGTTGATCGCCCTGAGCCTGGCCATCGGTGGGCTGACCGGCAATGTGACCCGCGAGATGATCTTCATCCTCGCCTTCCTGCTCGGTGCCGCGCGTTCGTTTGAAATGCCGACCACACAGGCGATGCTGCCCAGCATCGTGCCCAGCGCGCTATTCCCGCGAGCCGTGGCCTCGTCGCAGTCGGCCCAGCAACTGGCAACCATCGTCGCCCCGGCGCTCGGCGGATTGCTCTACGCGTTTGGCAGCGTCTGGGTGTATGGCCCAACGGTGGTGCTGTACCTCATTGCCTGCGCGCTGACCCTCAATCTGCCCGCCCGCCAGACGCCACTCAACAAAGGCAAGGCGACCCTGGACTCCCTGCTCGCCGGCATCCGCTTCATCCGCAGCCGCCCGGACATCCTCGGGGCCATCTCCCTTGACCTGTTCGCCGTGCTGCTGGGCGGCGCCACCGCGTTGCTGCCGGTGTTTGCCAAAGACATCCTGTTGACCGGCGCCTGGGGCCTGGGCCTGCTGCGTTCGGCGCCGGCGGTGGGCGCGTTGTTGATGTCACTGTGGCTCGCGCGCTTTTCGGTGGACCGCCATGTGGGCCGCGTGATGTTCACGGCCGTCGGCGTGTTCGGTGTGGCGACCATCGCCTTTGGCCTGTCCACCTCGTTCTGGTTCTCCCTGGCCGTGCTGGTGGTGCTGGGCGCGGCGGACATGATCAGCATGGTCATCCGCGCGTCCTTCGTGCAGTTGGAGACGCCGGATGAAATGCGCGGGCGGGTCAGTGCGGTCAACGGACTGTTTATCGGAGCGTCCAACCAGTTGGGCGAGTTCGAATCAGGGATTACTGCCCACTGGTTCGGCACCGTACCCGCCGTGGTCATGGGCGGGATTGGTACGCTGGTGGTGACGGGGGTGTGGATCAAGCTGTTTCCGACGCTGGCGAATCGCGACCGAATGCATGTGCCGAGGCCCGAAAAAAGCGCTTAAGCCTCGTCGATGGCAGGTAGGTGGAACGAGTTCCTACATCGTTACCACACAGGGAGTGACGGCCTCGCGGGAAATCTCCTGCAAGGCCTAAATAACTTTCGACCTACCTCCGACTGATAACAACTATGAAGACTGCTAGCACGGCCCCCACTGCAACGACGCACACACATCCATTATCTGCCATCTCGTGGGATACCTCCGACAACAGCTACATCTTGCAGACCACCAAGGACCGGTTCACGCAGAGCGTTGCAAAAGACTTGAACAGCGGGCGCATGAGCCCTGACGTCAATAAGATGGTCGATGCAGTAATGTGGCCGGGTAAAGGCAAAAACCTTCAGGTGCAAGTCAAAACGTTTGCCGTGGACGGGATTCAAGCCAAGGACATCATTTTCATACAACGTGCCCCCCCTGTGTCCGACGGACCCAATATCGTTGTTTATGTTCCAGAAAAAGACGGAAGTTCGT
Organism: Pseudomonas reactans; assembly: GCF_013387025.1. Taxonomy (NCBI): domain Bacteria; kingdom Pseudomonadati; phylum Pseudomonadota; class Gammaproteobacteria; order Pseudomonadales; family Pseudomonadaceae; genus Pseudomonas; species Pseudomonas reactans. The sequence goes on along the minus strand of NZ_JACAQP010000013.1, from coordinate 188,136 downwards.
TTCAATCGTTCAAGACCGTCGAAGAAATGAATACATGGTTAAAAACAGTTGCCAACGACCCCCAGCAACTAGAGGCCTTCAGCCAGCACTTTGCAGAGGGCGGTTCTCCTGCCAGAACAGCCCGCGTTATCAATATCATGAGCCAATTCAAAGACAATGAGGTCAACGCCGTTGTCGGCCCCTATGCGAATGAAGGCAACGATATTTTCGCGCGGCTGGATAAAGATCCCGCCGCGCCGCCGGCGTCGGTCAATGGTTTGATGAATGTTAAACATGAACGCACTTCACCTGAGGGACGTGCGCTTTATTCAGGGCAGAAAAACGATGGAGAGAAAGTATTTTTTCAATACGACGCCTACGGCAACTTTTTAGGCGAAGATCAAAAGAGCAATTTTTATTTTGTAAAGAACGGTTTGAACAACACCTACAGCCCACTGGTGCCAATGACGCTCAGCGAGTTCAACAGTAAGGTGTACAACGAAGCCGCCGACAAGGTGGGTGCGAACGATATCAGGGGACTTTACGAGGAACTGCTTACTCATCTTGAACACCCCGCCTCGGGTATCAGCGACGCATTACGGGTTTTCGGCGTCAATCGAAATACGGCAGACACCGTTGAACGTTACTTTGACAATCCCTTTAGTGCGTTGCTGCTTGATCTGAATACAAACAATCAGATCGGCAAAGTATTCGGCGTCGACAAATCGAAGATGGATTCGATCCTCGGCAGTGTCGGTGACATCGCACAGGGGTTCGTCCCCTATTATGGACTGGCCAGGGGGCTGGGCAGCCTGCTGGCAAAGGCGCTTCGAAATGAGCCGCTCAGTGTTCAGGAAAAGAAAGACTTGGCTGATGGGCTTGCATTGAAACCCAACAGCCCGGCCAGAAAAAATTTGCCCGGGTCGCAAAACTCGCCTTACAGCGGAGCACAAAATAAGCCCGCGCCCAAAGCTGAATCGGAAGTACACAACGAAGCGCCCGTCGTTGAAACCGGCAACCATCCGGGCATGAAAAAAATAACATTTGAAGGTCGGGACTATTTCGTCTCGGAAAGCCCGGATGCTGGTGATGGTCAACATTATTTATTGCGCTTGGAAAAGCCGGGGGCCCCCACAGAGTTGGTCAGTAGCGGAAAAATTGCCAAGCCTGATGAAGAGGGCGTTTGGAAAAGGCGGGGGGTCAGCGGTGGAGGGGTGGGAAGCTCCAAGTCCCAACCGTTTGACCCCGGCGCTTATGATTATCCGGCTGAAGGTGAACCTTCATCATCGGCGAAAACGAACGAGAAAATAGATAAACAGTTGAAACATGACGCTAACAACTATCATAAAAACGCAAAAACAATAGCGAGGCCCGTTCTTCCGGAGCTACCTCCGAACGCATCGCCAACCGAAGTCATCAAGACCGTCTATAAAGAATCACCCGGCATGATTATCGGCGAGGATCATACGCAATCTGCCGGCATACGCTTCCTAATTGACAACGCAGGCGAGTTCAAGAAAAACGGTGTAACCACTTTATATTCGGAGGGGTTCGACCATGCACTTCAACCCGACCTGGATCGTTTTTTCAAAACGGGTGAATTTTCACCGGAGCTGAAGAGCAATTTAAAACTCATTGACCGTGCTCATAGCGGACATGGCGCCTACACCAATCGAGAACTGCTGTTGACGATGCGAAAGCACGGTATCAGCGTCAAAGCGATTGATGTGCCTTCCGTGGAGCCTAAAAGCACGCGCCTTAAAAACATGAACTACTACGCGAGCAAATTAATCGAACGCGATCAGGCTGTGAACCCTCAGGGCAAGTGGGTTGCGCGAGTCGGCAGCGATCACGTGTTTACCTATGACGGCGAGCCACCTATTCGAGGTATCTCTCAGCTGACAGGCGCAACCGGTGTGTCCATAGACACGGCGGTTCCAAACAAAGGAACCTCTGTCATTCAATCTCGAGACAAAACAGAACTCTATATCGAGATGTAAAACCATTGGGGGTCGCGCTCATAAACACCTCACGGGTTGGTGTACGTCCGCGGCGTTCAGGGAAGTCGCCGTCTTGAGGGGTACGACTGCCCGGGGTATTGAGCGTTCAAGCTGATTGATCAGCGGATATTGAGCTGCGTCTTCAGGGTGTTCTGCGGCGGGTTGATCGAGGAGTTGCTGTATTCGAACCAGCCCGCAGCCTCGACATTTACGTCAAACACATAGACGTAACCCATCAGCGTACCTGCGCCATCGCAAACCTCGCTGATGTTGCCGACCTGGCAGACCGCCGTGCGTTGCCCATTCAATTCAGCGCCATCGAAGCGGCCCATGGGGTTGTTACCGAGGCCCACCTCCATGACGGAAACCTTGGTAGGCCCACGGTGCGTACACATCTGTGTGCTCTGCGCGCGCTCGGGGATGCTTTCCTTACACGCTGCCGACTCAACCTGGAACACCCGCACTTCGCTCAACGGCGGTGCAGTCGCGCCCCAGGCCGGTGCCGCGCCGAGCAACAGGCTGATACAGGGGATCAGGACTAGACTCCACGGGCTGGCGTTTTTCATGCTGCAAATGACCTTGGTTTAAACGTCGGCGCAGTATGCCTCAAGGCCTCGGCTGCTGGTATGATGCGCCGCTTTTTCCGATCCTCTCTGAAACCACAGGCGCTTGGCGCAGTTTGTGCTTTGACTTAGAGGTCAACAAATCACGACGCCACAGAGCGTCACAGGGAGCAGGCATGCTGGAAAAGCTGTTTCAACTCAAGGCACACAACACCAGCGTGCGCACCGAGATCCTCGCGGGCATCACGACATTCCTGGCCATGGCCTACATCCTATTCGTGAACCCGAGCATCCTCGGCGAGACCGGCATGGACAAGGGCGCGGTGTTTGTCGCGACCTGCCTGGCGGCCGCCATCGGTTCGACCGTGATGGGCCTGATCGCCAATTACCCGATCGCCCTCGCGCCGGGCATGGGCCTCAACGCCTTCTTTACCTACACCGTGGTCCTGCACATGGGCCATACCTGGCAGGTTGCGCTGGGTGCGGTATTTATCTCGGCGGTGCTGTTCTTCCTGCTGTCGATCTTTCGTATTCGTGAATGGATCATCAACGCCATCCCACTGCCGCTGCGCTCGGCGATTGCCGCCGGTATCGGCCTGTTCCTGGCGCTGATCGCCCTGCATAACGCCGGGATCGTGGTCGGCAACCCCAACACCTTGGTGGGCTTGGGCGACCTGAAAAAACCCGCGCCGATCCTGGCTACGTTTGGCTTTATCCTGATCGTCGCCCTGGAAGCCCTAGCGGTGCGCGGTGCCGTACTGATCGGTATCCTGGCGGTGACCATCGTCTCGATCCTGCTGGGCGTCACCCCCTTCGGCGGCGTTGTCTCGATGCCGCCATCCCTGGCCCCGACCTTCCTGCAGTTGGATATCAAAGGCGCGCTGGATATCGGCCTGGTCAGCGTGATCTTCGCCTTCCTGTTCGTTGACCTGTTCGACAACTCCGGCACCCTGATCGGCGTGGCCAAGCGCGCCGGCCTGATGGGCAAGGACGGCCATATGCCGAAAATGGGCCGTGCGTTGATTGCCGACAGTACGGCCGCCATGGCCGGCTCGCTGCTGGGTACCTCGACCACCACCAGCTACATCGAATCGGCTGCGGGCGTGAGCGCCGGTGGCCGTACCGGTTTGACCGCCATCGTGGTCGCGATTCTGTTCCTGCTGGCCTTGTTTTTCTCGCCACTGGCCGCCAGCGTACCGGCCTTCGCTACTGCACCAGCATTGCTGTTCGTCGCGGTACTGATGACCCAGGGCCTGGCCGAAATCGACTGGGACGACATCACTGTGGCAGCGCCGGTGGTGGTTACCGCCCTGGCAATGCCTTTTACCTACTCCATTGCCAACGGCATTGCCTTCGGTTTCATCGCCTGGACCGCCATCAAGCTGCTTTCGGGCCGCTACCGTGAGCTGAACCCGGCGCTGGTGATTCTGTCGATTCTGTTTGTGATCAAGCTGGGCTGGTTCAACGCATGACTTTTGACGCCGCAAACTACACCGCTCAACTGCAAGACAAGGTCACGCGCCTGCGTGACCTGCTGGCCCCGTTCGACGCGCCAGAGCCGCAGGTCTTCGACTCGCCGCTGCAGAACTTCCGCCTGCGCGCGGAGTTCCGCCTGTGGCGCGAAGACGGTGAGCGCCACTACGCGATGTTCTCCCAGGACGACAAGCGCACGCCGATCCTGATCGACGAATTTCCCATCGCCAGCGCACGCATCAACCAGTTGATGCCGCAACTCAAGGCCGCCTGGCAAGCCAGCGCCGCCCTGAGCCACAAGCTGTTCCAGGTGGAGTTCCTCACTACCCTGGCCGGCGACGCGATGATCACTCTGTGCTATCACCGCCCGCTGGATGAGCATTGGCACACCGCCGCTAACAAACTGGCGGCTGACTTGAATGTCAGCATTATCGGCCGCTCCAAGGGCAAGCGCGATGTGATTGGCCATGACTACGTGGTGGAAAAACTCGATGTGGGCGGGCGCACCTTCAGCTACCGCCAACCCGAAGGCGCCTTCACCCAGCCCAACGGCACGGTGAACCAGAAGATGCTCAACTGGGCTTATGAAGCCCTGGGTGATCGCCCGGATGATCTGCTGGAGTTGTATTGCGGCAACGGCAACTTCACCCTGCCCCTGGCGACCCGCGTGCGCAAAGTGCTAGCCACTGAGATCAGCAAGACTTCGGTCAACGCAGCACTCAGCAACCTCGATGAAAACGCGGTAGATAACGTCACTCTGGTGCGCCTGTCAGCCGAAGAACTCACCGAAGCTTTGAACGAAGTGCGTCCGTTCCGTCGCCTGCACGGCATCGACCTAAAAAGCTACGAATTCGGCAGCGTGTTCGTCGACCCGCCGCGCGCCGGCATGGACCCGGACACCTGCGAGTTGACCCGACGCTTCGACAACATTCTGTACATCTCCTGCAACCCGGAGACGTTGGCGGCGAACATTGCGCAACTGCATGACACGCACAAAATCACCCAGTGTGCGATGTTTGACCAATTCCCGTGGACGCACCATATGGAATCCGGGGTGTTACTGACTCGGCGGTAACTCAACGTCTTCCGGTTCCTTCTTGCGCGGCCGTCCGCCCTTCTTGCCATTGGCACGGGCGGCGGCGGCTTTGGCGGCGCTGCTTTTGCGGCCATTGCGCGAAGCCACCAGGCTGGTGGCCAGGTCCATCAGCGGTTTGCTGGTGGCGATCAGGCCCGTGACCGAAACATCCAGGTCCTGGGCCTCACAGCACAGCGCCTTGCCGCCAAAGCCGACTTCCAGTTGCGCAAAGTCCTCCAGGGAAAACCCCGCGAACTCGGGCAGGCCAGCCACCGGCAGTACAACGCGACTGCCGTCGCTGAAGCCGATGGAAATGCAGTTGTCTTCATAACGCACAGAACTGGCGCGGGCATAAAGGTGCCGTGTCTTGCGCCCTCGGGCTATCGCCTTTTCGACGTCGGCCTCAGTGAGTGGTTTATAGGGTACCGCTTTGGCTTTTACGATTTGCTTCATAGCTCAATCTCCAAAAAACCCGGCGCCCTGACCAGGTTCAAAATTGTTTTCTGCCCCACGACATCGTGCCGGGCGCGCGCGATCACATAAACACCCGGCCGAATGATCAGCCCGGGCAACACCTCGCGGGCCTCCCAATCCCAAGAATGATTCTCAAGGCAGACCGTTTGCAGGTAGTCCCACCAGATCCTGCGTGCCCGCGCCAGGTAGTGCCGCTGCATGATCGCCCCGCGTATCTCTTTCAAAACCGCCATGGGTGGCTGCCGCCGCTCAGGCTCTACGTCCCACAACTCCACATCCCCATCCAGAAAACTGAAACGAAAGCGCGCATCCCATTCGTGCCCCCGCACATGCACATGGGGCGGGCAATGCTCATCCCTGATAAACACCGAAATCACATAGCCTTTGTAAGTGCCTACTCGCATCGTAACCCATCCGTTAGGTTATTTTCCGCCAAGTAACAATTTTCCCTTGCCACCCGACAACCGGCTCCATTTCCCGAAGCTCATTCACAGATTAGTAAGCACAAAAAACCCGGCGAATGCCGGGTTGTAACCACTCATGCCGAGGGCTGGAAATACCCCGCCAAGGCCCGCAAGTCCTGCTCGCTCAGCAACCCCGCGTAATACTTCAGCTGAATCCTCGCCAGCAGATAGGCATGTCGCGCATTCGCCAAATCACGGCGGGCGGTGAAGAGTTGTTGTTCGGCGTCGAGCACATCGAGGTTGACCCGCTCGCCACCGGCCACACTCTTTTTCGTCGCGGCAACCAAGGCCGTGGCGGAGCTGACGGCCATCTCATAGGCGCGCACTTTGGCCGCACCGCTGGTGTTGAGGTTGAACTGCTTGCGCAACTCCACCAGGGTGGCCGAGGTTTGCGCGTCCAGCTCGTATTGGGCCTGGGACAACTGGTTGGCCGCCTGGCGGGTGGACGCCGACACACCCCCGCCGGCAAACAGTGGCAGGCTGACCTGAATGCCGACGGTGTTGGTGTCGTACTTCTGGTTGTAGCTGCTTTCCGAGTCGGAGTTGGTCTGGCGGCTGGTGGCGTACAAGCTGACCTTGGGCAGATGGCCTGCGCGTTTGCGTTCCACTTCATAGGAGGCCACGTCCAGGGCATGGTGCTGGGATTTGAGCTCCGGGTTGTTGGCCATGGCCAGTTCACGCCACGTCTCGAAACGATTGGGTTCCAGGGGCGCAATCTCGAATTGGCGCGCCAGCGGTGCCAGCTCTTCGATCTGTAACGGTTGGCCGACGATGGCTTCCAGCTCGCGCAAGGCACTGTCCTGGACGTCTTGGGATTCGATCTCTTCAGCCTGGGCCAGGCTCAAACGCGCCTGGGTTTCCAGCACATCGGTGCGTGTACCTTCACCGCCTTTCAACAGGCGATCATTGAGTTGCAGGCGCTCGGCATACGCGCGTTTCTGTGCGCGGCTCAGCTCAATGCGTTCCTGGGCCAATAACGCCTGGCTGTAAGCGTTGAGTACCCGCACCGCCAATTCCTGGCTCTTACCGCGAAAGCGCTCATCCGCCATCAATGCCTGAGCGGTGCCCTGGCGAAAACGCGCATAGGCTTCGTAATCCAGAAGCGGTTGCTGCAAGGTCAGGGTCGACGCGTAACTGCGGTAATCACGGTCGCTTTTGACATCCCCCGCCGTCACTTCGGACTCGTTGCGCGAGTTGTTATAGCTCCACGATAAATTGGGCAACAACGCCGCACGACCGATCGCACGATTTTCTTCACCGCCGTCACGCTCCTGAATGGCGGCCTGAAACGTCGGATCATTACGTAGAGCCAAGTCGTAGGCATCCAGCAAACCCAGGGCGTGCGCCGCCGAGGAACAACCGAAACACAAGGTCAACAACAGCGCCTTCATTCTTCCACCAGGGCCATATGGGTGCGATCCATCAGGGGTTTGAACAGGTAGTTGAGCATCGAGCGCTCGCCGGTCTTGACGAAGGTTTCCACCGGCATGCCCGGACGGATCTGCACGCCGTCCAGTTGCTGCATACCGGCCGCGCTGACCTGGGCGCGCAGCGTGTAATAGGGCTCATCGGTGCGCTCATCGACCTGGCGGTCCGCCGAGACCAACGTCACCTCGCCGGCCACCCGTGGAGTGGTGGATTGGTTGAAGGCCGAAAACATCAATTCCACCGGCAGGCCGGGGTGCACCTTGTCGACCATCTGCACCGGCACCCGCGCCTCCACCAGCAAGGGCTCGCCCTGGGGCACGATGTCCATCAACGGCTGGCCGGGCTTGATCACGCCGCCTTCGGTGTACACGTCCAACCCCACCACCACGCCGCTTGCGGGCGCACGCAACAGGCTGTTGGCCAATTCGAACTCGGCCGAAGCCAGGCGATTGCGCAGGTCGTCGCTGCGGGTGCGGGTCTCGGCCAACTGGCCGCGCAGGTCTTTCTGGAAGTCTTCGCCGAGCTGGCGGATGCGCAGGCGCAGTTCCATCACCTGGCGTTGCAGTTGGCCGATGCGACCGTAGTCCTCGGCGATGGCGCCGTCGATCTGTGAATACAGTCGCTCGCTGTCGAGCAGGCGGTTGCGTGGGATATAACCATCGCGCGCCAATTCGCGTAGGCCCTTCAACTGCTCATTCAGCGCTGCGCGCTGCTGGACTTTGCTCGCTTGCGAATCCCGCGTACCGCGCAGTTGCGCCTCGGCCCCGGCGATGGTTTCACGCAGGCCTTGTTGCTCGGTGGCCAAGGCCTGGGCGCGGCTATTGAACAACTGCCGTTGCAGGCTCAAGGTGCCCACCGCCTCCGGATCGTTGAGCAATTCGGGGCCGAAGGTGATCGCCGCCAACCCTTCACTTTCGGCACTCAAGCGCGCCTCGCTGGCCAGGGACGCCAGGTACTGGCTGCGCAGGGACTGCATCTGCCCGCGCAACGGGGTTTCCTTCAAGCGCAACAACACTTGACCGGCGCTCACCACGTCACCGTCGCGCACGTCGATACGCTCGACGATGCCACCGGCCGGGTGCTGCACGGTCTTGCGATGGCCCGACACCATGACCTTGCCCGGCACTGCCACGCCCTTGTCCAACGGTGCCAGCGCGGCCCAGCCGAGGAAGCCGGCAAAACCGCCGAGTACCAACAGCCAGCCCAGGCGCGAGTACTTTTTGTCATCCAGCGCCAGCACATTATTGGGCGCATCGCTGATCAATACAGGTTTGCTCGGGTTCATGCCTGTTTTCCTTCACCGAGGCGGTAACTCATGCTCATGGTCGATACCGGTTTGGGCGCTGCCGGTTTCTGCCGTGCCTCCAACACACGCGCCGTCGGCCCGAAGGCCTGCAACTGGCCTTCCTTGAGGATCAGCAACTGGTCGGTCAGTGTCAGTACGTTGGGTTTGTGGGTGATCAGGATCACGGTGCGGCGCTGTTGCTTGAGCTGGACGATCGCCTGGAGCAAGGCCTGCTCGCCCACTTCATCCAGGTTGGCGTTGGGCTCATCCAGCACGATCAGCGCAGGCAGACCGTACAGCGCGCGGGCCAGCGCAACGCGCTGCTTCTGGCCGCCGGAAAGCCCGGCGCCGCCCTCCCCCAATTGCGTGTCGTAGCCTTGGGGCAGTTGCAGGATCAGCTCATGCACGCCGGCCATTTGTGCAGCCGCGAGGACTTTATCCGCATCGACCTCAGCAAACCGCGCAACGTTTTCCGCGATGCTCCCGGCGAACAGCTGGATGTCTTGCGGCAGGTAGCCGATGTGCGGGCCCAACTGCTGCTTGTCCCACAAGGCCAGATCAGCGCCGTCCAGTCGCACCTTGCCGGCCAGGGGCGCCCAAGCACCCACCAGAATCCGCGCCAGGGTGGATTTGCCGCAGCCCGATGGCCCGATCACGCCCAAGACTTCTCCTGCTGCCAGGTTAAAGCCCAGATTGGCCAACGCGGGCCGACGGCTGCCGGGGGCACAGGCGCTGATCTGTTCGACGCTCAGTTGGCCTTTGGGCACCGGCAGCGCCATGCGCTGCGGGCGCGCGGGATTCGCCGCCAGCATCTGCGACAACCGATCGAAGGCCAGGCGCGCCGAGCCCCACTGCTTCCACACGCCGATCAACTGGTCGATGGGGCTCAGCACGCGGCCCATCAAGATCGAACCGGCAATCATCATCCCCGGCGTGATTTCGCCCTGCACTGCCAGCAAGGCGCCCAGGCCCAACACCAGGGATTGCAACGCCAGGCGCACGCCCTTGGACCACGCGGTAACGGTGGCGGTCTTTTCACTCGCCAGGTTCTGCTGCGCCAAAAACGCCTGATGCTGGCCGAACCAACGCGCACGCAACGTGGCGAGCATGCCCATGGCTTCGATGGTGTCGGCATTACGCAGGTTGGCCGTGGCCTGCTGGCTGGCGCTGATGGACAGTTGGCTGGCCAAGGCCATCGGCGCCTGGCTGACGTGATGGTTGACCCACGCCAGCACGATCAACAATAGCGCGCCGACCAGCGCCAACACCCCGAGCCAGGGGTGAAACAGGAATATCACCAACAAGTACACCGGAAACCAAGGCGCATCGAAGAACGCGAACAACGCCTGGCCGGTGGCGAACTGGCGCAGCGTGGTCAGGTCATGCAACGCCTGGCCCGCCGCCTGGGTGCCGCCCTTGAGTTGCGCTTCGAACGCGGCGTCGTACACCCGCTGGTTCAAGCGCATGTCCATCTGCGTGCCGAGGCGGATCACCACCTGGCTGCGCACCCATTCCAACGCCCCCATCAGGCCGAACAGGCCGAGGATCATCAGCGTGAGCATGAGCAGGGTCATCTCATTGCCCGAGGCCAGCACCCGATCGTACACCTGCAACATGTACAGCGCCGGGGCGAGCATCAGCAGGTTGATCACCGCCGAGAACAGGCCGATGTTGAAGAAGCCACTTTTATAGGCCGTGAGGGCGGCCAGGGTTTCGTTGCCGGCGTGGCGCATCTGGGGATTCTCATGGGGTTGAGCGGGCAGCGCCGCCGCGTTGACAGGCAAAGCGACGCTGCGCAGAATTCGGCACCGCCGTCGCTGAAGAGTTAGAAGGCTTGGCGACAGCGGTGTGTAAAACGGCGAATGGGAGAGCGATCTGCCATTCGCTTTTTTGCTTAAGCGGCCAGGGCGAAGTCCTGAGGCACATCTTGCACGCCCACCAGCGCCACATCGGACGCTGCGACCGCAGCCGAGTCCACATGGGCCACACCGACAGCCGCCAACTGGTCGAACGTCGAGTTGATCGACAGGCTTGGGTCGATGTCCTTGAGCAGGGAGTCGATCGCCGAAGCCAGTGCCGAGCTGTCGCCGCTCATCAGGCCGTACACGATTTTGTGCACCTGACCGTCACGGCCTTCGGATTGCAGGCTCGACAGGCCCAGGTTGGCGAAGCTGACTTCCTGCTCGGCGAGGCTGTAGGTACCGCCGGCCGCACCGCCCGTCAGGATGGTGCCCAGGTCCAGGGAGTCGATCGAACCCCACAAGGTGTGCGACGGCGGATTGAACAAGGTGTAATGCAGGTCACCGTTAGCAACCACTGCCGCGTTGCTGACAGTGCTCGACACACCGTATTGGGTGCCATCGAACGGGCCAGGATTGAAACCACCAGTGTTCGAACCTTCTTTGACCGAACCCTCACGGTGGTTCAGGTCACCAAAGTAAGCCGACCAGTCGCTCAGGTACTGGGCAACGGTGTTAGTGGCGTAGGCCGTGCTGTATGAAATAGAAATGCTCATGCAAAACTCCAAGTCATGGGGTGGTATCCCCACAGCAAGCCACTGCCTGCTGTGGTTTTGCCCGTCACTGGGCAAAATCGGTCAGAACTGATATTCAACGGTGCCCTGCAACGTGCGCCCACGCCCCAGGGTGAAGGCCAACACGTCGCCCAGCGGCACCAGGTAGGCGCGGTCGGTGACGTTTTCCATGGCCAGGCGCAAGGTCAACTGGTCGGTGGCGCGGTAGCTGCTGTAGAGGTCATAGACGGTGTAGGGCTTCCAGTCGGCCGGGTACACGCCGGTTTGCGAAGTGGTCACGCCGACGCCGCTTTTGACGTAGTAACCGCCGCTATAGCGGGCGCGAACACCCACATCCAACTTGCGCTCAAGGAAGCGCGCGCCCAGCGTCGCGGTGCCGCGATCCATCGGCATGTGCTCGGAGGAGCCCAGGATCGCGCTGCAACTCTGCCCCGCATTGGCCACGTCATCCGGCACCATCGCGTCTACCGGCGCCCGGCTACCCGGCCCTTTCTGGATCTTGGTCACACCGCCCAACCATGCAGTCTTGCTGCAGAACTTATTGCTGCCGAGCATGCGCGTGTAGTTGAACTGGCCGTAGGCGAACCCGGCGTCGTAATCCAACTGGTATTCAAGGCCGCGAAAACGCGTGGTCTCCAGGTTGTTCACATACGCCGCATTGCCGATATTGGCGATGCCATAACCCGGCGGCTGTACCCCCAGGGCCATATAGGAAAAGTCGTCCACACGGGTGTTGAAATAGGACACTTTCACGCCCACGCGATCTTCGGAGAACAGCAGGTCTTCCTTCAACACATTGAAGCCAACCTCCCACGACGTGGACGTCTCAGGCTTCAAGTAGGGGTTGGGGAAAATCGACTCCGAGCCCCCGCCATGTGGCCGGCCACTCACCAACGTTTCGGTGACTGCCGGCGGGCGCCAGCCCTTGCCGTACGTGGCGAACAGTTGCAGCCAATCCACGCCTGGCTTGATCGACAGGCCAAAGGTGGGCGAGAAATGCCCCTCTTCCCGATCCACGTCATAGGTCATGGGCAACCCCACTTGCCGCGTGGTGCCGATGATGAACGTACGCGTGTTCAAACCGGTTTCGCCGCGCAGCCGATAGCGGTCGTAGCGCAACCCGGCGTTGAGGTTCAGCCAGTTGTCGTAGTCGAAGTCCAGGCGAGTGAACAGGCTGCCCATTGCCCGGTCGCCCCTGGGCGTGATGCTTTCCGCCGCCGAGGCCGTCACGGCCGAGTCGGCGGCCACCATCTGGTTGGAGTCCGGGCGGACCTTGTCGTAGAAAAACTCCAGGCCATAGTTGGCCTTGATCACGGACAGTTCGCTCAAGGCAAAGGTCGAGATGTTCTGTGCCTGGAAACCATAGGTGTTGGTCTGGTAGGTAACGTCGTAGCCCTTGCTACTGCCACGGGTCAGCGTGGACTGATCGTTGCGGGTATCGACGTAATACAGCTTGGCCTTGAAATCGATCAGCGGGTTGTCCGGCGTGTAGCTGTAGTCCAGCGCGAAGTTCTGCGCCGTGACGTCACTGCTGCCGAGCTTCTCCCAGAGCTGGGCTTTTTCGGCGGTCATCATGTTGACGTCGTCGTAGCCGACTTCGGTGGTCAGGTAGCTCAGTTGCAAACGCTGATCCACCGGCAAGTTGAGACCCAGCTTGAGCAGTCGCGAGCGCATCACCGAACCAGTGTATTCCACAGTGGAATGCTTGATTCGGTCTTCACTGGCCGCCAGAAAGGAACTGCCGGTGCGCAGCTCGCCAATGCTGCCCTGGGTGCCGGGCTTATAGTCACCGAGGTGACGCTCACTGGCCGCCACCAACATGTCCCACACGTCGGTGCCCACCGCAAACGCCGAGCTGCCGATAAAGTGCGTGCCGTTGCTGCGCCCGCCCAGCCCCGTGGTCAAGCGGATACGCCCGCCGATTTCCTTGCCGCCCTTGAGCAGGTCCGCCGCTTCCACGGTGCGAAAGTTGGCGACCCCGCCGATCACGCCCGCCCCACCCATCGTTGAAGTGGCGCCCTTCTCGATCACCACTTCAGACAGCAACTCCGGGTCGACATACAGCGTGCCATTGCGTTGCTGGTGGCCGCTTTGCTGATAGTTCTGACGCATGCCGTCCACCGACATGTTGACCCGGCCGTAGTCCTGGATGCCGCGAATATTCACCGACAAGCCAGGGTCTTGCTGGCTGACCGCCGAGTAGACGCCCGGTGCCTCCTCCAGCATTTCAGCAGCGTGCCGGGGCGGATTTCGGTCCAACTGCTCGCGCCCGACCACACTCACCGAGCGGGGCGATGAATACACCCAATCGTTGGGGTGCAGGCCGGTGATTGTCGTGGTCGCCAGCGCCAAGGCGGCGCCGCTCTGCTCAACACGGGTCAGGGTGACTTGGCGCTCGCCGTTGAAGCGGTACTCCACCGGTGCATTGCCCAACAAACGCGCCAAGCCTTCCTGCACGCTGTACCGCCCTTTCACCGCCGTACTCTGCAAGCCTTCCAGACGCTGGCTGTCGAACAGCACTTGCAGGCCGGCCTGGTCGGCGAACGCCAGCACGGCGCTACCCAGGGACTGCGCAGGAATATCAATCGTCAGCACGGCGGGCTGTGCAGCCTTCACCTGAGGTTGCGCGGCGTACACCGGAGCCGCGATGGCGAACAGGCCCAAGTGGATGGCCAGGGCTAACCGGCTAACGGTGATACGCCCCTTGTTGAGTGCTGACATTTCTGTTGTTCCCTGCGCTAAGCGTTTTTTGTTTATGCGAATGCTTCTCACCTAGCAAGACGTGCGACGCGCAGGAAGTCAGTAAGATTTTTTGAAAGTTTTTCAGGCAGGGGGATTTCAGGCGGTGGGAGCAAGCCCCCACCGGGTCATCAATAGATCAGGCTGAGGCCAGCCAGGTCCAGGCGTTGCACCTGGAGTTCCTGGGTAAGTGTGGCAAGGGCGGCGTCGAGCATATCGAGGCGGAACACGCCGCTGACTTCACGCTCGCCGAGGGCCGAGTCGGTCAACACCACGCGCCCGGGACGGTAGCGGTTGAGCTGTTCGATGACAGTGGCCAACGGCTGGCGATCAAAGATCAACACACCGCGCCGCCAGCTGGTGGCGCGCGCAACATCGAGTTGGTCCAAGGGCACGATGCCTTGCTGAGGGCTGTAGCGTACGGCCAGGCCTTCCTGGACCACCCTGTCGGACGGGCCCTTTTTCGGCGTCGCGTTCAGGGACACCTCGACACTGTGTTCCAGCACGCCAACCCACGCCTGACTGTCGTCTTCACGCTCTACCACAAACCGCGTGCCCAGCGCGCGGGTCTGGCCGCCGGCGCTTTGCACCACAAACGGCCGGGTTTCCTCACCGACCATCGGCGCCACGTCAAAAATTGCCGAGCCTTGGAGCAGGCTGATGCGCCGTTGCACACCGTCGTAGTCCAGGCGGATGGCACTGGCGGAATCCAGCTCGACCTTGCTGCCGTCGGCCAGGTGCACGGTGCGCACCTCGCCTTTCGCGGTGATGTAATCGGCTTGCACGCGCAGCAACACGTCCGGCCCGCGCACCCAGCCAACACCGGCCACGATCACGACCAATGCGACGGCGGCCGCGCGTTGCCATGGGCTTCGCCGCCTGGAGCGGCGCACAGGCATCGTTGCCGCTGACGGACGCTGGCGGTGCACGGGCTCGTCCTTGTACACATCGCCCAACGCCGCCCAGGTCTGTTCGGCAAAACGCAAGGCCGCTTCATGGCGGCTGTCGCAGGCGATCCAATGCTGCAGCTCGGCCTGCTCCTGTTCGGTCAGGGCACCGGCGTGCAAGCGCACCGCCCACTCGGCGGCCGCCTCGGTAATGCTGTGCTGTTGCGGACCCTGGCTATTCACGTGTGAATCTCGAATTTTTCGTTATGTAACGCTGTGACGTCTGAGGTGGCGCATTTCGGTAACTCATTCGTCGGATGGCGCCACTTCGCCGTCCTGCAGGCGCTGCATCACGTAGGCCAACGCCTTGGCCAGGTGCTTTTGTACGGAGCTGTCGGAGATGTCCAGGTGCCGGGCGACCTGGGCGTGGGTCATGCCTTCGATGCGGTTGAGACGGAAAATCTGCTGGGTGCGTTCCGGCAATTCCGCCAGTGCCTGCTTCAATGCCTGTCGCTGTTGCTGCGCCATTGCCTGAGCCTCCAACCCGGCCACTTCATCTTCAATCTCGGCCAGCGCCTCATGGGGCACGGAGTCTGTCTTGCGCCGCGCTTCCTGGCGAATATGGTCGATCAGCAGATTGCTCGCCGTTCGATAGAGATAGCCCTGGGAGTTGTCGATGCGCTCGCCGGCCGGCTTTTCGGCCAGGCGCAGGAAACTCTCCTGCACCAGGTCTGCGGCCAACTGCGGGTCCCGTACCTTGCGCGCCAGATACCCGCGCAGGGTATCGGCATGCTTGAGAAACAGGCCCTTGAGATCCACGTCCGACAAACCGACTCCCTGGAATGTAAAGGAAACAGGCGGGCATATTAAGCGTTGTCGAGAATGATTTTCAATTGATATCTAATCTGATCCGCTTGTATGAAAGGTCTGATTAACAGTTCGGTAATCGAACATATCTGCCGCCATCAATTGACCAAATTAACTAACCAGTACATTTTATCTGCACAACTAACAAGAACTGTGGAGATACATCCCATGTCGCCTATCGTGCTGGTGCTCAACGGCCCCAACCTCAACCTGCTCGGCACCCGCGAGCCCGCCACCTACGGCCATGAAACCCTGGCCGATATCGCCGCCCTGTGTGGTCGCAGCGCCGAACAGCTGGGGCTGAGAATCGAATTCCGCCAGACCAACCACGAAGGCGAACTGCTCGACTGGATCCACGGCGCCCGTGCGCGTTGCGCCGGTATCGTGATCAACCCGGCGGCCTGGACCCACACCTCGGTGGCGATTCGTGACGCGCTGGTGGCCAGTGAAGTGCCGGTGATCGAAGTGCACCTCTCCAACGTGCATGCCCGTGAAGCGTTCCGGCACCACTCGTTTGTGTCGCCCATTGCCAAGGCCGTCCTCGCGGGCTTCGGCAGCCACGGCTATCACCTGGCCCTGGAACATTTCAGCCAGTTGCTCAAAGGGTCGGCCCGATGAAACCGCGCATTCTCGCCGGCCTGATCGGCACCGGCATCCAGGCCTCCCGCACGCCCGCCCTGCATGAGCAAGAAGGCGACGCCCAAGGCCTGCGCTACCTGTATCGCCTGATCGACCTTGAGCCACTGCACCTGGACACCAACGCCCTGCCCGACTTGCTGGACGCCGCCGAGTTGATGCACTTCACCGGGCTGAACATTACCTACCCGTGCAAACAGGCAATCCTGCCGTTGCTCGATGAATTGTCCGACGAGGCTCGCGGCATTGGCGCGGTCAACACCGTGGTGTTCAAGGACGGCAAGCGCATCGGCCACAACACCGATTGCCTGGGGTTCGCCGAAGGCTTTCGGCGCAACCTGAAGGATGTGCCACGCCAACGCGTGGTGCAGATGGGCGCCGGTGGCGCGGGCGCGGCGGTGGCGCATGCGCTGCTGGCGGAAGGTGTGGAGCACTTGAGTATTTTTGACGTGGACATCAGCCGCGCCCGCGACCTTGTGGATAACCTTGCGCAGCGTTTCGGCGCCGGTCGGGCCCAAGTTGGCAATCAACTGGAAAATGCCCTGGCCGAGGCCGATGGTTTGGTCAACACCACGCCGATGGGCATGGCCAAGCTGCCGGGCACACCGGTTCCTGCCACCTGGCTACGCGCGGAATTGTGGGTGGCGGAGATCGTGTATTTCCCGCTGGAAACCGAACTGCTGCGCGACGCCCGCGCCTTGGGTTGCCGCACCTTGGATGGCGGCAACATGGCGGTGTTTCAGGCGGTGAAGGCGTTTGAGCTGTTCAGTGGGGAAGTGCCGGATGCGCAGCGCATGCTGGCGCATTTCCAAAGCATGAATACCTAACTGGGTTGGAATGAAAATCCAAATGTGGGAGGGGGCTTGCCCCCGATAGCGGTGGATCAGCCAGCTTATCTGTAGCTGACCCACTGTCATCGGGGGCAAGCCCCCTCCCACATTTTGAATGCATTCCAACCTGAGACTTCAGGCCTGCAGGTAACGCATCACCGAATCACAAATCATGTCCCGATGCCGCTGTTTAACCGCCTCATCCGACAGGTCGATCTGAAAAATCTCACTGAAGGTATGGCGGTTTGACACCCGGTAAAAGCTGAACGAGTTGATCAGCAGGTGCACGTCCAACGGCTCCAGCCCTTCGCGGAACAAGCCCAGCTCGGCACCACGGCGCAAGGTTTCGCCCAGCCCTTCAAGGATCTTGCTGTTCATCGCCTTGATGGTTTCGGTGCGCTTCACGTACTCGGCATTGTGGATATTTTCGATGCTGACGATGCGCACGAAGTCCACGTTCTGATCATGGTGATCAAAGGTGAATTCCACCAGCCGCCGGATCGCCTCGCGCGGCTCCAGCGCGGTGAGGTTCATGCGGGTTTCGGTGTTGCGGATGTCGCCGTAGAGTTTCTCCAGCACCTCGACGTACAACTGCTCCTTGCTGCCGAAGTAGTAATAGATCATGCGCTTGGACGTGTGGATACGCTCGGCGATCGCGTCCACGCGAGCGCCGGAAAGGCCTTGCTGGACAAACTCGACGATGGCTTCCTGGAGTATGTTTTCGCGGGTCTTTTCCGGATTGTTCTTACGACTCTTGCGAGGTGCCTCGGTGGTCATGGTGCGCTCACGGCCAGTGTTATGCAGGCCGTGATTATGGGCCGCGATGCGGCCTGAAAGAAAGCACCTGACCCACCGTTATAAACGCGCCTGACGCACCGCACCGCTGCGCGATTTTGCCATCGCCGCCAGACGCACCGCTACATTGGCCGCGCCGTAGCCGGCATAGCCATTCTTGCGCTGGATGATCTCGAAGAAAAACCGCCCTTCGAACGGCTCGGTGTACACATGAAACAACTCACCGCCCTGGGCGTCGCGGTCGTACAGCACGTTGTAGTACGCCAACTCACTGAGGAACTCATCGTCGAAATCGAACCGCGCTGCCAGGTCGTCGTAGTAGTTGAGCGGGATATCCAGCAGCGGCACACCCGCCTCTTTGGCGCGGCGCACCTCGGCGAAAATATCCGCGCAGTCGAAGGCAATGTGATGCACGCCCGAGCCGCGATAGCTCGACAGTGCGTGGGAAATCGCCGTGTTGCGGTTCTCGGAGATGTTCAGCGGCAGGCGGATCGAACTGCAACGGCTGCGCAGCGCGCGGCTTTTTACCAGACCGTAAGGGTCCGGCAGCACCACTTCGTCGTCGGCTTCGAAATCCAGCAGGCTCTTGTAGAACAGCACCCAACTGTCGAGGCTGTCGGCCGGCAAGGCCATGGCCATGTGGTCGATGCGCAGCAAGCCGCCGCTGGATGACGCGGCAGGTTGCAGGTTGAAGTCGGTGTCGTAGAGGCCGCCTTCACTCTGGTCCACCAGGTAAATCAGGCTGCCATCCGGCGCACGTACCGCCGCCAACTCCAGCTCATTGGGCCCAACCAGGCCGCGATACGGCTGGCCTTTGTACGCCACCGCCCGCTGCAGGGCTTTGGCGCTGTCTTTGACCCGAATCGCCGTGGCGCACAACGACGGTCCATGAGCCTCGAAGAAGTTGTGGGCGAAGGAATAGGGTTCACAGTTGAGGATCAGGTTGATATCACCCTGGCGCAACAGGCTCACGCTCTTGGAGCGGTGCTGCCCGGCCTTGACGAAACCCAGGCGTTCCAGCCAGTGAGTCAGCTTGGCGCCGAGGCTTTCATCCACGGCAAACTCCAGGAACTCGATGCCGTCGTACTCGCTGGCGGCCGGGGTATCGAACAGAATCTCAACAGGCTGCGCTGGCGCTTCTTGCTTCAGGCGCTCGCGGGTTTTCTCTTCCAGGTACAGCAGGGAGCGCAGGCCATCCGCCGCGTTCGCGCGAGTCGGCGCGGCGCGGAAGCCGTCGTTGAAAATCTCCAGGGACAGCGGCCCGGTGTAGCCACTCTTGATGATCGGCGCGAGGAACCCCGCCAGGTCGAATTCGCCTTGGCCGGGGAAGCAGCGGAAATGCCGGCTCCACTCCAGCACGTCCATGGCCAGGATCGGCGCGTCGGCCATTTGCACGAAGAAAATCTTGTCGCCGGGAATCTCGGCAATCGCACTCGGGTCGCCTTTGAGCGACAGGGTGTGAAAGCTGTCGAGCAATACACCGAGGCTGGGGTGATCGACCTGACGCACCAGGTTCCACACCTGCTGCCAGGTGTTCACGTGCTTGCCCCAGGCCAACGCTTCGTAGCCAATACGCAGGCCACGGCGGCCGGCGTGTTCGGCGAGCAGGCTCAGGTCATCCAGCAAAATGCGCTCATCACCCACGCTGTCGGCCGAGGCATTGCTGCACACCAGCACCAGGTCGGTGCCCAGTTCCTGCATCAAATCGAATTTGCGCTCGGCACGTTCCAGGTTGCGCGCCAGGCGGTCGCGGCGGCAGCCTTCAAAGTCGCGAAACGGCTGGAACAAGGTGATGGCAATGCCGAGGTCGGCGCACATTTGCCTAACTTCGCGGGGGCTGCCGTCGTAATACAACAAGTCGTTCTCAAAGACCTCGACGCCATCAAACCCGGCGGCGGCAATGGCTTCGAGCTTTTCCGGCAGGGTTCCGCTCAAGGAAACAGTGGCGATGGAACGTTGCATGGGCGACTCCCGGCAATTGTTGTTTGTGGCAAATTATTCGCCCCTAGCCTACCCGCAGCAATTAAAATGTACGAACCAGTTAGTTTTTGGTGCGATTATCGAACACTATGCCCCTTTGGCGAATTGACGATTTTTTAGCCACTGCGCACCATCGATGACGTAACAGACCCAGAACACACCATAAAAATTTCAAAAAACGGGTACGACCTCATGCCTCTGCAAAACTCCGCCCTGGCCGCGCGCCACGGCACCCCGCACGCCGGCATCGGCGACAAGATCCGCGGCGCCCTCGCCGTGGGCAAAACGCGCTGGGGCATGTTGGCCCTGGTGTTTTTCGCCACCACCCTCAACTACATCGACCGCGCCGCGCTGGGCGTCATGCAGCCCATCCTCGCCAAAGAGATGAGCTGGACGGCGATGGACTACGCCAACATCAACTTCTGGTTCCAGGTCGGCTACGCCATCGGTTTTGTGCTGCAGGGTCGTTTGATCGACCGGGTGGGCGTGAAACGTGTGTTCTTCTGCGCGGTGCTGTTGTGGAGCCTGGCGACCGGCGCCCATGGCCTTGCGACCTCGGCGGTCGGCTTTATGGTGTGTCGCTTTATCCTCGGGCTGACCGAAGCCGCCAACTACCCGGCGTGCGTGAAAACCACGCGTCTGTGGTTCCCGGCTGGCGAGCGCGCCGTGGCCACGGGCATCTTCAACGCCGGCACTAACGTCGGCGCGATGATGACGCCGATGCTGCTGCCATTGATCCTCCACGTGTGGGGCTGGCAGGCGGCGTTCCTGTGCATGGCCTCGCTTGGCGCGATCTGGCTGGTGTTCTGGGGCTTGAAGTACTACAACCCGGAAGACCATCCGACGGTTAAACAATCCGAATTGGACTACGTGCAACAGCAAGTCGAACCGGAACAACCGGGCGTACCGTTCAGCCGGATCCTGCGCATGCGCGGCACCTGGGCCTTCGCCATCGCCTATGCGCTCACCGCGCCGGTATTCTGGTTCTACCTGTATTGGCTGCCGCCGTTCCTGAACCAGCAATACAACCTGGGCATCAACGTGACTCAGATGGGCATTCCGCTGATCATCATCTACCTGACGGCAGATTTCGGCAGCGTGGGTGGGGGGATTCTGTCGTCGTTCCTGATCGGTCGTGGCATGAACTCGATCAAGGCGCGGTTGCTGTCGATGCTGCTGTTTGCCTGCTGCATCGTCGGCGTGATCATGGCGGCCGGCTCCAGCCAACTGTGGGTCGCGGTGTTTGCCATCTCCCTGGCCATCGGCGCGCACCAGGCCTGGACCGCGAACATCTGGAGCCTGGTGATGGACTACACGCCCAAGCACATGATGAGCACGGTGTTCGGTTTCGGCGGCATGTGCGCGGCCATCGGTGGCATGTTCATGACCCAGATCGTCGGCCATATCCTGACGGTGACCAACAACAACTACACCGTGTTGTTCACCCTGATCCCGGCGATGTACTTCATTGCGCTGACGTGGATGTACTTCATGGCGCCGCGCAAGATTCCTACCGTAGACGTCTAACGCTACCTACGCCGCTGCTGCCAGGCAGCGGCCAACCCGCTCATGCAGATCACCCCGATGCCGACCACCGTGGTCACATCGGGGGTATGGTTGAACACCAGCCAGCCCAACAACCCCGCGAACACGATCTGGCAATAGCCGAACGGCGCCAGCAAGGCCGGCGCCGCGAAGCGGAACGCCTGGGTCAGCATCAAGTGCGCCGTCATTCCGCAAGTGCCCAGGGCCAGCATCAATGCGCCGTGCCACAGGGTCGGGATCTGCCAGAAGAACGGCACCATCGCACTCATCACCAAGGTATTGCACAGGCCGGCAAAGAAGTTGCTGGTGGTGGGCGTGTCGTATTGGCTGAGAATGCGCGTGAGCAGTTGGTAGAAGCAGAAGAACAGCGCCGAACACAGCGGCAGCAGTACTGCCGGGGTGAACAATTCGCCACCGGGGTGGATGATGATCAGCACGCCGACAAACCCGCAGATCACCGCCAGCCATTGGCCACGGGTCACGTGTTCACCGAGCAGCGGCACCGAGAGCGCCGTCACCAGGATCGGCGCCAGGAAGTTCACCGCCGTGGCTTCCGCCAGCGGGATGTAATGCAGCGCCGCGGTAAAAAACAGACTGGTGCCCAACAGGCACAACGCCCGCACCACCTGCATCCCGGGTCGCTTGCTGCGCAGCACGCGCAAGCCCGACTGCGGCAGGAAAATCCCGGCCATCAACAAGGTGTGCACCAGGTAACGCGCCCACACCACCATCACGATCGGGTAGAACCCCGCCAGGTATTTGGACAAGGCGTCGTGACTGGAAAACAGAAACGTCGCCAAAACAATCAGCAAAATGCCCTTGAAGGGATGGTTGACGCCGGATAAAGGGGTACTGACGGTCATCGGATTCTCGTGTGTGGCGCGCGGTCGAGCTCAACCCGGTAATCTAGCAGCCGGGTCGGAGCCTGCTCCAAGAGCATAACCAAACACCGTGCGAACAGCGCACTAAATCACCGGTTTCGAGTCCAACGCTGCACGTTGACCGTCCAGTTGTACACTTTTCAACCAAGGCCTTGCTGCTATGAAAAAAATCCTCTTTGCTCTTTCTGCCCTTGCCCTGCTCACCGCCTGCAATCAGGAAACCAAGGAAGCGCCCAAACCCGCGCCGGCTTCCGTACAAGCCACCCTGGTGCCGCAAACCCCGCCCACCGACAAATGGGTCGGCAAATGGATCGGCGTCGAAGGCCTCTACCTGACCATCGCCAAGGACGACAGTATCGGTCGTGGTCACTACCTGCTGACCATGAAATACGGCCTAGATGATGACGACGCCGGCACCTTCAAAGGTGAAGCCAACGAAGATGGCATCGCCTTTACCCGCCCGGACGGCCCCCAGCAGCTGAGCGCCGGCAACGGTGAAGCCACCGGAATGAAATGGTTGGCGGATAAAAAGGATTGCCTGATTGTCGATACCGGCGAAGGTTATTGCCGCGATTAACGGCCATACTCTTTCCCAATCAATGCAGGACCGTTCACCGAGAGGATTGCCCCATGCTATGGAAAAAAGGCCGACGCAGCGACAACGTGGTGGATGCCCGCGATGACAGTGGCGGCGGCGGTGGCGGCATGCGCTTTGGTGGCGGCAAGGGCCTGAGCCTGACGGCCATTGTGCTGATCGTCGGCATCGGTTGGCTGACCGGCCAGGACCCGTTGCAGATCCTCGGCCAGTTGACCGGCCAGATGGAACAGGCGCCGTCGGTGAGCACCCAATCACGCCAGGCGCCGCCGGCCAACGACGAACAAGCGGATTTTGTCCGCGCAGTGCTGGGCGATACCGAAGACACCTGGGCCCAGGTATTCCAGGAAAACGGCTTGGCGTACAAGAACCCGAAACTGATTCTGTTCCGCGGCCGGGTGAATTCCGCCTGCGGGGGGGCCACTTCGGCCAGCGGCCCGTTTTATTGCCCGGCTGACCAGCAGGTGTACCTGGACCTGGATTTCTTCCGGGAAATGTCGCAACGCTTTCAGGCCGCCGGTGACTTTGCCCAGGCTTACGTAATCGCCCACGAAGTCGGGCACCACGTGCAGACGCTGCTGGGTATCTCGTCGAAGATCCAGGCGGCGCGCCAGCAAGGCCGGCAGATGCAAGGCGACGGCGGCCTGCTGGTCCGCCAGGAACTGCAAGCCGACTGCTTCGCCGGGGTGTGGGCCAACCGTGCGCAAAAGCGCCTGAACTGGCTGGAACCCGGCGACATTGAAGAAGCACTGAATGCGGCCAACGCCATCGGCGATGACCGCTTGCAGCAACAGGGTCAAGGGCGCGTGGTGCCGGACTCGTTTACCCACGGCACCTCGGCACAGCGGGTGCGCTGGTTCAAGACCGGCTTCGCCCAGGGCCAGATCACTCAATGCGACACCTTTTCCGCCAAGAGTCTCTAAATGAAAAAACGATGGGGATTACTGCTGGGCTTGCTGGTCACCGGTTCCGCCTTGGCTGCCGGGCATAACGTCAACGAGGCCAATCTCGATCGCTTCCCCCTGAAGGCCGGGGATCTGAGCCTGGGGTTGAGCCAGGATTGGCGCCAGCCACTGCCCAACGTCACCCGTGCGTTGATCATCGTGCATGGGCGCCTGCGCGATGCGCAGACCTATCTGGAAAGCGGCGAGAAAGCGGCCGAGAATGCCGGGCAAGCGGCCAACACCTTGGTGATCGCGCCAAGGTTTCTCATTGAGTCGGATGCGCGGCACGAGCATCTGGACAATCAGCTACTGCGCTGGACCGACAATGGCTGGATGGCCGGCGAGCCGTCCACCGGCCCAGGCCAAATCAGCTCCTACGGCGCCCTCGACCAGATCATCAAGCACCTGGGCAACCGCAAACTGTTCCCTGCGTTGAAAGAAATCGTGGTGGCCGGGCATTCCGGGGGTGGCCAGGTGGTACAGCGGTTTGCCCTCACCAGCCACGACCATCCGAAACTGCAAACCGAAGGCATCCGCCTGCGTTACGTGGTGGCCAACCCGTCCTCCTACGCCTACTTCACCCCGCAGCGCCCGGTGAAATTCGACATTGCCAGTTGTCCTGGTTTCAACGACTGGAAATACGGCCTGCAAAACCTGCCGGCCTACGCCAAAGGCCAGAGCGCCGAACAGCTTGAACAGGCGTATGTGTCACGCAACATCACCTACCTGCTGGGCCAACAGGACATCGACCCAAACCATCACGCGCTGGACAAAGGTTGTGAGGCCGAAACCCAGGGCGCGTATCGCCTGATTCGCGGACACAACTATTTTGACTACCTCAAGCAGCGGCATCCGCAGTTGAGTCATAAGCTGGTGGAAGTGCCGGGGGTGGGGCATAACGGGGATGGGATGTTTACGTCGCCGGAAGGGCAGCGGGTGTTGTTCGTCCAATAACTGACGGAACCGGATAAAACTGTGGGAGCGGGCTTGCTCGCGAATGCGGTGTGTCAGTCACTGAAAATGTTGACTGGCACACCGCATTCGCGAGCAAGCCCGCTCCCACATTTGATCTTCAGAGGCCGATCTAGATCATTCGGCGCAAGGCCAAGCAATCCTCGGCATGCCAATCGGCCAACTCCGGCCAAGGATTCTCCGGCAAATTCACCAACACCGTGCGCGCCCCCGCCGCTCGGCCACAGTCCAAGTCGAAGCGGTAATCACCGACCATCACCATCTCACTCGGCGCCACGTCCCAAGCGGCCGCCAGCTTCAGCAAACCATCCGGGTCGGGCTTGGGTTGCGCATCATCACGCCCCAACACGTCCTTGATGGCAAAGCAGTCCGCCAAGCCGATCGCTTCCAGGGTGACGTGCGCCAACTCGCGCGCATTGCGGGTCAGGATGCCCAGGCGGTAACCACGCCCGGCCAACTCGCGCACCAGCTCAACCGCGCCTTCTGCCGCAACTGAACCCAGCGCCAACTCGCGCTCATGCTCCAGCAACCAGGCATGCTTGGCCGCCGCGACATCCGCCGGCAACGCCGCCAGGTGCGTGAGGATGTCGTCCTCGGGCGGAATCTCCAGGGCCACGCGAATAGCCGCGAAGTCATGCACGGCCACCGTGAGGGTGCCGTCCATGTCGAACACCCAGTGTTTTACCTCCGACAGGCTCATGCCCAATCCTTGCGATGGCGGATCAGGCCTTCCTGGGTCACCGAGGCCACCAGTTGCCCGGCGCGGTTGTACACGCTGCCACGGGAGAAACCCCGGGAATTACCGGCCCATGGGCTGTCCATGGCGTACAGCAACCAGTCGTCGGCACGCAGGTCGGCGTGGAACCACAGCGCGTGGTCGAGGCTGGCGACTTGCATGTCTTTCTGCCAGACCGTCTTGCCATGGGGCAGCAAGGAGGTGGTCAGCAGGCCGAAGTCCGAGGCGTAGGCCAGCAGGTATTTATGCAGCGCCGGCGAGTCGGCCAGGGCGCCATCGGCACGGAACCACACGTACTTGACCGGGTCGGACGGCTGCGGGTTGAACGGGTCTTTTTCGGTGACCGGGCGCACTTCGATGGGCTTGGGGCACAGCAGCTTGTCGCGCATGTGCTCGGGGATCAGGTGTGCGCGTTGCTGGGTCAGTTCCAGCTCCGACGGCAGGTTTTCCGGGCCCACGACCACGGGCATGGTGGTCTGGTGGTCGAAGCCTTGTTCGTCGTACTGGAACGAGGTGGTGCAGGTGAAGATCGGGTGGCCCTTCTGGATCGCGGTCACGCGGCGCGTGCTGAAACTGCCGCCATCGCGCACACGGTCCACCGAATACACCACCGGCAACTTAGCGTCACCAGGGCGCAGGAAGTAACCGTGCAGGGAATGCACATGCCGCGCTTCTTCTACGGTCTGGCTCGCAGCCGACAGCGACTGGCCGAGCACCTGGCCGCCGAACAGTTGGCGAAAACCCAGGTCCTGGCTGCGGCCGCGAAAGAGGTTTTCCTCGATCGGCTCCAGGGTCAGCAAGTCCACCAGATCTTCCAATACTTGGCTCATAGAGCAACTCCTAAAATCTACGGGGCATTCCGGGCTGCCTATCCGTGCAGCGTGTCCAACCATTGGGCGCGGGTGATGCGGTACAAAACATGAGGGCGCAGCGGGTCATCGGCTGCGACCTTGGGGTGTTCAAAATCTGCCTGGGGATCGTAATGCATACCGATGGCCTGCATGACTTTTTGTGAGGGCAGATTAGCTTGCGTGGTGAAGGCGACGATTTCGTCCAGATTCAAACGATCAAACCCACAGCGCAACGCGGTCCACGCGGCCTCGCTGGCATAGCCCAGGCCCCAGTGTTCGCGGGCCAGGCGCCAGCCGATTTCCACCGCCGGGGTAAAGTCGGCCTCGAAGCTGACATTCAGCAACCCGGTGAGGCCGATGAATTCCCCGGTGTCCTTGCGCTGCAACGCCCACAGGCCAAAGCCATACTCGGCGAAGTGCCCACGAATGCGGCCGATCAACGCGGCGCTTTCCAGGTGGCTCAGCTTGGCCGGGAAATAACGCATCACCTGCGGGTCGGCGCACATGCGCGCGAACTCCGCCAGGTCGCTGTCGCGCCATTGGCGTAGCACCAGGCGTGCGCTTTCCAATTCCAGTATCGGCTCCATGGGTCCCCTCCCTTGCCATGTGCGTGAGTGTACAACGCGGGTAAGATGCGTCGCAGGTTCCCGTCAGAAAATCCCATGCCTTTGCCATTGATCTACCACGATGACTACAGCCCCGAGTTCCCGGCGGACCACCGGTTCCCCATGGACAAGTTCCGCCTGTTGCGCGACCACCTGGTGGACAGCGGCCTGACCGAGGACAGCCAACTGCTGCGCCCACAACTGTGCCCACCGGAGATTCTGGCCCTGGCCCATGACGCTGGGTATATCGAGCGCTACATGGGCGGCGAATTGTCCCGCGAAGACCAGCGTCGCCTCGGCCTGCCCTGGAACGAAGCCCTGGCCCGACGTACCGTTCGGGCGGTGGGCGGCTCGATTCTCGCGGCGGAACAAGCCCTGGAGCACGGCCTGGCCTGCCACCTGGCGGGCGGCACCCACCACGCTCACTACGATTACCCGGCGGGTTTCTGCATCTTCAATGACCTGGCGGTGATCAGCCATTACCTGCTGGCCAGCGGCCGGGTCAATCGCGTGCTGATCTTCGATTGCGACGTACATCAGGGCGATGGCACCGCGCGTATCCTCCACGACACGCCAGACGCCATCACCGTGTCGCTGCACTGCGAAAAGAACTTCCCCGCGCGCAAAGCCCAGAGCGACTGGGACATCCCGTTGCCCATGGGCATGGGCGATGCCGACTACCTCAAGGTGGTGGACGATGCGCTCAACTACCTGTTGCCGCTCTACCAACCCGACCTAGTGCTGTACGACGCCGGCGTCGATGTGCACAAGGACGACGCCCTCGGCTACCTCAAGCTGACAGACCAAGGCGTCGCCGCCCGTGATGAGAGCGTGATGCGCCACTGCCTGGGCCGCGACATCCCGGTCATGGGCGTGATCGGCGGCGGCTACAGCAAGGACCGCCCCGCCCTCGCCCGCCGCCACGGCATCCTGCACCACAGTGCGCAACGGGTGTGGACGTCATCAGGTTGTCATTGAACTGTGGGCGTTACCCACAATCCCTGTGGAACCACCTGTGGATAACTTGAGCGTAAGGGCCTGAAAGCCAGTAGCCGTATGGCCTGTAAGAAACTGTACGTTTTTTGACCAGATACTTTTCCACAGCCGTGAAACGTTGTGGAACTTGGCGTCCGCCGCCGTTTTGCAACAAAACTGCCGCACGCCGTCGTCAACCTGAAGGCCTCTCCCGCTTTCAGAGTACCCCGCGATGGCAACTTACAAGATCGGCAGCAGTGCGACGCCCGGCAATGACGACGCCCTGAAGAAAGTCGCCGCCACCTTCGACGCCGCGATGTCCCGCGCTGTGTCCGGCTTCAAGGAAGCCGCCCACCCCGGTAATTTCAAAGTCCTGGCGGTGACCGACAACACCAAGGACAAGAAAATCGCTGACGTCAAAGCCACCGGCGACCAAGAGGCGATCAAGCGCCTCAACGACCCGAACCTGGCCGACATCAGCAACACCGGCGTGCCGCTGGCCAACATCGCCAGCATCACCAAGATTTCCGACAACGTCCTGGAGCTGAAAACCCGCGACGGCAAGGACATCATCATTATCAAGCAGATGACCCCCTATCTGTTCGACGGCATGGCCGGCAAGGTCGACGCCGTGGACGCGCTGAACAAAAGCAAGGCCGACGGCTACCGCATCGCCCAGGCCGGCGACACCGCGCCGGGCCTGGACACCTACAAAGGCATCGGCCCGGCCGATGAAGTGGGCCCGGGGATGATTCGTTACGAAACCCTGTCAGGCGACAAGGTCGTCGTCAGTAAGGAAACCAACAGCGACCTGTATGAAAAGGTTAAGTCCGATGGCGAGACCTGGGGTCTGATCAACGACAGCAAAAAAGACGGTTATCGCCTGGCAAGCGCCGATGAGGCCGGCAGCGTGAGCCTGGTGGGCAAGCCGGAAGAACTCGGCCACGGGTTGATCCGCTACGAAACCGCCTCCGGCGAAAAAATCATCGTGTCCCAGGCCATCAGCCCAAACCTGTATGCCTCGGTGGTCAAGGAGTCCAACGGCATCTTTGGCGTCGACGGCGCCGTGGACACCAACTGGATCGACAACTCCAAGTACGCCAGCGCCAAGGACTGGGACAAGATCGTCGGCAACACCAGCGGCACGCCGACCCAGGAAGAGCGTGATCTCGACCGCCCACGCGCCGCCTCGAAAATGCTCAGCGACAACTGGGACAAATGGGGCCTGCACGACCGCCCCATCGACTTCTCCAACCCGCCCGCCGACCTGCCGCCCGAAGCCCAGGCCTGCCTCAAGTACCTGGCCGGCAGCCCGAGCCTGATGAACGCCCTCGACAGTGGCGGCCTGGGCAAAAGCGATGGGGTGATTACCCACGCCGATGTGGATAAGTTCATCAGCCAATCGAACAAAGATCTGTCAGCCGCTTCGAAATCCTACAGCACCTTCCTCAGCAAGAACCCCGACGCCACGGGTTTGGCCAAGGAAAACGCCAAGTCCGCCGCCATCGTCATGGCCAATATTTCCCTGGTGAGCAGCGCCGGCCCGGAAATGCAGGGGCCCAACCAGCGTGCCAACAACGGCAGCCTGAACACCGCCAACCTCAAGGCGATCAAGGATGACTCGGGCCTGAGCCCCGAGCTGACCGGCTCCGCAGGCTATTGGTCCACCCCCGGCATGCTGCGCACCCTCGACATGGCCGGCGACCTGCCCGCCACCGCCAAGGCCGACGGCATCACCCAACAGAAAAACCTTGGCGCCTGGCTGGAAAACCAGGCGCCCAAGGACGACCACGGCGTGTTGATGATGCTCAGCAACGCCGCGGTGCGCAGCTCGGTGGCCGACGTCGACACCTCCAAACTGACCAAGGATGTGCTCGAACACCCGGAGAACTACGACGGCAAGACCAAAGCCGCCGTGATGATGGAAATCAGCGACGCCCGTGCGCGCATGGCCGCCAGCGACAAAGTGGGCGACGGCGACCTGTATGCGGGGATTACGGCGGACACCGAATACCACCTCAACCCGACCAAGTCCAAGGTCACCGACCAGCTCGACGCCGCCATCGGCAAGTTGTCCAGTGACCCGGATGTGAAGACCTTCCTCTCGCAAAACCAAGCGTCCGGCATGCGCGATATCGTCAACAGCGACCCGGCGATCAAGCATGAACTGCAGGCCTATCAGGACGGCCAGATCAACAGCGGCAACGTGCTCAACACCGCCCTGAACACCAAAGGGGCCGACGGCAAACCGCTGTCGTTGATGGACGCCATGAGCCTGGCCGGCACAGACGCCACCCTCACCGACCTGGCCCTGGGTGGCGACGGCCATGTGGACCTCAGTGTCATCGCGCAAAAGTCCGGTAAATCCGGGGACATCGAGCAGTTCTTCAAGGACCACATCCTCAACGGCAAGGACCTGGAAGACGCCCTCGCCCAGCCGAATGCCGACCCGATGACCGCCATCGGCCAGTACGCCGCCCACGCCGAGTTGGTCAAGGAGTTCCTCGGCGACAAGGTCTCGGCCCAGGACGCGTCGACCGTGCAGCAATACGTCAACCAGGCGGTGTCCGACTCGCTGGTCAACGGCGCCAACGACGACGTGCTCAAGGGCGCATTCGGCGATGCCAATGGCAACTTCGACGAGGCCAAGACCACGGCCATCATCGAGAAAGCCATGGCCGACGACCCGGACATGTTCAAGGACGCCAGCGGTGCGCAAATCAAGCCGCAGGACGTGATCTCGTTGATCCGTTCGATGTGGGACGTGAACCGTCAGGGCCAGAAAATCAGCGACGTACTGCCCAAGGCCGTCGACGGGCTCAAGCTCAACGTCAGCGACTCCTATAAACAGGGCCTGCTGCACATCGGCAGCGCCCTGCTGGCCGGCGGCGTGCTGGCGGCGCGTTCAGCCACGGGCGGCAACAGCCCGGCGGACAACGCCGGGCGCGTGGCGGCGGGCATGCAGTTTGCCGGCCTGATCACCGAAGGCGGCACCAAATATGCCAAGGAAGCCGGCTACGGCATGACCTGGAAACCCACCCCGATCGACCCGAACAAACCCCAAGGCATCGGCGATTTCCCCACCGGCAAAATGGTGCAGAACACCGACGGCCTCAACCGCCTGGGCAACCTGGGCAAGATCGTCGGAGGCAGCGGCAGCTTCATCGGCGGTGTGTTCGGCCTGATCAGCGGGGTCAACAGCGCGTTTGCCGGGGATAAACTCAACGCCGGTTTCTCCCTCACCAGCGGCGCCCTGGGCACCGGCGCGGCAGTCGCCTCGATCATCGAAGGCGGCGCGGGCCTGTTCGGCATTGCCGATGCGGCGGCCATCGCGGGGACCTTCGCCGGCGTACTGGGTTGGGCCACCGCCGGTCTGGGCATCGTGACCAGCTTTGTGTTCCCGATCATCGAGGTGGTAAAGCGGGAAAAACAACAGGACGCGTTCTTTGGCAACTTGGTGCCAACCCTGGATAAATATGGCCTGACGGGCGGCCCGATCACCGACGCCGACCGCAAGGATGAATACCCGCCCTACGCCAACACCGGTTTTGCCTAAAGCCCGGTCAGCTTGTTGTGGTGAGCGGGCTTCCTGTGGCGAGCGGGCTTGCCCCGCGTTGGGCTGCGCAGCAGCCCTAATAGAGCCACCGCATTTTCTCAGAAAAAATGCGGTAGCCGTTTTTGGGGCCGCTTCGCAGCCCAACGCGGGGCAAGCCCGCTCGCCACAGCGGTCCATCCAACCACCACAATTGCGCAGCATTGCTTACAATGGGCGCCCTTTGTTTTTGACCAGGCCTGCCGATGTCCGCTACTGCTTCTCCCCACGTTGCCATCATCGGCGGCGGCCCTGCCGGGCTGATGGCCGCCGAAGTCCTGAGCCAGGCGGGCGTGCGGGTGGACCTGTACGACGGCATGCCCTCGGTGGGGCGCAAGTTTCTGCTGGCCGGCGTGGGCGGCATGAATATCACCCACTCCGAAGCGTACCCGGCATTCCTGTCGCGCTACGCCGAACGCGCGCCGTACATGGCGCCGTTACTGCGTAGTTTTGGGGCCGAGGCGTTGTGTGAATGGATTCATGGCTTGGGCATCGAAACGTTTGTCGGCACCTCCGGTCGTGTGTTTCCCACCGACATGAAAGCCGCGCCCCTGTTGCGCGCGTGGCTCAAGCGGCTGCGAGATCAAGGCGTGGTTATCCACACCCGTCATCGCTGGCTGGGCTGGACCGCCGAGGGCGACTTACTTATCCACAGCCCCGAAGGCGAAAAAACGGTCCACAGCGACGCCGTGCTGCTGGCCCTTGGCGGCGGCAGTTGGTCACGGCTGGGATCTGACGGCGCCTGGCTCAGGTTGCTGGAGGACAAAGGCGTGCCTTACGCCCCGCTGCAACCGAGCAACTGCGGTTTCGAGGTGTCGGCCTGGAGCGAGTTGATGGTCAGCAAATTCGCTGGTGCGCCGTTGAAAAATGTCGCCATCGGGTTGGGGGATGACAAGCCTCGGTTGGGCGAATGCGTGATCACTGCCACGGGCATTGAAGGCAGCTTGATCTACGCGCTGTCGGCGCCGATCCGCGAAGCCATCAACCGCGACGGCTCGGCCACTGTGCATATCGACCTGCTGCCGAGCAAGCCACTGGACAAGGTTCAGGCCGCGCTGGCGAAACCGCGTGGCTCACGCTCGATGAGCAAACATCTGCACAGTCAGTTGGGGTTGGATGGGGTCAAAGCGGCACTGCTGCGCGAGTTGGCACCGGCGGAGCACTTCAACGATCCGGCGCAATTGGCGGTGGCTATCAAGGCGCTGCCTTTGACGCTGGTGCAAACCCGGCCAATGGATGAGGCGATCAGCACCGCCGGCGGCGTGCCGTTTGAGGCGTTGGATGAGCGCTTGATGCTCAAGCAATTGCCAGGGGTGTTTTGCGCGGGGGAGATGCTGGATTGGGAAGCGCCGACTGGCGGGTATTTGCTGACGGGGTGTTTCGCCAGCGGACGAGCCGCTGGGCGAAGCATCAGGGAGTGGTTGAACGTGTAAAAAACGGGCTTTGTTCATCACATCCTCGAAAGAATGCAGACTTTACAGGTGGTGTTTTTTTAACCCGGATGGGAAGGAATGATGCACCTTCATCTGCCCCGCTGTATTGACGAGTGTGTCTTGAGCCATATGCAAAAATGCGTTCAAACTCTTTTGGACATGCTCGTCGACAGGCAGTTTTTTCTCCGCGTCAGGGTTTGAAAATGCAGGAGGCCAATGATCACACTTCTCCATGACTGTCGCCCCTCCATTTCGCACCACTGCCAACTCTTCGAACAGCAAGGCACTCTGGCGCTCCGTCAGGGAAAAGTGCTCGTTAAAGTGCCTTATTAACGCCTCGTAAGTTCTACCCGAAGACAGAAAGTCTTTTTTTTCTTGAAAGTCAGAAACCCTTTCCATCAATTCGTGCACGTTCTTTATAGCACTCGTTTCCTGCGTTACGACATCCATATGCGCCGGCAACAACGTCCAGACAACCGACGTTTCTATGATAAATGGTATCTTCATAAAAGCCCCACTCCAAGACCATTCAAACTCGCCATCAATTGTTCGGCAAACTGTTCCATTTCCGATTGAAGCCTTCCTGCGCAGACTTGAACGACGGATGATCTTCACCCAGCATGACTTTCAATTTTTCAATGAACTGCTCATGATTACGATAACTGTCTGCAGGTTTCGTGAGCTCATTATTTTTACGCTTAAACTCAGATACCAATTTATCAACAGCCTTCTGCCCATTCGCCTCTAAAACTTTCAGGTTCGATTCCAACCTATTCAAACTCTCTGGAGACAAATCGTAGTTCTTCTTCATAAAGGTTACATATTCTCTAGCCGTTTCAATACCTGCCACGATCTCGCCTTTCGAAACGTGATCTTTCAACTTAGCAGTCAACTCACCCCGCGTCTTCTTGATACGATTAATACGCTCCTCAGCCCCCTCGCCAGCCAGCGCCTTAGTACCTTCATAGACGACAAACCCAGCGACTATAGCAATAATTCCAGCTACAACTGGCGCAACCATATTTCTACTCTCCACTAAAAGACTGTATTTAAATATCGGCTAACCGACTCACATCCTCAGTGGAGAAATACGCAATAAGGTTCCTATACTTCACACGACAAAATGTAAGAAACAATCAATAGAAGCATAGCTTGGCGACGTTATTTTACTGAGCAGGTTTAGCTGCTCAGTACCCTGTCGCATATATTTTCTTCAAACGTTACTTTTTCTTACGCGGCCCGGTATTAAAAACAGGCACCTTGCGCACCGGCTTGATCGACGGCTCCGACGGCGCCACTTCTCCGCTGTCCACCCACTTGCCGAGGTTGCGCTTACCGCCACCGCCCGAGGTTTTAGGCTTCTTCGGTTTCTTTGGCTTCTTCACCACCTGCCCGCTGGCATCGGTCTCTGGCACACGGTGTTCGGGTTCGAAATCCTGCTCCATGTGACGGGTCAAGGTCTGACGCGTCAGCATCTCGATGGCTGACAGCATGTTCACTTCATCGGCACACACCAGGGAAATCGCCTCACCGGTGTTGCCCGCACGCCCGGTACGGCCGATACGGTGGATGTAGTCTTCGGCCACGATCGGCAGGTCGAAGTTGACCACCAGCGGCAAGTCTTCGATATCCAGGCCACGGGCCGCCACGTCGGTAGCCACCAGGATCTGCACGTCACTCGACTTGAAGCGGTCCAGCGCACGCTGGCGAGTAGCCTGGGGTTTGTCGCCATGGATGCCGTCAGCGTTGATGCCCAGGCCCTGCAACTTATCCACCAGCGCATCCACGCCGTTACGGGTTTTGGCGAACACCAGCACCTGCTTCCAGCGGCCTTTGCGCATCAGGTGTACAAACAGCTCCGGCTTGCGCTTCTTGTCCACCGGCACAATCCACTGCTTGACCGTGTTGGCGGCAACGTTGCGCGGGCTGACTTCGATGCTCAGCGGGTCATTGAGCATCTGCCCGGCCAGCGTGCGGATCTCATCGGAGAAGGTCGCGGAGAACAGCAGGGTCTGGCGCTTCTTCGGCAGCATACGGTAGATGTTCGCCAGCTCTTCGGAGAAACCCAGGTCGAGCATGCGGTCGGCTTCGTCCAGCACCAGGGTTTGCAGTTGGTTGAGTTTCAGCGCGTTCTGGCGGAACAGGTCGATCAGGCGGCCCGGCGTGGCGACCAGGATGTCGACGCCTTTGCGCAGCTTCATCATCTGCGGGTTGATGCTCACGCCGCCGTACACCGCGTAAGTGGTCAGCGGCAGGTTTTGCGCGTACTCGGCAACGCTGGCATGCACCTGCTCGGCCAGCTCGCGGGTCGGGCACAGGATCAGCGCGCGCGCCGAGTTGGCGGCGACTTTCGGCCCTTCCATCGTCAGCAGTTGCAACAACGGCACGGCGAAACCGGCGGTCTTGCCGGTGCCGGTCTGGGCGGCGGCCATCAGGTCGCGACCGGCCAGCACCGCCGGAATGGCTTGCGCCTGCACCGGCGTCGGGGTCTGGTAGCCAAGCGTCTCAAGGGCGCGCAGCAAGGGTTCGATCAGGCCAAGGGTGGCGAAAGTCATGTGTTTACCGTAGGAAAAATTCAGCGCAAGGTCGCAATGCGCCGCAGTTTACCTTATTTCCGCCTTCGGCTTGCGCCACTGGGGCAGGCTGATCAGCAGGACGGCGCTGATAATCACCAGCATGGCCAAAGCTTCTTCCAGACCAATGGTCTCGCCGACGAACACGATACCGAGCAATACGGCGACCGCCGGGTTCACATAGGCATAGCTGGTCGCCGCCGCCGGGCGCACATGCTTGAGCAGGTACATATAGGCGTTGAAGGCAATGATCGAGCCGAACACCGTCAGATAGGCCAGGGCCAGCCAGCCTTCCAGCGGCGGCACGGCTTGCAGGCGTTCACCGGATAGCGCACTCACGAACAACAGCGCCACACCGGCGACCAGCATCTCCGCGGCACTGGCCATGGCGCCCTGGGGCAACGGCAATTGCCGGCTCCACACCGAACCGAACGCCCAGGAGGCCGCCGCCACCAACAGCAACACAGCGCCCATCGGGCTCGACTGCAACGTGCTGCCCATATTGAGCATGGCGATACCGATGATCCCCAGGATCACCCCCGCCCATTCCAGACGGGTATTGCGCGCGCCCCAGAAATACCCACACAACAAGGTGAACAACGGCACGGTCGCCACGGCCAACGCCGCCACGCCGGACGACACGCCCATGTGTTCCGCCACGCTGACGCCGCCATTGCCCACAGTGAGCAGCAAAAGACCGATCATCCCGGCCGCCTTCCACTGCGGCCACGTCGGCGCCGGCACCCCGCGCCAGCGCAGGAAGCCATACATCAACGCCCCTGCCGTACAAAACCGAATCCCCGCCAGCAGCAACGGCGGCCAGTACTCCACGCCGATGCGAATCACCAGATAGGTGGAACCCCAGATCACATACAGCGCAAAAAAGGCGGCGATCAACGGTAAGGGAAAGCGACGTGGGCCAGGCATTGGGCGGCTCTATGGCAGGAGATGGGAGGCTTATTCTAAAAAGACAGGTCGTTAAACATAAGTTACAAAACCTGTTTAAAACGCCAATACACTTTTCAAAGCATGGTTGTGAAGGCTATAAACCGTGCTTTCGAAAGTCACGCGCAACCGGAGCCTTATCATGGACAAATACGACCGCATGCTCCTCAGCGCCCTGCTCGAAGACGGCCGCGCGTCCTACGCGCAACTGGCCCGCACGGTAAACCTCTCCGCCCCCGCCGTGGCCGAGCGCGTGGCCAAGCTGGAGGCCAGCGGCGTGATCACCGGGTATCAGGCCAAGGTGGACCTGTCCAAAGTGGGCTTGCCGATTCAGTGCGTGATTGAGCTGCGATTGACCAATCACGGCAGCCAGAAGGTGTATGACGCGTTGGCGGAAATTCCGGAGTTGACGGAGTGCCATCGGGTGACGGGGGATCCGTGCGTGATCATGCAGGCGGCGGTGGGGTCGATGCCGGAGCTGGAGAGTTTGATCAACCGCGTAGCGAAGTTCGGGTTCAGCAAGACCTCTATTATTTTGTCGAGCGCGATAGAGCGGCGGGTGCCGTTGGGGCAGTTGGAGGGCAATGGGAAAAGTGGTGGCTGAGCCGCCGTCATCGCGGGCAAGCCCGGCTCCCACAGTTAAAGTGCATTCCAATGGTGGGAGGTGGCTTGCCTGCGATGACGCCAGTTGCATCAGAGCAGATTTGAGCGCTCAACAATCAAATCGACAATCTGCTTGATCGTGGTGATGTGATTCCAATCTGCCTGAGTGGCCTGCAGGTTGAACTGCCATTTGATCTGCATGACGAAGCAGGTCAAGTCGTCATCGATAATCTTGAAGTCGCGGATGAAATCCGTTTGCTCCGTCACCTGGCTTCGGTCGATGAAGCCAATGATGTCGACGAACAGTTGAATCACCTTTTCGCTGATCTCGGCCCTGGTCAGATTACCGTCCATTTCTTGCCTCATAGGCACACTTACCAATACTGATTAAATCAAAGACGGCCAATCCTGCAGCAACGAAGGGAATGCCTCGCCCAATAATGCCAAATACCCGGACTGTGCCAAACGTTGCCTTAGCCATCCTAGCCATTGTGGGCTGCCTGATCAGCGTGCGAGGGAAAAAGCGCATGCCAATGAGGCTAGCCAGGTTTGTCGTTTTGCTTGAACCCACGTGAACCCAAGTACCCACGGCTATTTTGCTGATTGGTATGCCTGCCGACGCGGTGACAAATGTTGCTGCCGTCAACCCATAGTGCTCCTGAGTGCATTTCCAGAGGTCCTCGGCCGTGGTGTTTGGCCCCATAGAATCGGCATGAATGGGTTTAAGCAGGTGATAACTGCCGCCACTGCTAATACCTGGGGAGTTCGGTAGTGCAATGACCGCAGGACAGCTTGTCATCGTGTTACCCAAGTGAAACGCCAGGCTAGAGGTTGAGCCAAGATCAATACGATCTAACCCGAGCTCGAGCTGACTTCTCATGATTGCTGTATGAAGATCGCTTTCCTGCATGCCTGTAATCCCTGTACGTAAATGGCAGGCGGGATGGTAGGTCGCAAAAAGAGGTGGTAGTCGGATGAAGTGGAAAAACAGAAGGGTCCTAGGCAGCGATAGGATTCTACCTACTGACCATTCAGAAGCCTGCCTTCAAAAGCCAAGTTTTCAATGGACAGCAAGACCCATCTCTTTCATTTGAAGGACGTTTCCGAGAGAATCCCACGGCCTTGTTTCCGTCGGATCAGGTAGCTAGTCTCGCTCAGTCATCGAATGTTCGGTGATCGGACGTGCAAGTCCGACGGCAAGCAGAATCCACAGATCAACCTACAGCATGATGCCCAG
This sequence comes from Pseudomonas reactans, assembly GCF_013387025.1. NCBI lineage: Bacteria > Pseudomonadati > Pseudomonadota > Gammaproteobacteria > Pseudomonadales > Pseudomonadaceae > Pseudomonas > Pseudomonas reactans. The sequence goes on along the minus strand of NZ_JACAQP010000013.1, from coordinate 149,641 downwards.
CTTGATGCTTGGCGTTCGCCCGTTATGGCGGCTGTGCGTGGGAGGCCTTCGGGCCTGCTGGGTTTAGCTTCTTGCCCCGGTCTTGCACACCTACGTACAGTTGCCACCCTCATTCGTGTGCAAGCGAGGGGTGTCGACTTCTTCCCTGCAAGGAGTGTTCACCATGATCAAAGTCACCCCCGATCCACCCAGGTTCCTCAGCGAAGACGCCCTGCTCAATCGCCGAGCCATCGACTACTACCTCAAAGCGTCCGCCCCGGATGCGCCCCATTTCATTCTGAATGACAACCTGAGCTTCGAAGACGCCCTCGCCCATGCGGCGGATTTGCTGCATTGCGCGGTGGAGACGGTGCAGGATTCGGCTGAGTTGCTGAGCGCGCAGCAGCGGGCGGTGATGCATTTGGTGGGGATGGCGAAGGGGGTGGTGGATCGGGCGTTGGAGTGTGTGCAGCCTCGGTAGGAAAGTTGGCAGGACGGGCGCCATCGCCGGCTTGCCGGCGATGGCGCCTTCAGAACCCGCGATGCTTCTTCAGGTGCTCATTGATCTTCGCCGCCGGCACTTTCTGCAAGGTGCACAGCAGATCATGGGACAGTTCACGCAAGCCATGGGTCCCGCGCAGTTCCTGGGCCAGGTGGGCCGTGAGGTTGGCGGCCATCTCCGCATCCGCCATCGCCCGGTGAGCCTTGCCGGTGTGGGGCAGTTGGGCGTAGGCGTTCAGCGTGCCGAGCTTGTGGTTGGGCGCCGATGGCATGAGGCGGCGGGCCAGCAGCAGCGAACAGGCGAACTTCTGCAAACGGGTGCGGCGAATCAGCCCCAGCTCAAAGTCCCAGAACTTTTGGTCGAACGCGGCGTTGTGCGCCAGCAACGGCGTGACGCCGACGAACTCATTGACCTCATTCATCACCCGCTCCGCCGGCGGCGCGCTGCGCAGCATGGCGTTGCTGATGCCGGTGAGTTGTTCGATGAACGCCGGCACATGCACGCCGGTTTTCATCAGGCTCTGGTAGCGGTCCACGATCTGGCCACGCTCAAGGATGACCACCGCGATTTCCGTGGCACGGCAGTGGCTGCTGGGGGTGATGCCGGTGGTTTCAAAGTCGATGACCGCTATACGTTCCAAACCTGTTCCAACTCCGTCTTGGCATTTATTTGAGCAACAGCGCGCCTTCGATCGGCACATAACGGCTGGCGGCGCGTATCAATGAATTGGCCGTCAGCCCCGGTACGCCATAGGCCACGGCTTCGACGCCGTGCTTGTGGATAACCCGGTCGAGCAGCATGTCGAAATCGCCGTCGCCGGAAGCCAGCACGATTTCGTCGACGTGGTCGGCGGCGTCCATGATGTCGAGGGTGATACCCACGTCCCAGTCGCCTTTGGCCGAGCCGTCGCTGCGCTGGATGTAGGGCTTGAGTTTTACCGTAAAGCCCAGGTTGCGCAGGATCTGCTGGAATTGCTGCTGCTTGCTGTCGCCACGGTCGATGGCATACGCGTACGCCTCGACGATCTGCCCGCGCGCGCTGATGTCAGCCCACAGCGCGGCGTAGTTGAAGTGGCAACCATAGGCCTGGCGGACGGTGTAATAGAGGTTTTGCACATCGGCGAACACTGCAATTTTCTTCACCGCACTTCCTCATGACAGCCAGGCGCCAAGGCCCGGAAAGGGTGCAAGTATGCCAGCCGCGAGAAGGTTTCCGGGAAAAATCAGACCGGGGCAACGAGTCGCCCCGGTCTGGGTGGGTCAGACGAAGGAATCGTCGTCGCCGAAGGAGGAAGAATCGTCGGAGTAATCGCTGTCGGCAAAGCTGTCCGAATTGTTGCTGCCCCAGCTGTCATTGCCGGCGTACTTCTGGTCGTCGTTACCCCAGCTGCCGTTATCACTGGCAGGGGCTGGCTCTTCACGGATGATTTCTTCCACGACTTGCGGCTGTTGCGAGTTGTGGTTGAACAGGCTGCTGATGCCTTCGGCCAGCAACACGCCACCGGCCACGCCGGCTGCGGTTTTCATCGCGCCGCCGAGGAAGCCGCTGCCCGCCGGAGCGGCTGGAGCAGGCTGTTGATAATTCTGCTGCGGGGCAGGCTGGCTGAACCCAGGCCGCGTCGGTTCGCGCCAGCCACCACCGGAAGACGGCGGTGCACTTTGAGCCGGCGGCTGATCACGGGAACCACCGCCGCCAAAGATGCTCGACAGGAAACCGCCGCTGCTCGCCGGAGCAGGCTGCGCGGATTTGGCCCGCTGCAGCTCGTCCTGCAATTGCTGGATCTGCTGCGCCTGCTGCTTGTTCTGCGCGTCGAGGCTCTTGAGCGCGTGTTCCTGCACCAGGATCGACTGGGTCATGTAATACCCGGCCGCAGGTTGGCGCGTCATGTGCTCCTTGATCCGCGCTTCGGCCTGGGCGTCGCGGGGGGCTGAGTCCGTTTCGGCTTGTTGCAACCGTGAAAACAGTCCATCGATCAGGGTTTGCTCTTCGCTGTTCATGGCGACCTCGTTAGATTGCCGGTAGAAATCGTGGGCTCGCCTGTAATCAGGCGCCGTCCTAGTTATGGGGGTGTTACGAGTTGTTTCAATGGTCTTTACTCAAGGTTTACGTTTGCTTACCTCCGGTAATGATCGGTTAAAGTGTTGCCCTTGCTTTCAGGCCTGCGATGAACTTGATGAATCCGTTAGACGTGCTGCGCGACTCCTTCCGTTTCACCCAACGCAACCTGGGCGCCATCGTCCAGCTGTGTCTGCCGTTGGTGATTTTCGAAGCCCTGCTGCAACAGGTGCTCAACCACGTCGTCGGCCCGGATGCGTTTCCCGGCTACAGCGTGGTGGTGGGGTTGCTGGTGTACCCGCTGTACACCGGCGCGCTGATCCTGTTTCTGGATGCTCGCACCCGTGGCGAGTCGCCGCGCACTAAAGATGTCTGGGCCATGGCCCTTACCCTGTGGCCGCGCTTCGCCCTGCTGACGGCCATGAGCACGCTGCTGATTCTGTTGGGGCTGTCGCTGTATTTCCTGCCGGGGCTGTGGCTGATGGTGGTACTGGCGTTTGCCGAGTACCTGCTGGTGCTGCGCGGCATGCCGGCGTTGGAGGCGATGAAGGAAAGTTTCCGCCTGAGTCGTGGGCATTTCTGGCTGATCCTGGTGTGCCTGCTGTGCGTGATGACGCCGCTGTGGTTGCTCAAGGGCGCCAGTGTTGCAGCGTATCCAACACCTGCGCCGCTGATTGGCTTGCTGTTGGACAGTGCCCACAGCTTTCTCCAACTGTTTACCAGCGTGGTGCTGTTTCGTTTATTCATGCTGATCGGTGGCGATGCCGACGCGCGGTGATATGCTCCGTGCCACCTCTGAAACGCTATAAGCCGAGCCGATGACCCGTTTATTGCGCATCACCTTGCTGAGCCTGCTGATCATCGCAGGCTTGCTGACCGCCCTGATCTACAGCCTGACCTGGCGCCCCGAGGCTAAGGAAACCCTGCCGGTAAGCTGCGTCGCGCCGCGTGCGCCGACACTATTGCCGGGGCAGGCGCTCAAGGTCATGACCTGGAACGTGCAATACCTGGCCGGCAAGAACTATGTGTTCTGGTACGACACCGCCGACGGCAGCGGCCCCGACGACCGCCCCACCGTGGAAGACATGGCCGCCAGCCTCGACGAAGTAGCGCGGGTGATCCGCGACGAACAGCCCGACATCCTGCTGCTGCAGGAACTCGACGAAAACGCCAAGCCTTCCCACTACCAGGACCAGTTGGCCCTGCTGCAAGAGCGCCTGGTCGACCTCTACCCCTGCAGCGCCCAGGCCTTCGACTGGAAAGCCGACTTCGTGCCAAACCTGCACATCTTCGGCAGCGTCGGCCGCAAACTGGCGACCCTGAGCCGTTACCAGATCGAACACGCCGAACGCCTGCAACTGCCGGCGCCCGAGGCCAATATCATCAGCCGCCAGTTCCAGCCCAAGCCGGCTTTGCTGCTGACTTACCTGCCCCTAAGCGACGGTGGGCAACTGGCGGTGCTCAACACCCGCCTGGATGGCGATGCCCCTGGGCGCAGCGCGGTGCAGGATCAGGTGAAAACTACGGTCAAACTGCTGGATAAATTCGAGGGCCGTGGCACGCCCTGGCTGATCGGCGGGGATTTCAATCTGCTGCCCTTGGGGCAATTCCTACGCCTGGACGCCACCAAACGCGGGCAGTATTCGCCGGACAGCGAGCTGCATTTGCTGTGGGACAAATACCCAATGATCCCGAGCAATAGCCAATCCAGCGGGATTGATCGTGAGAAATGGCTGACGAACTTCCCCAACGACCCGAGCGTGGACGGCCCGGATCGTACGCTGGATTATCTGTTCTACAGCCCGCGGATCAAACGGGTGGAAGCCAAGGTGCGGCAGGAGGATACGTTGCGTATTTCCAACCATTTGCCGGTGATTGCGCGGTTTCTGCTGCCGGCCGCCCAGTAGTCACTTGCGCGGTTTGATCCGCGCCGTCGCCTCCGCCACCAGCGGGTCATCCGGCCAATAGTGCTTGGGGTACCGCCCCTTCAAATCCTTCTTCACCTCGGCATAGGTACTGCGCCAGAAGTTCGCCAGATCCTGCGTGACCTGCACTGGCCGCCGCGCCGGGGACAGCAAATGCAGCTTCACCACTTGGCGCCCTCCAGCAATGCGCGGTGTGTCGGCCAGCCCGAACAATTCCTGCAAGCGCACCGCCAGGATCGGCGGCTGTTCGCTGTAATCCAAACGCACTGACGAACCCGACGGCACTTTCACATGCTGTGGCGCCAGTTCGTCCAAACGTTGGGGCAGTGGCCAGGGCAGCAGATTGTGCAGGAAGCTTGCGATATCCAGGTTGGCAAAATGGCTCAGGCGCGAGACTTTGCCCAAGTAAGGCATCAGCCAGTGTTCGAGGCTGGCGAGCAAAGCTTTGTCACTGAGGTCGGGCCATTCGCTGGATTTACCGGCGTCGAGTTGGCGCAACAGCATGACCCTGGCCTGCCATTGGCGCAGTTCCGGCGTCCACGGCAGCAGTTCCAGGCCTTTGCGGCGGACCAGGTTGACCAGCGCCTGGCTGCGGGCGGACTCGTCGAGGCCGGTGAGCGGTTCGCGGCTGAGCACCAGCTCGCCGACTTTACGCTGGCGTTCGGCGCGCAGGACACCTTCGCGTTCGTCCCAGTCGAGTTGGTCGACATTACGCACTTGCTCGGCCAGCACCGTGTCGAACAGCGCCGGATCAAAATCCGCCGCCAGGTAGATACGCTCTTCGCGCTGGCCCTGGCGACTGCCCAGGTCGGCGATGACCAGCCAGGCCTGTTTCATCAGGCTGTCGGCTTCGGCGAACAGCGCCGCGCGGCCGTTGGCCAGTCGATATTCGGCACCGCCGGGGCGACGCTGCTGGGCGACGCGGTCCGGGTAGGCCAGCGCCAGCAAGGCACCGAGCCAGCGCGGGTGATCGGGGTCGGCAACGGCTTGAGTCGCCTGGCCTCTCAAGTAACCGCGATATTGTCGCGCCAGTTGCCTGGCCCGCTGCACGCCGCCTTGGGTACCGCGTGCGCGCTCTTCGCCGGATAACAGCGCCAACCGACTGTGCAAATCCGCACCGCCACCGCGCAGGATATCGCGCTCTCCCAGCAATGCGGCCACGTCGCAGGCCGTCGCCGCCAATCCAAAATCCTGCCCGCGCAGCAGCAGATGGGCGATACGCGGATGGGCCGGCAACTCAGCCATCTTCTGCCCATGGGCGGTCAGTTTGTCTTCATTCAAGGCGCCGAGGCGCACCAGCAAGTCCTGGGCCTGGGCATACGCGGCGGTTGGCGGCACATCCAGCCACACCAGTTGGTTGGGTGTGACACCCCAGCGCGCCAATTGCAGGGTCAGTCCGGCCAGGTCGGCGGCGAGGATTTCCGCACTGCCATAAGCGGCCAGGCCTTCGTGCTGGTCTTCGGACCACAGGCGATAACACACGCCCGGCTCCAGGCGCCCTGCCCGGCCAGCCCGCTGGGTGGCGCTGGCGCGAGAGATACGTTGGGTATCGAGGCGGGTCATGCCGCTGCCGGGGTCGAAACGCGGCACTCGCGCCAGCCCGGCGTCAATCACCACGCGCACGCCGTTGATGGTCAGGCTGGTCTCGGCGATGTTGGTCGCCAGCACCACTTTGCGTTTACCGGCGGGGGCCGGATCGATGGCGGCGCGTTGAGCGTTGAGGTCCAGTTCGCCATGCAGCGGGCACAACAACACATCGGTGCGCTCGCCGAGGGCGTCGGCCAGTTGCTGGTTGACCCGACGAATCTCCGCCTGCCCCGGTAGGAAAACCAGCACGCTGCCGGTTTCGTCGTGCAGGGCTTCGAGAATGGTCTGCACCACGCGCGGCTCGATGAACTCACCGGGCTGGTAAGGTCGGCCCCAGCGCATCTGCACCGGGAACATGCGCCCTTCGCTGCGCAGGATCGGCGCGTCGTCCAGCAGACTGGCCAGGCGTTCGCCTTCAAGGGTGGCGGACATCAGCAGGATTTTCAGCGGTTGATCGTCGCGAAAGAGTTCGCGGCCGTTGAGGCTCAGGGCCAGCGACAGGTCGGCGTCGAGGCTGCGTTCGTGGAACTCGTCGAAGATCAGCAAACCCACGCCGTCCAGCGCCGGGTCATCCTGCAGGCGGCGGGTGAGGATGCCTTCGGTGACCACTTCGATACGCGTATTGGGGCCGACTTTGCTATCCAGACGAATGCGATAGCCGACGGTTTCGCCGACCTTCTCGCCCAGTTCACTGGCCAGGCGTTCGGCCGCCGCACGGGCGGCAAGACGGCGGGGTTCGAGCATCAGGATGGTCTGCCCGACCAGCCAGGGTTCGTTCAATAACGCCAAGGGCACGCGGGTGGTTTTACCGGCGCCGGGGGGCGCTTCGAGCACGGCTTCATGGCGATTCGCCAAGGCGTCACGCAGTGCAGGTAAAACTTCATCAATCGGCAACGAATTCATACTGGCTCCAAAGCAGAGCGGCGAGTATAACGGCGAACTGCCGAGTGCCGACGATGGTCTCAGAAACGCCACCCACTTCAATTGCGAATGCAATCAAAGGTGGGAGCTGGCTTGCCTGCGATGGCGGCGTGTCAGCCAATGCACTTCTGACTGAACCACCGCTTTCGCAGGCAAGCCAGCTCCCACATTGGAACGGCGTCGTTCAGCCGATCTAGCTTATAGTCCTCTTTAAATCGTGTTCAGGAGAATGTTATGCGTATCGCTTCCCGTGTCATTGGCGGTGTCCTCGCCGTCACCCTGCTGAGCCAATTGACGGCCTGCGGTTCGATCTTCTATCCGGACCGCCGTGGCCAGATCGACGGCAAGATCGACCCGACCATCGCCGTGCTCGACGCCGTGGGCCTGCTGTTCTATGTGATCCCTGGCCTGATCGCGTTCGGCGTGGACTTCGCCACCGGCGCCATCTACTTCGAACCGGGCAAGACCGCCCAGGTCGACCCGCAAAAACTCCACGAAGCCATCGGCGCCGACGGCAAGGTCGACAACGCCAAGCTGCAAAGCATCATCCAGAACGAAACCGGCCGCAGCCTGCCGCTCGACGACCCGCGCATGATCCAGTTCAAGGGCAGCGTGCAACAGCTCGCCAGCCTGGGCCTGCAACCCGCCGCTTAAGGATCCGAGCCGCCTATGACCAGCAGTCCCGAACACGCCAGGCTCTTGCGCCTGGCCACTCGCGCCTCGGTGGGCGTGGCTTGTGCACTGATTATCACCAAGGCCATCGCCTGGTGGCTCAGCGGCTCGGTGAGCATGCTCGCCGGGTTGACCGACTCACTGCTGGACGGCGTGACTTCGCTGCTGAACCTGGTGGCGGTGCATTACGCGTTGCGCCCGGCCGATGACGATCACCGCTATGGGCACGGCAAGGCGGAGTCGTTGTCGGGCATGGCGCAGGCGCTGTTTATCGGTGGCAGTGCGGTGTTGATCGCGTTCCAGGCGTACCAGCGGCTGCAACACCCGGAGCCGGTGGGCGCACCGTGGTTGAGCATTGGCGTGATCGTGTTTTCCCTGGTACTGACCGTGGCTTTGCTGATGCTGCAACACCGGGTGATCCGCGAAACCGGCTCCAACGCCGTGCGCGCGGACTCATTGCACTACCGCTCCGACCTGATGCTCAACGGCAGCATTTTGGTGGCGCTGGTGTTGGCGGGGTTTGGCTACCATCAGGTCGACGCCTGGTTCGGCCTGGGCATTGCCGCCTACATCTTGTGGAGCGCCATCCAGATCGCCCGTGAAAGCTTTGCGGTATTGATGGATGAAGAACTGCCACCGGACGTCAGCCAGCACATGCTGGAACTGGCTCGTGGGGTACCGGGCGTCTTGGGCGCGCATGATTTGCGCACGCGGATTTCCGGCAGCCATTGGTTTGTGCAACTGCACCTGGAGTTGCCGGGGGAATTGACGCTGTCAGTGGCCCACGGCATCAGCGACCAGGCCGCCGATGCGATTCACAAGGCGTACCCGCGCGCCGAAGTGCTGGTGCACGCCGACCCGCGGGAAGTGGTCACAGGCAATAAAACCTAGTACTGCACCTGATAACCGCGGCTGCTCAGGCAGTTGCCCTGGGCCTGGCGGTAGGTTTGCACCACCGCCGGGTCGGGGGCATAGGTGACTTGCTGCGGGTCGAAGCCACTTTGCTGCACGGCCCAGCGATAACAGTCATACCCGTCCTGCTGCACCTGGGCCGGTGACTGACCGTTGGCCGGATACGCCACCACGTCATAACCATTGCCTTGCGGCGCGGGCTGCGGTGCCGGTACGGCGGCTGGCGGTTGCACCACCACGTATTGCTGGGAGCTGCTTTCGTAGGTGTAGTAGGAACCCGCCGCGAGGAAGAACAGCGCGCTGCCGATCCACACTTCACGCGCGTAGTCCGGCAGGTAATGCACACGGATGCCGTACGGTGGCGTCACCACCACATAACGCGGGCCTTGCGGGCGGTACCAGTAGCCGCCGGAGTAGAAGTAATCCTGGCCACGGTAAGGCACGCGGTAATTGCGGTCGGGGAAGCGGTCGATCACATAACCTGGGCGATGCTGCGGGCCTGGGCCCCAGCCGTTGCCATGGCCGTCGGGGCGACCGGGCCAGCGGTTGTCGCCGGGGCGCGAGCCTGGGCCGCCCGCTTCCCAATGTTGGTTGCCGTCATTGCGTCGAGGGATGTCACGGTAATAGCCCTGGCGCGGTTCCTGGGTCTGGCGCACGGTGTCGGGGCGACTCTGGATCGGCAGGTTGTTCGACGGCTGTGGTTGTGGCTGGGGCCGCCCCTGCTCATTGCCCTGGGGACGCCCTTGCCATTGGCCACCACCGTTCTGGCCTGCGCGATCAAAATGCTGATTCTGCGGGCGCGGCTGGTTGTTTTCCTGACGTGGTGGGTTGTTCTGCGGACGCGGCTGTTCATTACCGCCTCCTGGCCGTCCGCCCTCCGGCCCTCTTTCATGCTGACCACCGCCCTCACCACGCGGCCCGGTATCACGTTCGTCGGCCACTGCCTGGGCGCCAACGGTGACCATCAGCAAACCTACACCTGCCAAACGCCAGATGCGCTTCATGCTATTCCTCACTGCGGATTAGGGCCTGTCCATGAGACTGGAAAAGCCAGGCCCGGTTCTCGGACAGGTTATCAGCAGGCAAAAGAAAAGGGGTGACCCGTCGGCCACCCCTTGAGAACTTCGTCCTGGCTCAACGCTTTTGACGTTGGCTCACCTCACGCCGTCTTGTGGACAGTGTGCAGCCTGGAGGCCGGCTCAACCCTGCTGGGGTGGCGGCCGCAGCGGGCCTGATTGGGCGCGCTGCTTTGGACTGTTGTCCAGGCGGTGATTCTGTTGATAAAGATACCCGCCAGCGCCCGGCAGATGATTGCGAAGATTGCGTCAATAAACAGTGCTTGCGCAATTTTTAACCCTTCATAGATAATTCACCGCAATAGTTACGACAAAGGCCAACCCAATGAGCAAGCTTGACCGATACGACCTGAGTATTTTGGCGGAATTGCAACGTGATGCGAGGATCTCCAACCAGGAGCTGGCCGAACGCATCGGCTTGTCGCCGTCGCCATGCTCGCGCCGGGTCAAGCAGTTGGAGGACGACGGCTACATCGCCCGCCAGGTCGCCTTGCTCGACCGCAAGATGCTCGGCCTGAGCCTGACCGCCTATGTGCTGATCGGCATGGATCGTCACACGCCCGAACGCTTCGAGAACTTCGAAGCGGCGATCCGCACCCTGCCTCAGGTGCTGGAATGCAGTTTGGTCACCGGGATGGATGCGGACTATCAGTTGAAAGTGGTGGTGCCGGACATGGATCACTATCAGAAACTGCTGCTGGGTCATCTGACCCGCATTGAAGGTGTGACCAGCGTGCGGTCGAGCTTTGTGCTGAACCAGGTGCTCAACAGCACCGAATTACCGCTGACGCACCTGCGCACCTGAGATCAACACGAAACAATGTGGGAGCTGGCTTGCCTGCGATAGCATCACCTCGGTTTTACTGGCACACCGAGTTGCCTGCATCGCAGGCAAGCCAGCTCCCACATTGACCGCGACCGACTCAGGTCAATGTTGCGCCTTTGACGCTGCCGTATACTGCCCTCCTGCCCTGTCGGAAGCCCCCATGAACAACATCGACCCCGCCCTCTTTGAAGAATGGATGATGACCGGCCTGGTCACGATCCTGATCATTTTCATGGGTTTTATCGTCTGGGACCTGGCGAAGAAGTCCAAGGCCGGGCGTTTTGGCTCGTTTATCCTGTTCTTCGTGTTGGGCCTGGGCGTGGCCGCGTTCATCATCAAGAGCGTGGTGATCGGCCTGATCGAGTCCGGCGCCTTATAAGCGCGCCGGCACTTCCTTCCACTGGCCTTGATCCAGGCCGTCAATCGTCCAGTCGCCAATGCGCACGCGCACCAGACGCAAGGTGGGCAAGCCCACGGCGGCAGTCATGCGCCGCACCTGGCGGTTACGCCCCTCGCGAATCACCAATTCAAGCCAGTACGTCGGTATGTTTTTGCGAAAGCGCACCGGCGGGTTGCGCGGCCATAACTCGGGCTCGTCCAACCGGCGCGCTTCGGCCGGCAGGGTCTTGCCGTCATTCAGTTCGACACCGTCGCGCAAGCGTTGCAGTTGCTCTTCGGTCGGTTCGCCTTCCACCTGCACCCAGTAGGTTTTCGCCAACTTGTGCTTGGGGTCGGCAATCCGCGCCTGCAACTGGCCATCGTTGGTCAGCAGCAACAAGCCTTCGCTGTCACGGTCCAGGCGGCCCGCCGGGTAGATGCCGGGGATGTCGATGAAGTCTTTGAGCGTCGCGCGTCCGCCTTCGTCGCTGAACTGGGTCAGCACGTCGAAGGGTTTATTGAACAGGATCAATTTCGGCTCGGCCGGTGGCGCCTTGGCGACACGCCGCGCGGCGGAATACGGAGGTTTCACGCCAGGGCGGCGCGAATCGGGACGGGTGGGACGGGACATGGCAAGGAACATCTAACGGTCAGGACCGACAATGCTAGTGGCCTGACCGTTAAATGACCATCCCAACCGCTTAGCGGAACGGCGGCTCGTCGAAGCTGCGCAGTTTGCGCGAGTGCAGCGAATTGAGTTCGGTGCGCAGCAAATCCACCGCCTCGATGCCGATCTTCAAGTGCTGACTGACCGCGCGCTCATAGAATGCGTTGGCCGAACCGGGCAGCTTGATCTCACTGTGCAGTGGCTTATCCGACACACACAGCAAAGTGCCGTACGGCACCCGCAAGCGATAACCCTGGGCGGCGATGGTACCGCTTTCCATGTCCACGGCCACGGCGCGGGACAGGTTGATCAGCGGCCGCTCCTGTGCCCAGCGCAGTTCCCAGTTACGGTCGTCGTAGGTCAACACGGTGCCGGTGCGCAGGCGTTTTTTCAGTTCTTCGCCTTTTTCGCCGGTGACGTTGGCCGCCGCTTGCTGCAAGGCCAACTGCACTTCGGCCAGGGCCGGGATCGGGATGTTCGGCGGCACCACGCGGTCGAGAATCCCGTCGCGGCGCATGTAGGCGTGAGCCAGCACGTAATCGCCGATGGTCTGGGATTGGCGCAGGCCGCCGCAGTGACCGATCATCAGCCAGCAATGCGGACGCAGCACGGCCAGGTGGTCGGTGATGTTCTTCGCGTTGGACGGGCCGACGCCGATGTTGACCAAGGTCACGCCGTGGCCGTCAGTGGCTTGCAAGTGATAAGCCGGCATCTGATACCGGTGCCACACCACGCCAGCGGCAATCGCGGACGCTTCGCCGTGGTCCATGCTCTTGTCGATCACCACATTGCCCGGCAGCACCATGCGGATAAAACGCGGGTCGCTGCGCAGTTGCTCCAAGCCATGCAGGATGAACTGGTCGACATAACGGTGGTAGTTGGTCAGCAGGATCCACGGCTGCACATGGCGCCAGTCGCTGCCGGTGTAGTGCACCAGGCGGCGCAGGGAAAAGTCCACGCGCGCCGCATCGAACAACGCCAGGGGCAGCGGGTCGGTGTTTTCCCAGTCGTACAGGCCATCGGCGATGCCATCGGTGGCGGCCGACAGGTCGGTGCTCGGGAACACGCGGGCCAGGGTCGCCGCGGTCACGCCGGAGCCGGCCAGTTCATCGCCCTGCTCCACCACATACGGGTACGGAATGTTCTGCTGGCTGACGCCGACTTCCACCGTCACGGTGAAGTCATGCATCAACGGCACCAATTGCTCCAGCAGGTATTTACGGAACGCCGCAGGATGGGTGACGGTAACGCTGTAGGTTCCCGGCAACTGAACCTTGGCATACGCCCGGGTAGTTTGTGGGACTTCGCCGTGGCAGTGGTAGGTCAGGCGCAGTTCCGGGTAGCGAAACAACGCACGTTGTTCGGCGTCGGGTTCGACGCGGTCCTTGAGGTATTGCTTGAGGGCTTGATTGAGCGCGCCCGTGGCGCGCTCATGCAGGGCCGCCAGCCGATCCACGGCTTCTTCGGCGGTTTGAACGACAACAAAAGCTTCGGTCACGGTAAGCATCCTGTGTTCTGACGTGCAGGCCTTTATCTTGCCTGTATCCCCGTCAGACGCAAACTTTGAATGCAATCAACAAGGTGTGGACCTGGCGACAATCGCCGCTACATCCACACCTCGCGGCAACGTGCCATACACCCGACCGGACGATTCACCCAAGCGACTGGCGACAAACCCATCGCTGACCGCCGCATTGCCGGCTTCCAGCAACAGCTTGGCCTGCAACGCCACGGCGATGTCTTCGGTAAGCTGGCGCGCACGGTATTGGATGTCCTGGGTGTCCATAAAGGCTGACTTCAATTGCTCGATATGCCGCGCCAGTAGCTTGTCGCCATGCCCATCCCCCAGTTCGACAAACAACGTCTCCAGCACGCCCGGCTCTTTCGACAACGCGCGCAGCACGTCCAGGCATTGCACGTTGCCGGAACCTTCCCACGTCGAATTCACCGGTGCCTCACGGTACAGGCGCGGCAAGATGCTGTCCTCGACGTACCCGGCACCGCCCATGCACTCGGCGGCTTCGTTGATCATGGCCGGGGCGCGCTTGCAGATCCAATACTTGCCCACCGCCGTCACCAGCCTGGCGAACTTGGCTTCCTGCTCATCGCCCAGGTTATCCAGGGCCCTGCCCATGCGCATGCTCAGGGCCAGGGCGGACTCACTTTCCAGCGCCAGGTCCGCCAGCACGTTTTGCATCAAGGGTTGTTCACTGAGTACCCGGCCTCCCACCGAACGATGGGCACAATGATGGCTGGCCTGGGTCAGCGCCTGGCGCATCAACGCGCTGGAACCGACCATGCAATCGAAACGGGTCATGGCGACCATCTCGATGATGGTTGGCACGCCACGCCCTTCTTCACCGATCATCCAAGCCAGGGCGCCACGGAACTCCACTTCGCTGGAGGCATTGGAGCAGTTGCCGAGTTTGTTTTTCAGGCGCTGGATGTAGAACTCGTTGCGCGTGTCATCCGGGCGGTGCCGGGGCAGCAGGAAGCAGGTCAGGCCCTTGTCAGTCTGCGCCAGGGTCAGGAAGGCATCGCACATCGGGGCCGAGCAAAACCACTTGTGGCCCACCAGTTCATACGCCTGGCCCGGACCGCCGGCGCCCACCGGGTAGGCGCGAGTGGTGTTGGCGCGCACGTCGGTGCCACCCTGTTTCTCGGTCATGGCCATGCCGATAGTGGCACCGGCCTTGTGGGCGATGCCGACATTGCGCGGATCGTAGTGGGTATTGAGGATTTTCGGCAGCCAGGTCTTGGCCAGGTCCGGTTGCAAGCGCAGGGCAGGCACGCAAGCGAAGGTCATGGTCAGCGGACAGCCGGTGCCGGCTTCAGCCTGGCTGTGCAAATAAGTCATGGCGGCGCGGGCCACATGGGCGCCGGACTGCGGATGCGCCCAAGGCAGCGACGGCAAGCCATGTTCGACGGCGGTGCGCATCAGTTCGTGGTAAGCCGGGTGAAACTCCACCAGGTCGATGCGATGACCATAACGGTCATGGCTGCTGAACACCGGTTTGTTCTGGTTCGCCAGGAACCCGGCCTCCATCAACGGCCCACCGGCCAGCGCGCCGTAAGTATCGATACGCGCTTCTGCCCAGCCCGCGCCAAAGCGGCGCGACCAGTCCTGCAGGGGTAAATCGATACGGTACAGGTTGGTGCCGTCCAGGGACGGTGGCTGGTTGGTGACGTCGTGGGTTTCGGCAAACTGATGCAGGTTCATGACGGGCCTCCTGGAAAAAAGCCCATTTCGATTGAGGCTGTTTGTAGGAGCGAGCTCGCTCGCGAAGAACGTGAGAGCACCGCGCTTTTACAGGGTGCTCGCGTTATCGTTGACGTTCTTCGCGAGCAAGCTCGCTCCTACACGGTGCCCGTCGATTGAGGCCGGTTTTTTCAGTTAAGCACTGCCATGGCGCTTAAAAAAGTGGCATACCCGCCGAATGTCCGGCGCTTTCGCCCTCTACCGGACACAGCAACCGACGCTCCAACACCGCCTGTAAGGCCTCGAAACGCACAGGTTTGGACAGGCGATCGGAGAGGCCGATGCCATGGCAGCGCTCACGCTCCGACGCATTCAGCGACGTACTCAAGGCGATCACCGGCAACTCACCACAGCCAGGCAGTGCACGGATCTGACAGCACAACGAGAAACCACCTTCAGGGATATCCAACAGTACTGCGTCGAAATCTGCGGCTTGCAAGGCGGCCAACGCGCTCGGGCCGGTGTCCACGGTTTTCACCCGATATCCGAGCTTGAGCAGCATGCCGCGCACCACCAGTTGGCCGACGCTGTTGTCGTCCACCAGCAGCACCGAGCACTCCTGAGGTGCGCGCTGCTTATCCGGCGCAGGCCGGGACTCAGGTGCTAGGGGACTGACCTCCACTTCCAACTGGAAACGGCTGCCTTTGCGCGGTTCGGAGTGATGGGTGAGACGCCCGCCCAGCAGCTCGATCAGTTGCCGGCAGATTGCCAGGCCGATACCCAGGCCGCCGTACTCGCGCGTCATGGAGCCATCCAGTTGGAAGAACCGCTGATACAGGGTCGCTTCGTCGAGGAAGGCGAAGCCGATTCCGGTGTCGGTGACGATAAAGCTCAAGCGCAGGCCACCGTCACTCTGCGGCACACCGACCACGCGCAGGCGCACCGCGCCTTCATGGGTGAACTTGAAGGCGTTGTCCAGCAGGCAATCCAGGCACTGCAGCAGTTTGTCGGCGTCGCCCAGTACGCGGTCCGGCAACTCGTCCGCCACATCGATGGAAAACGCCAGGCCTTTGCTCTGGGCGCTGGCGGTGAACTGCTGGCGCAAGGTGTCGAGCGTGCCTCGCAGGCTGAACACCTGAGGCTGGGCACTCAAGCGGCCGGCCTGCAATTCGGTGAGGGTGAGAATGCCGTTGACCATGCGCATCATGTCCCGCGCCGAACCGGCGGCGGTCTGATGGTATTGCGCCAGATCTGCGTCCAAGGGCACGGTCTGCATCAGTTCGAGGGAGCCGATCACGCCGTTCATCGGCGTACGCAGTTCGTGGGTCAGGGTGGCGAGGAACTCGTCCTTGAGGCGGTTGCTGCGCGCCAATTGCTGGTTGAGCACTTCAAGTTTCTGGCTGGCATCGAACAGGATCTGCGCCTGTTGCTCGCGCATGGAATTGATGCGGTCGGCCAGGGCCAGGGACAGCAGCGCCACTTCAATCGCCGAGCCGATCTGGCTGGCGTACATGGTCAGGAATACGTTAGGCAGATAGCCCAGCACCATCAGCGTATTCACCACTCCACCTAGCAGGAACGCCGACCAGGCGATGATGAAATAGCGCGCCACCCGCTGGCCGCAATACCAGGCCTTGATGGCGGCGACAAAAATAGTCACGGTAAACACTAGGGCCAAACCGGTGGCCAGGCGCAGTGCCAGCGCGTAGCTGGTCATCAACGACAGCAGCATCACAACGCCACCGCAGGCCACCAGCGCCAGCAACAGCCGGTTGATCCAGCGACTGTGCTGGGCCGTGTGCAAAAAGCTGCGCGCAAACAGGCTGCCGAACAACGCCGCCGAGCCGATCAGGAAAGGCGTCGCGGCATTCGCCCACCAAGGATTGTTCGGCCAGAAATACTCCACCGCCGCACCGTTGACCGACAGCTGATACATGCCAAACGAGGCGATATAAAAGATGTAATAGAGGTAGCTGGTGTCGCGCACGCTGAGGTAGATGAACAGGTTATAGACCAGCATCCCCAGCAACACGCCATAGATCAGGCCCAACACATACAGGCGCAGCGGCTGCTGCTCCAGGTAGGCGGTGCTGGACCACAGCGTCACAGGCGCCTGGATCGACCCTTCGCTTTGCAGGCGCAGGTACAGGGTTTTTGCCTCGCCCGGCGTGAAGTCGACCTTGAACAAGTAGTTGTTCTGGCGGATCTCACGGGCGGAAAACGGCAGCGCATCCCCGGTACGTCCTGCCAGCCGATAAGTGCCGGTGTTGTCGGGCAGGTACAGGTCAAGATGGTCGAGCGGCGGGTACGCCAGCTCCAGCAACCAGGTGCGCTGCGCTTCGGGATTAGTGGGTAGGTACTGCAGATTGACCTTGAGCCAGAACACCGAGCGCGAGTAGCCAGCATTCAGGGTGTCTTTATCGTGGGGCTTGAACTGCGCGGTGGCGGACGGCGCACTCACATCCGCGATGGTGAGAGCATCGGTCGGGTCTTCGAGCACTTGCATGACTCGGCCCAACGGCAGGCTTTGCGTGTCCTGGTTAAACTCGATGGCGTTGGCGAGCATCGGCAACCCGCACAACAATAAAATCAGCAAATAGCGCATAGAGCCCCAGCGTGGCCTGTCCGGTTATGTCAAAAAGCCCCCCATTCCTTTTGAGAAGACGTACACCGGCAATACAGTAAGTAGTTAGGATCCACTCTAGCATAGCCACTAAAGGCTATTGGACACCATTGAAATAATTTTTTGAAAGGCTCTAGAACAAGGCTTTCAGCGATTTTAACCGAGTGCAAAACCGCCAAAAAAGCGTCACTGCGATGGCAAAATTCAACCATCGCCAGACGGCCCCGCCAAAAGCGTTTGGTGGTAAGCTCGCGCACCATGAATATCTACAGCTCTCGTCCCGTTGTCCTCTGTCTCTCCGGCCATGACCCCAGTGGTGGCGCCGGCTTGCAGGCAGATATCGAAGCCCTGCTCGCCCAGGGTTGCCATGCAGCTCCGGCCGTCACCGCATTGACCGTGCAAAACACCGTCAATGTCATCGATTTCCGCGTGCTCGACCGCGAGTGGGTACTGGCCCAGGCCAATGCTGTACTCGGCGATTCCGAAGTGGCGGCGGTCAAGCTGGGCATGCTCGGCTCCACCGCGATGGTCGACACCGTAGTCGAACTGCTGCAGGCGCATCCGCACCTGCCGGTGGTGTGCGACCCGGTGCTGCGCGCCGGCGGCGGTGGCAGCCTGGGCAAGGACGAAGTCGGTTATGCAATGCGCGAGCGGTTGTTGCCGCTGTCGCTGATCGCCACGCCCAACCTGCCGGAAGCGCGCATCCTCGCGGAGCTGCCTGAAGGCACGGCGGACGAATGCGCCGAGAAGCTGCTGCCGTACATCAAGCACCTGCTGATCACCGGCGGCCATGGCGACGAGCACGAAGTGCACAACCGCCTCTACAGCCGCGACGGCACACGCCGGACCTTTACCTGCCAGCGCCTGCCCGGCAGCTATCACGGTTCGGGCTGTACGTTGGCCAGCGCGCTGTCCGGTCGGATTGCCCAGGGCGAAGGCTTGGTGAGCGCCGTACAATCGGCCCTCAACTACACTTGGCGCACCCTGCGTGACGCCGAACAACTCGGCCAGGGCCAGTTCGTACCGCGCCGGTTGCCGCTGGATTTCTGCTCTTAAGATCAAGGGGCCTGCCCGATGAAATTACGTGGCCTTTACGCCATTACCGACAGCCAACTGTTGGCCGGTAAATTCCTCGCCTACGTCGAAGCCGCGTTGGACGGTGGCGTGACCCTGCTGCAATACCGCGACAAAAGCAGCGACGAAGCCCGGCGCCTGCGTGAAGCAGAAAAACTGCGGGAGCTGTGCTCGCGCTACAAGACCCAGCTGATCATCAACGACGACGCCGAACTGGCTGCGCGCCTCGGCGTCGGTGTGCACCTGGGCCAGACCGACGGCCCGCTGACCCCGGCCCGCGCCCTGCTTGGCTCCAAAGCCATCATCGGTTCCACCTGCCACAGCCAGATCGAACTGGCCGAGCAGGCCGCCAAGGAAGGCGCCAGTTATGTCGCCTTCGGCCGCTTCTTCAATTCCAACACCAAGCCCGGCGCACCGGCCGCCACCACAGAGATGCTGGCCCAGGCCCGTACACGTTTGCAGCTGCCGATCTGCGTGATTGGCGGCATCACCCTGGAGAACGCCCAGCCCTTGGTGGCCCACGGCGCCGACCTGCTGGCGGTGGTGCATGGCCTGTTTGGCGCCGACAGCACCCAGGAAGTCACGCGCCGCGCCCGTGCGTTCAACGCCCTTTTTCAGATTTGATTTTAAGAGAGCCCGATCATGTCCCGTTCCGAAACGCTGTTTGCCAATGCCCAGAAACACATCCCCGGCGGTGTGAACTCCCCCGTGCGTGCGTTCAAGAGCGTGGGCGGCACGCCGCTGTTCTTCAAACATGCCGAAGGCGCCTACGTCACCGACGAAGATGACAAGCGCTACGTGGACTACGTCGGCTCCTGGGGCCCGATGATCCTCGGCCACAGCCACCCGGACGTGTTGGACGCGGTGCGCAAGCAACTGGAACACGGCCTGTCCTACGGCGCGCCGACCGCCATGGAAACCGAGATGGCCGACCTGGTCTGCTCGATCGTGCCGTCGATGGAAATGGTGCGCATGGTCAGCTCCGGTACCGAAGCCACCATGAGCGCGATCCGCCTGGCCCGTGGTTTCACCGGCCGCGACAGCATCATCAAGTTCGAAGGCTGCTACCACGGTCACTCCGACAGCCTGCTGGTGAAAGCCGGTTCCGGCCTGCTGACCCAAGGCGTGCCCAGCTCGGCCGGTGTGCCGGCGGCGTTCGCCAAACACACCCTGACCCTGCCGTTCAACGACATCGCCGCCGTCGAGCAGATGCTCAACGAAGTGGGCCAGGACGTGGCCTGCATCATCGTCGAGCCGGTGGCCGGCAACATGAACTGTGTACCCCCGGCGCCGGGCTTCCTCGAAGGACTGCGCGAGCAGTGCGACAAGCACGGCGTGGTGCTGATTTTCGACGAAGTGATGACCGGTTTCCGTGTCGCCCTCGGCGGCGCCCAGGCTCACTACGGCGTCACGCCGGACCTGAGCACCTTCGGCAAGATCATCGGCGGAGGCATGCCGGTGGGCTGCTTCGGCGGCAAGCGCGAAATCATGCAGCACATCGCGCCACTGGGCCCGGTGTACCAGGCGGGCACCTTGTCGGGTAACCCGCTGGCCATGGCCGCCGGCCTGACCACCCTGCGCCTGATCAGCCGCCCGGGCTTCCACGCCGAGCTGACCGACTACACCACGCGCCTGCTCGACGGCCTGCAACAGCGCGCCGATGCCGCTGGCATTCCGTTTGTCACCACCCAGGCGGGCGGGATGTTTGGCCTGTACTTCAGCGGCGCTGACGATATCGTCACGTTTGATGACGTGATGGGCAGCGACGCCGATCTGTTCAAGCGCTTCTTCCACCTGATGTTGGAAGGCGGCGTTTACCTGGCGCCAAGCGCTTTCGAAGCCGGCTTCACCTCAATCGCCCATGGCGAAGCCGAGCTGAAACTGACCCTCGATGCCGCCGAACGCGCCTTCGCTGCACTGAAATAATTGGCCGCAAAAATCAGGCACCGCGCAAACGGTGTCTGATTTGCTACTTTGCTTACAGAGATTTCCGCGTTTTTTAGAGAAATCACCTGCAATCCGGCAGATAACTTGCCCAAGCAGCAGAAAAACGAGTAAAGACTTTGTAAGCAGAGGCCTGCTTATTTCATAATGCGCGCTTATTGGATCCCCTGAGGGTCCGCGCGCCCCGTCAGAGGTAAGTCGATTCCCATGAAACGCACCGGCCGCACCCTGGTTCTGGGCTGCCTGTTGCTCCTTCAGCCGCTGCTGGCACATGCACAAGCAGGCGGCAACTCGTTGTTAATCCCAGCGATGGGTCGTTGCACCCTCAATACCCAGCCAGACAGCCAGGCCGAAGCCCTGAGCGCGTGCCAGAAACAGGCCGACAGCGGGGATGCGCAGGCGCAATACGAGTTGGGTGAGTACTTTCACGACAGCAAAAACCCGGCCCGCGACCTCAACAAAGCCTTGAGCTACTTCGAGAAAGCCTCGCTGCAGGGGCACGCCCAAGCGCAATTCGAACTGGGCAACATGTTCTTCAAAGGCGAAGGCGTGCCGGCCAACAACGTCCAGGCGTATATCGTGCTGAAAATGGCCGCGGTCAACGGCGCAGAAGACGCACTGGACACCGCCGACGAAGTCGCCGAGCACATGCAGCGCGATGAGTTGGAAGTGGCGACCCAGGTGCTGGGGCAGATTTTCCGCAATTATCTGCAGGAGTTGCAGAGTGCCGACGGGCGTTCGCCCTTCTCACCCCTGCCTTAAATCTTTAGTGCCTGTGAAGGGCGCGACGCGGTCTGAAGCCCTACTTTTCAGGCATCGGCATCGGGAAGGGCATCACATTGCTCACACCCCGTGCCTCGCTGATCTTCGGCGTGCCCAAACGCTCGACCTCATCGATACGCACAATCGAATGCATCGGCACAAAGCTGCGCACCACGCCTTCGAACTGCGCCTTGAGCTTCTCTTCGCCCGGGTCGACGACCAACTGGGTGCGCTCGCCAAAGACGAACTCTTCCACCTCCAGGAAACCCCACAGATCGCTCTGATAGATCTGCTTGGCGTACATTTCGAACACCTGGCCCTGGTTGAGGAAAATCACCTTGTAGATTGGAGCTTCGCGTTTGGTCATGGTGGGCGGATAACACATCGGGGATATAAAAGAGGGCGCGAACTATAGCATGGCACCCGATGCACAACGCTAGGAACCAATGGGCATGCCCCCTATAATGCGCGGTTCTTTACCACCAGTTGACGATTCCCATGGCCAAGAAGCTTTACATCGAAACCCACGGTTGCCAGATGAACGAGTACGACAGCTCGCGCATGGTCGATCTGCTGGGCGAACACCAGGCCCTGGAAGTCACCGCCCGCGCCGAAGATGCCGACGTGATCCTGCTCAATACCTGCTCGATCCGCGAACGGGCCCAGGACCGTGTGTACTCGCAACTGGGCCGCTGGCGCGAATTGAAACTGGCCAACCCGGACATGGTGATCGCCGTCGGCGGTTGTGTGGCCAGCCAGGAAGGCGCCGCGATCCGCGACCGCGCGCCCTATGTCGACGTGGTCTTCGGCCCGCAGACCCTGCACCGCCTGCCGGAAATGATCGACGCCGCGCGCGTTACCAAGCTGCCGCAAGTCGACGTGTCATTCCCTGAAATAGAAAAATTCGACCATTTGCCCGAGCCACGCATCGACGGGCCGAGCGCCTACGTGTCGGTGATGGAAGGCTGCAGCAAGTACTGCACTTTCTGCGTGGTGCCCTACACCCGCGGCGAAGAAGTCAGCCGGCCATTTGACGATGTGCTGTCGGAAATCATCCACCTGGCCGAAAACGGCGTGCGCGAAGTGACCCTGCTGGGCCAGAACGTCAACGGCTATCGCGGCCAGACCCACGACGGCCGCCTGGCCGACCTGGCGGAATTGATCCGCGTGGTCGCCGCCGTGGACGGTATCGAGCGCATCCGCTACACCACCTCGCACCCACTGGAGTTCTCCGACAGCCTGATCCAGGCCCACGCCGAAGTGCCGGAACTGGTCAAGCACCTGCACTTGCCGGTGCAATCGGGCTCTGACCGCATCCTCTCGGCGATGAAGCGCAACCACACGGCCCTGGAGTACAAATCCAAACTGCGCAAACTGCGCGCGGCGGTGCCGGGCATCTGCATCAGCTCGGACTTTATCGTCGGCTTCCCCGGCGAGACCGAGAAAGACTTCCAGCAAACCATGAAGCTCATCGAAGACGTCGGTTTCGACTTCTCCTACTCGTTCGTCTACAGCCAGCGCCCCGGCACCCCGGCGGCCGACTTGCTGGATGAAACCCCGGAAGCGCTGAAAAAAGAGCGCCTCAACGCGCTGCAACACCGCTTGAACCAACAGGGTTTCGAGATCAGCCGACAGATGGTCGGTTCCACCCAGCGCATCCTGGTAACCGACTACTCGAAAAAAGACCCGGGCGAACTGCAAGGCCGTACCGAGAACAACCGAATCGTAAACTTCCGTTGCGATAATCCGACCCTGATCGGCCAGTTTGCCGACGTGCACATCGACGCGGCGCAACCCCATTCGCTGCGTGGGTCGTTGATCCCGTAATCACTTTTTGAATTATCGCCAGCCAACATGTGCCGTTTAAGTGCTTTCGCACACAGCCGGCTGGCGTTATTCTCTATTTCACCTCAACAGCCAAAGGGCGGCTAAAAGCGACCTTGAACGCACCCATAGCAGAACCCCATCGTTTTATCCTCGAGCCCTTTGAGGCTCTCCGTTTCGCCAACCTGTGCGGACAGTTCGACGAGCACCTGCGCCTGATCGAACAACGCCTGGGCATCGAGATCCGCAATCGCGGCAATCAGTTCGAGCTCATTGGTGAAGCCCTGCACACTAAATCCGCAGAAAACCTGCTGCGCCGTCTCTACCGCGAAACCAAGGGTAGCGAGCTGTCGCCAGAAATCGTGCACCTGTATTTGCAGGAATCGGCTGTGGAAGACTTGGCCAATAACCCAGTCGCTGAAGCCAGCGTGGCCCTGCGTACCAAAAAAGGCATGATTCGCCCAAAGGGCTTGAATCAGCAGAAGTACGTCAAGGCAATCCTGGGTAACGACATCAATTTCGGCATCGGCCCCGCCGGTACCGGCAAGACCTACCTGGCCGTGGCCTGTGCGGTCGACGCGCTGGAGCGTGAGCAAGTACGCCGCATCCTGCTGGTGCGCCCAGCGGTAGAGGCCGGCGAAAAACTCGGCTTCCTGCCCGGTGACCTGGCCCAGAAGATCGACCCGTACCTGCGTCCGCTCTACGACGCGCTGTACGAGATGCTCGGCTTCGAATACGTGGCCAAGCTGATCGAGCGCCAGGTGATCGAGATCGCCCCACTGGCCTACATGCGCGGCCGCACCTTGAGCAACAGTTTCATCATCCTCGACGAAAGCCAGAACACCACCGTCGAGCAGATGAAGATGTTCCTGACCCGCATCGGGTTCGGCTCCACAGCCATTATCACCGGCGACATTACCCAGGTTGACCTGCCCAAGGGCACCAAGTCGGGCTTGAGCCATGTGATTGAAGTACTCAAGGACGTGCCGGGCATCAGTTTCACGCACTTCTCGCCCAAGGACGTGGTGCGCCATCCGCTGGTACAGCGCATTGTCGAAGCCTACGAGCGCTTCGAACACCGCGATGACGGGCTGTCCAAGGACGTTCGCCGCGATGCTTGAGCTTGACCTGCAGCTGGCCACCGATGCGCCCGCCCCCAGTGAAGCCCAGTTCCGCCAATGGTGCGCCCTGGCCTTGCGCCAGCGCACCGCCGACTCGGAGCTGACCATTCGTCTGGTGGACGAGCCCGAGGGCCGCGAACTGAATCACACCTGGCGCCAGAAGGACTACGCGACCAACGTGTTGTCCTTCCCTGCCGACGTACCGGATGAACTGCTGGATATCCCGCTGTTGGGCGATCTGGTCATCTGTGTCGCCGTGGTGGAGCGCGAGGCGAAGGAACAAGGCAAGGAACTTGAGGCCCATTGGGCCCATCTAGTCATCCACGGCTGCTTGCATCTCTTGGGTTACGACCATATAGACGATGACGAAGCCGAGGAAATGGAAACACTGGAACAAACGTTGCTTGCAGAATTGGGTCATCCGGACCCGTATGCCGACGACGAAGTTTAAAAACACTCAACTGTAACAATAAAGGATTCAGAGTAATCGCTATGAGCGAAGACCGATCGAGCAACGGGCAGAAGTCATGGCTGGGTAAATTGACCCAGGCTTTTGCCCACGAGCCGAAAAACCGCCAGGAGCTGCTTGAGCTGCTGCGCGAGGCCCATCAGAACAAGTTGCTGGACAGCGAAGCGCTGGCCATCGTCGAAGGCGCCATCCAGGTGGCTGACCTGCAAGTACGCGACATCATGGTCCCGCGCTCGCAGATGATCAGCATCAAGGCGACCCAGACCCCACGGGAATTCCTCCCGGCCGTGATCGACTCAGCGCACTCGCGCTACCCGGTGATCGGTGAAAGCCATGACGACGTCATGGGTGTCCTGTTGGCCAAGGACCTGCTGCCGCTGATCCTCAAGGAGAACGGCGACAACTTCAATATCAAAGATCTGTTGCGTCCGGCCACCTTCGTGCCCGAATCCAAGCGCCTGAACGTGTTGCTGCGCGAATTCCGCGCCAACCACAATCACATGGCCATCGTGATTGACGAATACGGCGGTGTGGCCGGCCTGGTGACGATTGAAGACGTGCTGGAACAGATCGTCGGCGACATTGAAGACGAACACGACGTCGAAGAAGACAGCTACATCAAGCCGCTGCCCAGCGGTGACTTCCTGATCAAGGCACTGACGCCGATCGAGAACTTCAACGAGTTCTTCGACAGCGAATTCTCCGACGACGAGTTCGATACCGTGGGCGGCCTGGTGATGAGTGCGTTTGGCCATCTGCCAAAACGTAACGAGACCACCGAGATCGGCGCGTATCGCTTCCGCATCCTCAATGCGGACAGCCGTCGTATCCATCTGATCCGCCTGACACCTATTGCCCGCTAAGGAATGACATGCAGCGCCTAACCCGCCCCGGCTGGCCCGGTAATTTGCTGGCCGTGGTGGCCGGCGCCATCACCACCCTGGCGCTGGCGCCGTTCGACCTGTGGCCGTTTGCGCTGGTGGCGGTCGGACTGTTCTATGTCGGGCTGCGGGACCTGAGCCCGCGCCAGGCATTGGGTCGTGGCTGGTGCTTCGGCTTCGGCCTGTTCGGCGCCGGTACCAGCTGGATCTACTACAGCATCCACCACTTCGGCGGCGCTTCGGTGCTGTTGGCGGGTTTCCTGATGCTGCTGTTTACCGCCGCCATCGCTTGGTTCTTCGCCCTGCCCGCCTGGTTATGGGCGCGCTGGCTGCGTCGTAACGAAGCGCCGTTGGCGGATGCACTGACATTTGCTGCGTTGTGGGTGGGCCAGGAAGCGTTTCGCGGCTGGTTCCTCACCGGTTTCCCGTGGCTGTACTCCGGCTACAGTCAGCTTGACGGCCCGCTGACGGGCTTGGCCCCAGTGGGCGGCATGTGGCTGATCTCCTTTGCCCTGGCACTGACGGCAGCGCTGCTGTGCAACCTGCCGCGTCTGCTGGCCGGCAAGCGCAACGCATTTATCGGCGCAGGCTTGGTGTTGCTGGTCGCGCCCTGGGCCATCGGCCTGGCGCTCAAGCATCACGCCTGGACCAGCCCCTCCGGTGCGCCACTGACCGTGGCCGCCCTCCAGGGCAACGTCGAACAAAGCATGAAATGGGACCCGGAGCAGCTCAACGCACAGCTCGCGCTGTACCGCGACATGAGCTTCAGCTCCAAGCCCGTCGACCTGCTGGTGTGGCCGGAAACTGCCGTGCCGGTGCTCAAGGAGTCTGTCGAAGGCTACCTGGGCATGATGGGCAAATTCGCCGCCGACCGGCACACCGCACTGATCACCGGCGTGCCAATCCGCCAGGAAGTGCATCACCAGAAACGCTACTTCAACGGCATCACCGTGGTTGGCGAAGGCGACGGCACCTACCTCAAGCAGAAGCTGGTGCCCTTTGGCGAGTACGTGCCGCTGCAGGACATGCTGCGCGGCCTGATCGCGTTCTTTGATCTGCCAATGTCGGACTTCGCTCGCGGACCGTCCGACCAGGCTATGCTGCAGGCCAAGGGCTATCAGATTGCGCCGTTCATCTGCTACGAAGTGGTGTACCCGGAGTTCGCTGCTGGCCTGTCGGCCCAGAGCGATTTGCTGCTGACCATCAGCAACGACACCTGGTTCGGCCGCTCCATCGGCCCGTTGCAGCACCTGCAAATGGCGCAGATGCGTGCACTGGAGGCCGGTCGTTGGATGATCCGGGCCACCAACAATGGCGTGACCGGTTTGATCAACCCGTTTGGGCAGATCACCGCGCAGATCCCGCAATTCGAACGTGGGATCCTCTACGGCGAAGTGGTGCCGATGCACAACCTCACGCCGTACCTGCAATGGCGTTCGTGGCCGTTGATCATTGTGTGCCTTGGCTTGTTTGGCTGGGCGCTGCTCGCGGGTCGGATGTCGAAAACCCTGTAGGTTTCGCGACGGGGTTATCGGTAGAACAACCGATAACCCAACTGCCCCACCGCTTCGTTGATCAACTGCCCGCTGCGCCACACTGATACGAACTCCGGCATCCAGCCACCCAGTGGGCGAGCGTTGTCCACGCCCAGGAAGCCCACCGGCGCAGGCACCACAGTGAACCCGGCTCTCTCGAAGCTCCACACCGAACGCGACATGTGCCAGGCCTGTGTCACCACCACCACGCGTTTGATGCCCTCAGGCAAGAGAATCTCTGCGCTCATCTGCGCGTTTTCCCAGGTGGTTCGGCTGCGCTCTTCCTTCCAGCGCACCGTCACGCCGAAGTCATCCTGCATCGACACTGCCATCAACTCCGCTTCGCTGGGCGGTGTGCCGTAATGCAGGCCGCCGCTGGTCAGCACCGGCAAGCCGGAAGCCTTGGCCAGTCGTGCGGCGTAGCGCTGGCGCTCCAGGCCGGTTCCCGTCGGTTGGTCGGTGCCCCAGGCCGGGTCACCGCGCTCGCGCCCGGAGCCCAGCACCACGATGGCGTCGGCGCGCTGGGCCAACGTCGACCAGTCTTCCCGCGCCAACGCCGGTTCGGTTTCCAGGGCCCGAGCGCCCCACTCCACCATGACTGGCAAGCTGATCAACCACATCCCCCCAAAACCCAGGGTAAAGAAGCACGCCGCCAAACGCGGGCGACTACGGCGAAACCACCAGGCAAGCGCCAGCAACAGCAAGAGAATGCCGGGCGGCAGGAGCAGTTGTTTGATGAAATAACGAATAGGCATCGGGCATCTCCAAAGATGCCCGAAGCCTAAGGTGTAACGGGGTTTAGCGACAATCTTTACGGTGACATGCTTTACAGTGAAACGGCGTGGTGAAGCCGTCCAGGGGGCAGTGAATTACTTGTAGCGGGCGGACCGGAGCTTTTCCGGGCCACGACCGGCCGACAAGTCCTTGAGCCACACCACCTTGGCTGAGTGCGTAGGCTCCTTGATTGGCGGGGTTGCCACCCAAGGAGGCGCACTGCGCCCATTCCTTTCCAGATACGCCTTGATCAGTTCCAGCTCCGCGAGGCTCAGACCGCGCAGTTCCAACTCCACAGGCCGTTCATTACGCAATCGGCCTGCTGTCCTCGCTGCATCCAATGCACGACCCAAGCGGTCGATCAGTCCTTCGTAGACATCCGGTTTCGATACGATTCTTTGCGATTCAACCATCCCCTCACCTCATTGAAGAAAGACTTGCTCCCCAATAAACAGCGTAGTCCTCGTGGCTGCGCGCGCCTGGCGCCGCGACAGACGGCCCTGCCTGCGCAATCAGGGTTTCCCTCGATAGAGTGGGGTCATGTATGCTACGGCGCTTCCTGTAACTCCACTTCCCGCAGGGTTTGGGCACGGACGCGCCGCTTTTTGGTGTCGATCAACCTGAACGTTGCACCGAAGAGGATTAGGCCACCCCTATTCAGTTCAAAAGTAGCCATGCACGAACAATATCAGCCCCGTGAAATAGAAAATGCCGCCCAAACCTTCTGGGACGAGCAAAAGTCCTTTGAAGTCAGTGAACAGCCAGGCAAGGAGACTTTCTATTGCCTATCAATGTTCCCTTACCCCAGCGGCAAGCTACACATGGGGCACGTGCGTAACTACACCATCGGCGACGTGATTTCCCGTTACCAGCGCATGCAGGGCAAGAACGTCCTGCAACCCATGGGTTGGGACGCGTTCGGCATGCCGGCGGAAAACGCCGCGATGAAAAACAACGTGGCCCCCGCCAAGTGGACCTACGAAAACATCGCCTACATGAAGACCCAGCTGCGCAGCCTGGGCCTGGCGGTGGACTGGTCCCGCGAAGTGACCACCTGCAAGCCGGATTACTACCGCTGGGAACAATGGCTGTTCACCCGCCTGTTCGAAAAAGGTGTGATCTACAAGAAAAGCGGCACCGTGAACTGGGACCCGCTGGACCAGACCGTACTGGCCAACGAACAAGTGATCGACGGCCGCGGCTGGCGTTCCGGCGCGCTGATCGAAAAGCGCGAAATCCCGATGTACTACTTCAAGATCACCGCCTACGCGGATGAACTCTTGTCGAGCCTCGACGATTTGCCGGGCTGGCCTGAACAGGTCAAGACCATGCAGCGCAACTGGATCGGCAAGTCCAAGGGCATGGAAGTGCAGTTCCCGTACAACGTCGATTCGATCGGCGAAGCGGGCGCACTCAAAGTCTTCACCACCCGCCCGGATACTTTAATGGGAGCGACTTACGTCGCCGTGGCCGCCGAGCACCCGCTGGCCACCCAAGCCGCACAGAACAACCCTGAGCTGCAGGCGTTCATCGCCGAATGCAAAGGCGGCAGCGTGGCCGAAGCCGACGTCGCCACCCAAGAGAAAAAAGGCCTGCCAACTGGCCTGTTCGTCGAGCACCCGCTCACCGGTGAAAAGCTGCCGGTATGGGTCGCCAACTACGTGCTGATGCACTACGGCGATGGCGCCGTAATGGCAGTGCCGGCGCACGACGAGCGCGATTTCGAATTCGCCACCAAGTACAGCCTGCCGATCAAATCCGTGGTGCGTACCAGCTCGGGTGATACCAACCCGGCCCCGTGGCAAGACGCCTACGGCGAGCACGGCACCCTGATCAACTCCGGCGAGTTCGACGGCCTGGACTTCCAGGGCGCCTTCGACGCTATGGAAGTTGCACTGATCAAGAAAAACCTGGGCGCCTCGCGCACTCAGTTCCGCCTGCGCGACTGGGGCATCAGCCGCCAGCGCTACTGGGGCTGCCCGATCCCGATCATCCACTGCGAAAGCTGTGGCGACGTACCAGTACCGGAAGACCAACTGCCGGTAGTCCTGCCGGAAGATGTGGTGCCGGACGGCGCCGGTTCGCCATTGGCACGCATGCCTGAGTTCTACGAGTGCAGTTGCCCGAAATGCGGCCAGCCTGCCAAGCGTGAAACCGACACCATGGACACCTTCGTCGAGTCCTCCTGGTACTACGCCCGCTACGCTTCGCCGCACTACGAGGGTGGCCTGGTAGAGAAATCCGCAGCCGACCACTGGCTGCCGGTTGACCAGTACATCGGTGGTATCGAACACGCCATCCTTCACCTGCTGTACGCGCGTTTCTTCCACAAGCTGATGCGTGACGAAGGCCTGGTGAGCTCCGATGAGCCGTTCAAGAACCTGCTGACCCAAGGCATGGTGGTCGCCGAGACTTACTATCGTCGCGAAGCCAATGGTGCCTACACCTGGTTCAACCCGGCTGACGTAGAGCTTGAGCGCGACAGCAAAGCCAAGGTCATCAGCGCCAAGCTGATCGCCGACGGTCTGCCGGTGGAAATCGGTGGCACCGAGAAGATGGCCAAGTCGAAGAACAACGGCGTTGACCCGCAGTCGATGATCGACCAGTTCGGTGCCGACACCTGCCGCCTGTTCATGATGTTCGCCTCGCCGCCTGACATGAGCGCCGAATGGTCCGACTCCGGCGTCGAAGGCTCGCACCGCTTCCTCAAGCGCGTCTGGCGCCTGGCGCACGCCCACATCAGCCAGGGCCTGCCGGGCAAGCTGGACGTGGCCGCCTTGAGCGACGAGCAGAAACTGATTCGCCGCAGCACCCACCTGGCCATCAAGCAAGCCAGCCAGGACGTGGGCCAGAACCACAAGTTCAACACTGCCATCGCCCAGGTGATGACGCTGATGAACGTGCTGGAAAAAGCACCACAAGCCACTGAGCAGGATCGCGCTCTGGTACAGGAAGGCCTGGAAACGGTCACCCTGCTGCTGGCCCCGATCACGCCGCACATCAGCCACGACCTGTGGAACCGTCTGGGCCACAACGATGCCGTCATCGATGCGCGCTGGCCGGTGCAGGATGACAGCGCCCTGGTACAGGACACGCTGCAACTGGTGATCCAGGTCAACGGTAAACTGCGTGGCCAGATCGACATGCCGGCTACCGCCAGCCGCGAAGACGTCGAGGCGGCTGCCCGCGTCAACGAGAACGTGCTGCGCTTTACCGAAGGCCTGACGATCCGCAAAGTGATCGTGGTGCCTGGCAAACTGGTCAATATCGTCGCTAGCTAATCGGATCGGGCGCAGGGTTCAAACCCTGCGCCGAACAAAGCCTTCAGGGCCTCGATAAGGCCCACATGGTTTCAAGGGGAGCAACAAAATGATCAAACGCAATTTGCTGGTGATGGGCCTTGCCGTGCTGCTGAGCGCTTGCGGCTTCCAGCTGCGCGGTACCGGCACCAACGACTTGGCGATCAAGGAACTGGACGTCAGCGCCCGCAATGCCTACGGCGAAACAGTAACGCAGTTGCGCCGGGTCCTGGAAAACAGCGGCGTGCACGTTTACACCGGCGCAACCTACAAACTGTTTCTGGCCGATGAGAGAGAAACCCAGCGTAACCTGAGCTATGCCAGCGCCGGCCGCGCGTCGGACATCGAGCTGAGCACCGAGCTGAGCTTTCAAATCCAGGGCCGCGATAATCTGCCGTTGATGGGTGACAAGATCCAGGTCCAGAAGGTCGTGAGCCACGATGGCAACAACCTGGTGGGCTCGGACTCGGAAATCGTCCAGGTGCGCAAGGAAATGCGTCGTGAGCTGGTTCAGCGCATGATCCTGCGCCTGCAACTGCTGACGCCGGTGCAATTGGAGGCCCTGCAGCAACAGGCTGACAACAAGGCCAAGGCCGATGCTGACGCGCTGAAAGCCGCCAAAGAGTACGAAGACAACACGCCGAAACAATCGCCTGTTGAAGTCCCTGTCGAGTAAGCCAGACGGGGCGCGCCAAGCGCCCCGTTCGCCCTGCCTATGAAACTTGCTCCCGCCCAACTCGCCAAACACCTGCAAGGTGGCCTTGCGCCTGTCTATATCGTCAGCGGCGATGACCCACTGCTGTGCCAGGAAGCCGCTGACGCCATTCGCACCGCTGCACGCCAGCAAGGCTTCGACGAACGCCAGGTCTTCAGTGCCGACGCCAGCTTCGACTGGGGCACGCTGCTGCAAGCCGGCGCGAGCATGTCGCTGTTTGCCGAAAAGCGCCTGCTAGAGCTGCGCCTGCCTTCGGGCAAGCCTGGGGACAAGGGTGCCGCCGCCCTGATGGAATACTGCTCGCGACCTGCCGAAGACACGGTGCTGTTGATCAGCCTGCCCAAGCTCGATGGCAGCGCGCAGAAAACCAAATGGGGCAAGGCCCTGGTGGAAGGAGCGCAAACCCAGTTCATCCAGATCTGGCCAGTGGACAGCAACCAGCTGCCGCAATGGATCCGCCAGCGCTTGTCCCAATCGGGGCTGTCGGCAACCCAGGACGCGGTGGAGCTGATCGCCGCCCGGGTCGAAGGCAACTTGCTGGCCGCCGCCCAGGAAATCGAAAAGCTCAAGCTGATGGCCGAAGACGGGCAGATTACCGTCGAAACCGTCCAGGGCGCAGTGGCGGATAGCGCGCGCTTTGATGTGTTCGGGCTGGTGGATGCAATCCTCAATGGCGAACCCGCCCACGCCCTGCGCATGCTCGAAGGCCTGCGCGGTGAAGGCGTGGAGCCTCCGGTGATTCTCTGGGCCCTGGCCCGGGAACTGCGCGTACTGGCCAATATTGCCCTGCAATACAGCCAGGGCACGCCGTTGGACAAGGCCTTCAGCCAAGCTCGACCGCCGGTCTGGGACAAGCGCAAACCGCTGATGAGCAAAGCGCTGCAACGGCACTCGGCGCAACGCTGGGCGCAACTCTTGCTGGAGGCGCAGCGCATCGACGCACAGATCAAGGGCCAGGCCGCCGGTTCGCCATGGATGAGCCTGAGCCGTTTGTCGCTGTTGATGGCCGGCCAGCGCCTGACACTGCCGGCAGGATAGTCCTACCTCTCGAAGGGCTTTACAGCGGCGCAACATCGGCAGATGATTTGCACCGCTTCATCCCACCTATCGAGAGCAACGACCATGAGCAAAAAGCCATCCAAGCATGGCCCCAACAAGGCCAAATCCATCATCGCCCAGCCACTGTTCCGCAGCCGTCAAGAACGCGCCGGCAAAGGCAAAGGCAGCTACCGCCGCGAAGCCTTCCAGTCTAATAGCTGGGAGGCTTCTTACTTTCTGGCTGCCTGAAGGCAAGCGCCCCTCTGGCATGATAAGGTCTGCACCTGATTTGTAATCCCTGGACCTGTGCATGCCCTCTAGTCTTTCCCGTCGTTGGCACTTTCGCCAATTGATCGCTGCCTCCAGCCTCATTCTGCTTGTCGCTTGCGCGGAGAAACCCACCGCCGCCGACGCTCAACCCCTGCCCAAGCTCCAGACCGCCCCTGTGGTAGCGCCCGCTGTCGTGGCCCCGCTGGCTGTGGACAATCTGGATATCCAACCGACCCAGACCTTTGCCGAATGGCAGGCTGGCTTTCGTGTGCAAGCCTTGCAGGCGGGCATCACCGCCGCCGTATTCGATAACGCCTTCGCCAATGTCACCCCCGACATGGCGGTGATCCGTGCCGACCGCAGCCAGCCGGAGTTTTCCCGCCCGGTGTGGGAATACCTCGACGGCGCCCTCTCGCCACTGCGCGTACGTAATGGCCAGGCGCTGCTGATCAAGTACGCCGATATCCTGCAAAGCATCGAGCAGCGTTATGGCGTCGACCGCCAGGCGCTGGTGTCGGTATGGGGCATGGAGAGCAACTTCGGCCAGTTCCAAGGCAATAATTCGGTGATCCGTTCCCTGGCGACCCTGGCCTACGAAGGCCGTCGCCCGGCCTTTGCCCAGGCGCAATTGCTGGCCGCGTTGCAAATCATCCAGCACGGCGACATTCAAGCCGACCAGATGAAAGGCTCCTGGGCCGGCGCCATGGGCCAGACCCAGTTTATCCCGACCACCTACAACACCCACGCCGTGGACTTCGATGGCGACGGTCGTCGCGACATCTGGAACAGCCCGGCCGACGCCCTCGCCTCCACCGCGCACTACCTGCAAAGCTCCGGCTGGCAGAAGGGCCAGCCGTGGGGTTTCGAGGTAAAACAACTGCCGGCGAACTTCGATTACACGCTGGCCGATGGTGGCATCCGCAAAACCGTTGCCGAGTGGATGAAACTTGGCATCCAACTGCCCTTTGGCGCGAGTATGCCGCCAAATGTCGACCAACTGTCCGCCGCCCTGCTGCTGCCCGCAGGTTATCGTGGCCCGGCGTTCCTGGTGCTGGATAACTTCCGCGCGATCCTCAAGTACAACAACTCGTCGTCCTACGCACTGGCGGTTGGACTCTTGTCGGAACGCTTCGGTGGTGGTGGTGTGATTCGTGGCGACTGGCCGAAGGATGAGCGGCCATTGAGCCGCTCGCAGCGTATCGACCTGCAGACGGCCTTGAGCGCCAATGGCTATGACGCAGGCAACCCGGACGGGATTATCGGCGCCAATACGCGCAAGGCGATTCGTGCGGCGCAGCAAGCGCTGGGCTGGCCGGCGGATGGGTATCCGACGGTGAAGTTGCTGGAGTCGCTGCAGAACCGTTAGATTTGCGTATGGCGACTACCATCTTCGCGAGCAAGCCCGCTCCCACATTTGACTGCATTCCAAAGTTGGAACTCGGTTGAATGTGGGAGCGGGCTTGCTCGCGAAAGCGGCATCACAGGCAACAGCTATTTAAAGACCACATCCTGCTCCAACACCAACCGCTGCTCCCCCGCATCCAACCGCACCAGTGCACCCATCGGCAGCGTCAGGTTCGGATCGCAATGCCCACTGCGCCAGCCGGACAGCACCGGAATGCGCAACGGCTCGAAGGTCTGCTTGAGCAGTCGCTCCAGCGCGGCACTGTCCACCCCCGCCACATCCCCCACCAGTACGCCGGCAACCTGCGCCAGCTTGCCCGCCAACCGCAGGTGCGTCAGCAGGCGGTCGATGCGGTAGATCGGCTCGTTGACGTCTTCGATCAGCAGAATGATGCCTTCTGCATTGATCTCAAAGGGCGTGCCCATGACTGCCGCGATCATCGACAGGTTGCCACCCAGCAGACGTCCACAGGCGATGCCAGGTTCGATGATGGTCAGCGGGTAGGCTGCGGGGTGCGCCAGCACGCTGCCAGCACCTAGTTGACCGCGAAGCATGCTGAACAATGAAGACTCGGTAGGTGGCTGCTTGTCACCCAACAGGTCGGCGTTGAGCATCGGACCGTGGAAGGTCACGAAACCAGCGTAGCGACTGATGGCCAAGTGCAACGCGGTGATGTCGCTGTAACCTACGAATGGCTTGGGGTTGGCGCGCAGCAGTCCGAAATCCAGGCTGTCGAGCAGGCGTGGTGTACCGTAACCGCCGCGCAGGCAAAAAATGGCGTCGATGTCGGGATCGGCAAAGGCTTTGTGGAGATCGTTGAGGCGAGTTTTATCGCTGCCGGCAAGGTAGCCGTCGCGTTCATAGACGCCGGGGAAGATTCGCAGGTCGTAGCCGCGAGTGCGCATCCACTGGCCGGCTTTTTCGACGTCCAGGGTGGCGGGGCCGGCGGGGGCGATCAGGGCGATGGTGCCTTCGGACCGCAAGGCAGGTACGGCAATGCTCATCCACAACTCTCCTTGGCTAACGCGGAACCAAATGTGGGAGCGGGCTTGTGTGGGAGCTGGCTTGCCTGCGATGGCATCACCTCGGTGCATCTGTTGTACCGAGGCGTCTGCATCGCGGGCAAGCCCGGCTCCCACACAAGCCCGCTCCCACATTGGACCAGCGGTGTTATCCAGGTCTGTATTACGAAACCAGGCTCGCCTTGACCAGCTTGGCCTGCTCGTCCGCGTGGTACGAGGAACGTACCAGCGGGCCCGACGCCACATTCTTGAAGCCCATCTTGTAACCTTCCTCGGCGAACCAGGCAAAGGTGTCCGGGTGCACGAAACGCTGCACCGGCAAGTGGCTGCGGGACGGTTGCAGGTACTGGCCCAGGGTCAGCATGTCGATGTCGTGTTCGCGCATGCGCTTCATGACTTCGATCACTTCTTCGTCGGTCTCGCCCAGGCCCAGCATCAGGCCGGATTTGGTCGGGATGTGCGGCATCATCTGCTTGAATTTCTGCAGCAGGGTCAGCGACCACTGGTAGTCCGAACCCGGACGCGCGGCCTTGTAAAGACGCGGCACGGTTTCCAGGTTGTGGTTGAACACATCCGGCGGCTCGGCGGCGGTGATTTCCAGCGCTACGTCCATGCGGCCACGGTAGTCCGGCACCAGCGTTTCGAGCATCACGTTCGGCGACAGTTTGCGGATCTCGCGGATGCAGTCGGCAAAGTGCTGGGCACCGCCGTCGCGCAGGTCGTCGCGGTCTACCGAGGTGATCACCACGTACTTGAGGCGCAGGTCGGCGATGGCGATGGCCAGGCTTTCCGGCTCGTTGACGTCCAGTGGCTTCGGACGGCCGTGGCCGACGTCGCAGAACGGGCAACGACGGGTGCAGATGTCACCCATGATCATGAAGGTCGCGGTGCCGCCGGAGAAGCACTCGCCCAGGTTCGGGCAGGACGCTTCTTCGCACACGCTGTGCAATTTGTGTTTGCGCAGCAGGGCCTTGATACGGTCGACTTCCGGCGAAACCGGGATACGCACGCGGATCCAGTCAGGTTTCTTCGGCAGTTCGGTGGTCGGAATGATCTTCACCGGGATGCGTGCAACCTTCTCGGCGCCGCGCAGCTTGACGCCGGCTTCCACCTTGGCACGCGGGGCCGGGGCCGGACGGTCGGTAACGTCCACCGTCGGGATCATGGTTTGCACTGCATCAGTAGTCATAATCAGTCGATTCCGCCCGTAAGGGTCGTCTGCTCAGCATAGTCGAGGTGTTTGACGAGCTGCGCACGCAGCCGGGCACTCACCTCGGCAAATTTAATCGGTGAAGCATGGTCACTCAGTTGCGTCATCGCCAACCCGGCATAGCCACACGGGTTGATCCGCCGGAACGGGGCCAGGTCCATGTCCACATTCAGGGCCAGGCCATGAAAGGAACAGCCGTGGCGAATCCGCAGCCCCAGGGAGGCGATTTTCGCGCCGTCGACATACACACCCGGTGCATCAGGCTTGGCCGCGGCGGTCACGCCGTAACTGGCCAACAGCTCGATCAGGCATGTCTCCATGCGGCTGACCAGGTCGCGTACGCCAAACCCCAGCTTGCGCACATCCAGCAACAGGTATGCGACAAGTTGTCCGGGGCCATGGTAAGTCACTTGGCCACCTCGGTCGACCTGCACCACCGGAATATCCCCCGGCAGCAGCAGATGCTCGGCCTTGCCGGCCTGGCCCTGAGTGAAGACCGGCGGGTGTTCCACCAGCCAGATTTCATCGGGAGCCGTGGTGCCGCGCTCATTGGTGAACCGCTGCATGGCGTGCCAGACGGGCTCGTAGTCCATCCGGCCGAGCTCGCGAAAGCCCAGGACGTGAGACATCACAGCACCATGTGCACGAAGCCGGTGGCCCGCAGTTCGCTGTTGATGTTGTAGAGCTGGTCTTGATCGATCGCAACGATGTGCAACTGGATCGTGGTGTATTTGCCGGTTGAGCTGGAGCGCTCATCCACGCGCTGATCGTTGATCGTTGCGTGTTTGCGCACGATCTCGAGGATCAGGTCTTTACGGCCGACACCGGTATCGCTGATCACCTTGATGGGGTAGTCCACCACCGGGAATTCGATCTTTGGCGCCTTTACTTCTTTATCGGTCATGGCGTAACGGCCTCGTAAGCGTAAGCCGTGGCGACGGGCAAAGCCCCGCGTCGGATCAACACGGGGCTTTGCAGGTGCACACTATCAGTTGAACAAGCTGTAGAAGAATAGACGGATGCTATCCCAGACGCGGCGGAAGATACCACCTTCGTCAACGGCGTCCAGTGCGATCAGGTCGGCACTGTGCACCACTTTGTCGTCCAGCTTGACTTCGACCTTGCCGATCACATCACCCTTGGCGATTGGGGCAACCAATTGCGGGTTCAGGGTCATGCTGGCGGCGAGCTTTTTCAGTTGGCCTTTAGGCATGGTCAGGGTCAGGTCGTCGGCCAGGCCGGCTTTGACCTGGGAGGTCGCGCCTTTCCACACCGGCGCGGTCGCCAGCTCAGCACCCTTCTGGTAGAAGGTCTGGGTTTCGAAGAAACGGAAACCGTAGGTCAGCAGTTTTTGCGTCTCGGCCGCACGGGCCTGCTCGCTGTTGGTGCCGAAGACTACGGCGATCAGGCGCTGGCCGTCACGCACTGCGGACGACACCATGCAGTAGCCGGCTTCGTCGGTGTGACCGGTTTTCAGGCCATCGACGGTCTTGTCGCGCCACAGCAGCAGGTTGCGGTTAGGCTGCTTGATGTTGTTCCAGAAGAATTCCTTCTGGGAGTAGATCGCGTAGTGCACCGGGTCGACGCGGATGATCGCGCGCGCCAGGATCGCCATGTCGTGAGCCGACGAATAGTGCTCAGGGTTCGGCAGACCGGTCGGGTTCATGAAGTGGCTGTTGGTCATGCCCAGGTCGGCCACGGTTTTGTTCATCATGTCGGCGAATGCGTCTTCGCTGCCGGCAATGTGCTCGGCCAGGGCGACGCTGGCGTCGTTACCGGACTGGATGATGATGCCGTGCAGCAGGTCGCTTACGGTGACCTGCGAGCCGACCTTGATGAACATCCGCGAACCGCCGGTACGCCAGGCGTTTTCGCTGACGGTGACAGGGTCGTTCTCGCCGATCTGGCCGCGACGGATTTCCAGGGTCGCGATGTAGGCGGTCATCAGTTTGGTCAGGCTGGCCGGCGGCAGGCGCTGGTCACCGTTGCTCTCGACCAGCACGTTGCCACTGGCGGCATCCATGAGGACCCAGGACTTGGCGGCCAGTTGCGGGGAAGCCGGCACCATTTCAACGGCCCAGGCGGCCGGGGTGATGATCAGCGAAAGAAGCAGGCACGTGCGTTTGGCTAAGGTGGTGATGTTCATCCGTCTCTCGAAATTGCTTATGGAAACTTGCCCTCGCGGGCAAAACTTATTCAGACAGCCCGTTGCCAGACTGTCACGTGTTCGGTTGCCCGCTCACCCCTTGCCCCTGGGTTTTTATTGTTCAACGAGCCAACAACCAGGGTTCGAGCCCGCGCACGAGCCTGAACCATCAATTCTCTATTATTCCGCCGTGACCACACTGGGTTGCCCCAGGTTGGCCATGCGTACGCTGTTCTGTACCTGTGCCACTTCGCCCGGCGAGCCGATCGGGCCCATGCGCACACGGTGCAAGGTTTGCTGGTTACGCACGATGGAGCTGATGAACACCGGCGCGTTGACCATGCCACTGAGCTTGGACCTTAACAGTTCTGCCGCATCCGGGTTGGCGAAAGCGCCGACCTGCAGGTATTGCCCGCCAGCCATGGAAGCGCCAGGCGCGGCATGGGGCACGACCACCGTGTCAGGCGCGTGCTGCGCCGGCGGCGGCGTCCACTGCTCGATCTTGCCGGTAGAGGCGGTCACTTGCGGCTGTTGGGTTTGCGGCTCGTTGAGCATCAGCGGTGCCGGTTTGCCACGCTGGGCCCAGTACTGCGCCGGGTCGATACCTTCAACCTTCACACGCGCAGTGCCGGTTTCGGCGTAACCGAGTTTCTTCGCGGCGGCGTAGGACAAGTCGATGATGCGGTCCGAGTAGAACGGGCCACGGTCGTTCACGCGCAGGATCACTGTGCGATTGTTGTCCAGGTTGGTCACGCGCACATAGCTGGGCAGCGGCAAGGTCTTGTGCGCCGCGCTCATGCCGTACAGGTCATACACTTCGCCGTTAGCGGTGTTCTGGCCATGGAACTTGGTGCCGTACCAGGACGCCGTACCCGATTGCACGTAGGTCTTGGACTCCTGCAGCGGGAAGTAGCTTTTGCCCAGCACGGTGTAGGGGTTGGCCTTGTACGGACCGGTGTGCAGGGTCGGCGTGGCATCCGGGATCTTCGACACGTCGACGTCCCACCACGGCGCGCCGTCTTTGTGCGCGCGGTTGATGTCCAGGCCCGGCTGGGAACGGACAACCGCGCCCCCGGACTTCGGCGCCGGGCCACGGCTGGTGGAGCAACTGACGACCAGCAGGGACAACGCGGCGAACGCCACCAGCTTGAGCGGTTGATTGAACGGCGATGCCCGCATTACTTGTTGCCCCGTGCTTGGACCAGCATGTCTGACAGCTGATGCACGGCCATGGCGTACATCACACTGCGGTTATAACGCGTGATTGCGTAGAAATTCTTCAGGCCCATCCAGTATTCCGGGCCGTTTTCGCCTTCAAGGCGGAACGCCGTGACCGGCATATCATCCGGCAGCGCATTCTGACTCGACCAGCCCAGCGCCCGCAACTCCCCGACCGTCTTGGCCGGCTCGATGCCCTGGGTCAGGCCTTCATCAGCGCGGTCACCGGTGACATCGGCGCGGATCACCACCGGCTCGCCGGCCACCCAGCCGTGGCGCTTGAAGTAGCTGGCCACGCTGCCGATGGCATCGTCGGGGTTGCTCCAGATGTTGATATGCCCGTCGCCATCAAAATCCACCGCGTAGGCGCGAAAGCTGCTCGGCATGAACTGCGGCAAACCCATCGCACCGGCATAGGAGCCTTTAAGCGTCAGCGGGTCGACCTGCTCTTCGCGGGCCAGCAGCAGGAATTCGCGCAGTTCCTTGCGGAAGAAGTCAGCGCGCGGCGGGTAATCGAAGCCCAGGGTCGACAAGGCGTCGATCACCCGGTAGCTGCCGGTATTACGCCCGTAGAAGGTTTCGATGCCAATGATCGAGACAATCACCTGGGCCGGTACGCCGTATTCCTGCTCGGCGCGGGCCAGCACCGCTTCGTGCTGGCGCCAGAAGTCCACACCCCGCGCCACGCGGGCGTCGGTGAGGAACATCGGGCGGTATTCCTTCCACTGCTTCACACGTTCGGCAGGGCGGGAGATGGCGTCAAGGATCGCCTGCTTTTTCTGGGCTTCGCGG
Source organism: Pseudomonas reactans (assembly GCF_013387025.1). Taxonomy (NCBI): domain Bacteria; kingdom Pseudomonadati; phylum Pseudomonadota; class Gammaproteobacteria; order Pseudomonadales; family Pseudomonadaceae; genus Pseudomonas; species Pseudomonas reactans. The sequence continues at coordinate 108,820 of NZ_JACAQP010000013.1, read as the reverse complement.
AACACGCCCATCAGTTGTTCACCGGCGAAACCATAGTCGCGGGTCATTTCACCGACAAACTCGGCGACCTGGGGTGAACCATCGTAGTCACCGGCCTGCGCCTCTTGCGTTGCGCCCAGCAGGCCAATCAGGCCCATCCAGGACGCGTGCCGAGTCACCCAGCCGCGCATTACTTGCATTGACATCTTCACCTTATTCAAACCTGCGCGATCCATTTGCGATGCGTATGAATCGACATCAAAACCCCAAACGCTGACAGCAATGTCACCAGCGAAGTTCCGCCGTAGCTAATGAATGGCAACGGCACCCCAACCACCGGCAACAGGCCACTGACCATACCGATGTTGACGAAAACGTAAACAAAAAAAGTCATGGTCAAGGCACCCGCCAGCAATTTGCCGAACAGTGTCTGCGCCTGGGCGGTGATCACCAGGCCTCGACCAATCAACAGCAAATAGATCAGCAACAGCGCGCAAATGCCCACCAGGCCGAACTCTTCGCCCATCACCGCAATGATGAAGTCGGTATGGCTTTCCGGCAAAAAGTCCAAATGCGACTGAGTGCCCAGTAACCAACCCTTACCAAATACTCCACCAGAACCGATGGCCGCCTTCGACTGGATGATGTTCCAGCCGGTGCCCAGCGGGTCACTTTCCGGGTCAAGGAAGGTGAGGATCCGCTGCTTCTGGTAGTCGTGCATAAAGAAGAACCACATGGCGATGGCCACGGGCACGGCGGCGGCCAGCACGCTGAGGATCCAGCGCCAGCGCAAACCGCCCATGAACAGCACGAACGCACCGCCGGCAAGAATCAGTAGCGACGTGCCAAGGTCAGGCTGGCGCACGATCAGGATGAAGGGTATGCCGATCAGGATCAGGCTGATCCCCACGTGCTTGAGTTGCGGCGGCAAGGTGCGCTTGGACAGGTACCAGGCGATGGTCGCCGGCATCAGGATCTTCATGAATTCCGACGGCTGGAAGCGAATAACCCCCGGAATGTTGATCCAGCGGGTCGCGCCCATGGCGTTGTGGCCCATTACGTCCACTACCACCAGCAGCAACACGCCGGCCACATAGCCTAGCGGCACCCAACGCGCCATGAAGCGCGGCTCAAGCTGAGCGATCACCACCATCGACAACAAGCCCAGGCCGAACGACGAGGCCTGCTTGATCAGCAGGTCCCAGTTCTTGCCGCTGGCGGAATACAGGACGAACAGGCTGCCGGCCGCCAGGGTCAGCAGCAGGATCAGCAACGGGCCATCAATGTGCATGCGTTGCAGCAACGTCGCACGGCGACGCATCACATCTTCGCTGGAGAGGATGCGGTCAAAATTACTCTTCACGGGCCGTAACCTCGGTGCTTGAAGGGGGGCCACCATATTCGGGCTTGAGCCTGCCGTCGTCGGCCAACAGCCAGGCGTCCATCACTTGGCGCACCACAGGCGCCGCGACGCCGGAACCGGACTCGCCGTTCTCGACCATCACCGCCACCACGATTTTCGGGTCGTCCGCCGGCGCAAAGCCGACAAACAAGGCGTGGTCCCGATGACGCTCCTGAACCTTGGTGCGATCGTATTTCTCGCCCTGCTTGATCGCCACGACCTGGGCGGTACCGCTCTTGCCGGCGATGCGGTACTGCGCACCAACGGCTGCCTTGCGCGCGGTGCCACGGGCGCCGTGCATCACTTGCTGCATGCCGTGGTTGACCTTGGTCCAGTCGGACGGGTCGCGCAGCACGATGTCCGGGATCGGGTTTTCGTCCAAAGGCTTCTCGCCCTCGATGGTCTTGGCCAGGTGCGGACGGTTCCAGATGCCTTTGTTGGCGACCAGTGCCGTGGCCTGGGCCAATTGCAGCGGCGTGGCTTGCATATAGCCCTGGCCGATACCAAGAATCAGGGTTTCACCCGGGAACCACGCCTGGCGGCGGGTCGCACGCTTCCATTCGCGCGACGGCATCAGGCCAGGCGACTCTTCGAACATGTCCAGCGAGACTTTCTGACCGAGGCCGAATTTGCCCATGTAGGCAGAGAGGCGGTCGATCCCCAGCTTGTGCGCCAAGTCGTAAAAATAGGTGTCGTTGGAGCGCATGATCGCGGTGTCCAAGTCGACATAGCCATCACCGGTGCGGTTCCAGTTACGGTATTTGTGATCGTAGTTGGGCAGCATGTAGTAGCCGGGGTCATAGACTCGGCTGGAGGCCGTGACCACACCCGCGTCCAACCCCGCAATCGCCACCGCCGGCTTGATCGTCGATCCCGGCGGATACAGGCCGCGCAGCACGCGGTTGAACAGTGGCCGGTCGATGGAATCACGCAATTCGGCGTAGGCCTTGAAGCTGATGCCGGTCACGAACAGGTTGGGGTCAAAGCTCGGCTGACTGACCATCGCCAGCACTTCGCCGGTCTTCGGGTCCAGGGCAACCACCGCGCCACGACGACCGCCCAGGGCCATCTCGGCAGCTTCCTGCAGCTTGATGTCCAGGCTCAGCACGATATCCTTGCCCGGCACCGGGTCGGTACGCTTGAGCACCCGTAGCACGCGGCCACGGGCGTTGGTCTCGACTTCTTCGTAACCGACCTGGCCGTGCAACTCCGGCTCGTAGAAGCGCTCGATGCCGGTCTTGCCGATATGGTGGGTGCCGCTGTAATTGACCGGATCGAGGGTTTTCAGCTCTTTCTCGTTGATCCGCCCCATGTAGCCAACGGAGTGGGCAAAGTGCGGCCCTTGCGGGTAATGCCGCACCAACTGCGCCACCACTTCCACACCCGGCAGACGGAACTGGTTCACCGCGATCCGCGCGATCTGTTCTTCGGTCAGCTCGAACAGGATTGGCACCGGTTCGAACGGCCGGCGCCCCTGCTTCATGCGTTTTTCGAAGATCACCCGGTCTTCCGGCGTCAATTGCAGCACCTCGACGATCACATCGAGGATCTGCTGCCAGTCGCCGGAACGCTCGCGGGTCATGCTCAGGCTGAAACTGGGCCGGTTATCCGCGACCACCACGCCATTACGGTCGAAAATCAGCCCACGGGTTGGCGGAATCGGTTGCACATGCACCCGGTTGTTTTCCGACAGGGTGGAGTGATAGTCGTACTGGATCACCTGCAGGTAATACAAGCGCGCGATCAGTACACCCAACAACACCACCACTGCAATTGCGCCAAACACCACGCGAGCGCGTACGAGACGTGCGTCTTTCTCGTGGTCCTTGATGCGGATCGGTTGGGTCATCGGGAGGGGCGCAGATTATTTGTGGTAAGGGTGCCCGGACAGAACTGTCCAGGCGCGATATAGCTGTTCACCGATCAGAATCCGTACCAACGGGTGCGGCAACGTCAGCGCCGACAACGACCAACGCTGATCCGCCCGCGCACAGACTTCCGGCGCCAGCCCTTCGGGGCCGCCGACCATGAAGTTGACCGTACGCGAATCCAGGCGCCAGCGATCCAGTTCCACCGCCAACTGCTCGGTGCTCCAGGGTTTGCCGTGCACTTCGAGGGTGACGATGCGCTCATTGGGGCCGACCTTGGCCAACATGGCTTCGCCTTCCTGACGGATAAAGCGCGCCACATCGGCATTCTTGCCCCGGGTGTTAAGCGGTATTTCCACCAGTTCAAGCGACAGCTCAGCGGGCAGACGCTTGGCATACTCGTGCCAGCCTTCTTCCACCCACTTGGGCATGCGTGAACCGACAGCGATCAGACGCAGGCGCACAGCCGTTCCTTATTCCTGGTCTTTGTTCAGCTTGTCGAAGTGCGCGTGGCCCACTTCCGGGCTGTGGTGCTTGCCATCGGCGGCACGGCTCTGCTCGGCGCCTTTCCACAGACGCTCCAGGTCGTAGAACTGACGGGCGTTGGAGGTCATCATGTGAACGATCACGTCGTCCATGTCCAGCAGCACCCAGTCGCTGTCGCCCTTGCCTTCTTCACCCAGTGGCTTGACGCCTTGGGCTTTGACGGCTTCACGGACCTTGTCGAGCATCGCGCCGATCTGGCGGTTCGAGGTACCGGTGGCGATGATCATGTAGTCGGTGATGCTCTGCTTGTCGCGCACGTCCAGCACCTGGATGTCCTGGGCTTTAACGTCTTCCAGGGCAGCCACGGCGACTTTTACCAGCTCTTCGCCGGCCAGTTCTGGGCCAACGTGGGCTTCTACCGGCAGCGGGGCGCTTTTGAAGGTGCCTTTGCGCTTAACTTTGCTTACGTCTTTGTTCGTCATATAAAACTCGTTTTGCTCGTATGTTCGGGCGCTCGCTGCACATTGATTCGTGCGTTCAAGCGCGCCTTTTCAGTTCGACGCACGGTAAAGCCCGTGCGCATCGATGTAGGCCAGGACCGCGTCAGGCACCAGGAAACGTACCGACTTACCGCTGGCCAGCAGTTGACGGATCTGGGTGGCGGACACCGCAAGCGGGGTCTGCCAGACGAATGCAATATTCCCGTTCGGCCCGGTCAGGGCCAAGGGGTCACTTACCGACCGCGCGGCCAGCAGGTTGCGCAAGGCATCCGGCGGTTCGCTGTCGGCATCCGGGCGTTGCAAAACCAGGATGTGGCAATGCTGGAGGAGTTCCTCCCAGCGATGCCAAGAGGGCAGGCCGCAAAATGCGTCCCAGCCCAAAAGCAGAAACAACTGGTCATCCACGGCCAACTCGGCGCGTATCAGTTCCAGGGTGTCAACAGTGTAGGACGGTTTATCGCGCTTGAGCTCGCGGTCGTCCACCACCAACGGTGATATGCCTTGCACCGCCAGGCGCACCATTTCCAGGCGCTGCTGCGGCGACACTTGCGGCGTATCGCGATGGGGCGGCCGAGCGTTGGGCATCACACGCAACTCGTCCAGCGCGAGGGCATCCGCGACTTCCAGGGCGCTGCGCAAATGGCCGATGTGCACGGGGTCGAAGGTACCGCCGAGCAGCCCAATGCGTTTACCCATCAAGTGCGCACATGACCATCGCCGAACACCACGTACTTCTCGCTGGTCAGGCCTTCCAGGCCAACCGGGCCACGGGCGTGGAGCTTGTCGGTGGAAATACCGATCTCCGCCCCCAGGCCGTACTCGAAGCCGTCGGCAAACCGCGTCGAGGCGTTGATCATCACCGAAGCGGAATCCACTTCGTTGAGGAAACGCCGGGCATCGCTGAAATGCTCGGAAACAATGGCGTCGGTGTGCTTGGAGCCGTAGGTGTTGATGTGTTCGATGGCTTCGTCCAGGTCGTCGACCAGCTTGATCGACAGGATCGGCGCCGTGTATTCGGTGTACCAGTCCAGTTCCGTCGCTTCGATCACGTCCGCGCCCAGCAGCGCACGGGTACGCTCACAACCGCGCAATTCCACACCTTTGTCGCGGTAGATGGCAGCCAGCGGCGGCAGCACGCGCTCGGCAATGCCGATGTGCACCAGCAGGGTTTCCATGGTGTTGCACGGGGCGTAGCGGTGGGTCTTGGCGTTGTCGGCGATACGGATCGCCTTGTCGATGTCGGCGGCGATGTCGATGTAGACATGGCACACGCCGTCCAGGTGCTTGATGACCGGCACCTTGGCATCGCGGCTGACGCGTTCGATCAGGCTCTTGCCACCGCGCGGCACGATCACGTCGACGAATTCAGGCATGGTAATCAGCGCGCCCACGGCGGCACGGTCGGTGGTTTCCACCACTTGCACCACTTCGGCGGGCAACTCGGCCACGGCCAGGCCCTGCTGGATGCACGCGGCGATAGCGCGGTTGGAATTGATCGCCTCGGAACCGCCACGCAGGATGGTGGCATTGCCGGACTTGAGGCACAGGCTCGCGGCGTCGATGGTCACGTTCGGGCGCGACTCATAAATGATGCCGATCACGCCCAGGGGCACGCGCATCTTGCCGACCTGGATGCCGGACGGCAGGTAACGCATATCGCGGATTTCACCGATGGGGTCAGGCAACTTGGCCACCTGACGCAGGCCTTCGATCATGTCGTCGATACGTGCCGGGGTCAGCGCCAGGCGGTCCAGCAGGGCCGGTTCCAGGCCATTGGCGCGGCCGTTGGCCAGGTCTTGCTCGTTGGCGGCAGTCAGCTCGGAGCGCGAAGCATCCAGAGCGTCGGCGGCGGCCAGCAGGGCGCGGTTCTTCTGCGCGGTGCTCGCACGGGCGATCAACCGCGAGGCCTGACGGGCAGCGCGACCCAGGCGGGTCATGTAGTCAAGAACGGACTCAGTCATGGTCAGGGAGTCTTGGCAGGGAGGAAAGCGGCAGATTATAGCTGTGACGCCGCCCGACTGACAGCGGTGAGGGGCGGATGGTCGAAATGAACTGTAAAAACCTGGGGTTCAGCGGTAATTAAGGTGGGAGTTGTTATGATTCCGTCACATTTAGCCGTATTTACCCCTGACTGCCATGCCCAGCTCATCGCCCCAACTCCCCGCAAGCGCCCTGCCCGATGGCTTTTTCGACCGTGACGCACAAACGCTCGCGCGAGATTTGCTCGGAAAAGTCATACGCCATCGCGTGGGGAAAATCTGGCTTTCGGCGCGAATTATTGAAACCGAAGCCTATTACGTGGCGGAAAAAGGCAGTCACGCCTCGTTGGGTTACACAGAAAAGCGTAAGGCTTTGTTTCTGGATGGTGGCCATATCTACATGTACTACGCCCGTGGCGGCGATTCCCTGAACTTCAGCGCCCATGGACCGGGCAATGCCGTGTTGATCAAATCGGCCTATCCGTGGGTCGATGAATTATCCGGCCCGGCGAGCCTGGCGCAGATGCTGCTGAACAACCCGAACGTAGACGGCAGCCCACGCGCTTCGCAAAAGCTGTGCGCTGGCCAGACCCTATTGTGTAAAGCCTTGGGGCTGAAGGTGCCGATGTGGGACGCCAAGCGCTTCGATCAGGAACGGCTCTACGTTGAGGACGTGGGCCAGACCCCGACCCAGATTATCCAGACCACCCGCCTGGGCATCCCCAGCGGCCGTGATGAACACCTGATGTACCGCTTCGTCGATGCTGGCTATGCGCCTTATTGCACGCGGAACCCGCTGCGCCGCGGCCAGGTCGAAGGCCGAGATTATTTTTTGATTTGAGCATGGAGTGGATTGTATGGGCCAATGGCTCGATAGCATTACCGGCTGGTTGACGCTGAACCCCGAATGGCTGGCGGTCGCGGTGTTTATTGTCGCCTGCGTGGAGTGCCTGGCCATCGCCGGGTTGATCGTGCCGGGCACGGTGTTGTTGTTTGCCATTGCCGCCCTCGCCGGCAGCGGTGCGCTGTCACTCAGCGAAACGTTGTTGCTGGGCTTCCTCGGCGGCTTGCTGGGTGATGCGGTTTCCTACTTCCTGGGCCGACATTTCCACCAGAACATCCGGCGCTTACCCGGCTTGCGCCACCACCCGGAATGGATGAACAGCGCCGAAACCTACTTCCACAAGTACGGCATCGCCAGCCTGCTGGTCGGCCGTTTCATCGGCCCGCTGCGCCCCATGCTGCCGATGGTGGCCGGGATGTGCGACATGCCCTTCCCACGCTTTGCAATTGTCAGCATCGTCGCGGCCGCGGGCTGGTCCGTGGCGTATTTGCTGCCAGGCTGGGCAACCGGCGCCGCTTTCCGCCTGCCATTGCCCGAAGGTTTCTGGCCGGAAGCCGGCATCGTTGCCGCCTGTATCGCGGTGGTGGTGGGCTTAAGCTTGAACAGCAGCCTGCGCGGCCATCGTCGCGCCACCCTGTGGATCGGCTGCGCCAGCCTGACCGTGTTGATCGCCTTGTTTATCGGCTACCCCCACCTCAATGACTTCGACCAGGGCCTGAGCGCCCTGGTGCAGGAACACCGCAGCCCCTGGTTGGATGAGGTGATGGTGCGCATCACCCAACTGGGCGAATTCAAGAAGATGTTCGTCGCCAGCGCCGTATTCACTGGCCTGCTGCTACTGGCGCGGCAATGGCGTCATGCGGTGTTTGTCGGCGCAACGCTGGCCGGGGCTGCGGTGATCAACACCGCAACCAAGCTGTTTTTCGCCCGTGGCCGTCCGGAAATCCTGACAGACCCGCTGACCAGCTTCAGCATGCCCAGCGGCCACGCGTCTGGCGCGTTCGCGTTTTTCCTGGCCCTGGCGATCCTGGCCGGTCGCGGGCAACCCGTGCGGCTGCGCCTGACCTGGATGTTGCTGGGCTGTATTCCTGCCGCCTTCATTGCGCTGTCGCGGGTTTACCTCGGCGCCCACTGGCCCACGGACATCCTGGCCGGCACGTTGCTGGCGATGACGGTGTGTGCGTTCAGCCTGGGCATCACCCAGTATCGAAGCCCGCTGCCGGCCATGTCGCAAAAAACCTGGTGGCTGTTGCTGCCGGCGCTGGTCGCGGTGTTGAGCTTCATCGCGCTTACCGGCACGCCCCACGCGCTGCTGCGGTATGCCTACTGACCCTAGGCCGGGCCGAGCCAATCGATAGGAGCAACGCAGCGCTCACTGCATCGCTCACGCCGCTCCAATAACATTTCATCAGCGATGTCCGCTGCGTGCTCGGCGATGTATTCCGGGCCGCGCTTTGCATCCTGCTGGATCAACTGCCCGGTCACGCTGACAAAAAATGCATCCCAAACCGCTTGTTCCGAGTGCGTTAGCCGAATCATTTTCATCCCCTGATCATGGTTATGTGATCGGAAACTATTTCAGGCAGCGTGCGCGGAACAACGAAGGAATGTCTGACAACAACGCCAGACTTTTCCGAAATCAGGTAAACAGTTCGCCCTGCAACTCATCCAGCAAAATCTGGATCGCATCCAGCCGCTGCTGCGGGTCATCGAGCTGAAGCAGGTCGATCTTGTCAGCCTCGGTGAACGGCAGCAGATAGGCCAACTGATTGCCCAAGGCTTGCTGGCCGTCGGCGTGGGCGTCCATGTCCAGCGACGCCACCATCGGGTGCTCGGCCAACGCCTGGAGCAGCGCCAGCAGGTCGGCGTCTTCCTCTTCCAAGGGCTGGTCCGGCAGCTCTTCGAGCCATTGCACTTCAGCCACCAGCAATTGGTCCTTCTGCACACCGGCATCGCGCACGCGGAACCTGCGGCCGCCTTCGACGCGAATCCCCAGCAGACCGTTGTCCTGCTGTTTGAAGTCGCGGATCAGCGCCTCACAGCCGATCAACGCGTAGCCGTCCGGTGCCGTGCCCACCTCCTGGCCGTCAAGGATGCACACCACGCCGAAGCTTTCGCCCTTTTTCATGCAACGGGCGACCATGTCCAGGTAGCGCGCCTCGAACAGTTGCAAGTCGAGGGTGCAGCCAGGGAACAGCACGGTATTGAGCGGAAACAGCGCCAGACTCATAAAGGTTTCCTTAAACCCGGTTTAAACGATCACCGACACAGCCAGCGGCAGGAATACCGCCGTGGCCACGCCCATCAGACTCATCGCCAGCGCTGCAAAGGCGCCGCATTCTTCGCTTTCCTGCAGGGCCACCGAGGTGCCGACGGCGTGGGCCGTCATGCCCAGCGCCATGCCGCGCGCCTCGGGGCTGTGCACTCCCAGGCGGGACAAATACGCCGGGCCGATCATCGCGCCGATCACCCCGGTGATCAGCACAAACACCGCCGCCAACGCCGCCACGCCACCGATCTGTTCGGCCACCAGCATGGCGATCGGCGAGGTCACCGACTTGGGTGCCATGGTCATCAACATCATGTGTTCGGCACCAAACCACCAGCCCAGCAGCACACACAGGCCGGTGGCGAGCACCCCGCCTATCACCAGCGTAGTAAAAATCGGCCAGAACAATTGGCGAATGCGCCGCAGGTTCAGGTAAAGCGGCACGGCCAGGGCCACCGTCGCCGGGCCGAGCAGGATGCCCATGATCTCGGTGCTCTTGCGGTACTCGCCGTAGCTCAGGCCGCAGGTGATCAGCACGCCGATGACCAGCAGCATGGACACCAGCACCGGCTGAAGGAAGATCCAGCGGGTTTTCTCAAACCCTGCCAATACCAGTTGATAGGCGCCGAGGGTGATACCGATGCCGAATAGCGGGTGATGAATCACCGCCGTCCACGCGCCCTGCCAGTCGAAGATCATTGATCCTTCTCCTTGCGCTTGACCATCTGCTGCATCAGCACACCGACGAAGCCCATGGCAATCACCAGCGACAGCACCAGCGCACCGACAATCGCCCAGAAATCCGCCGCAATGTCCTTGGCATACACCATCACCCCCACCGCTGGAGGCACCAGCAGCAACGGCAAGTAACGCAATAGACTGCTGGCCGCCAGGCTCAAGGGCTCACCGACTTCGCCCTTCCAGATCAGGAAACCCAGCATCAGCAGCAGGCCGATGATCGGCCCCGGCAGCACCGGCAACAGCAAATGATTGATCGCCGTACCGATCAGTTGAAACAGCACCAGCCAGGTCAGGCCACGTAACAGCATCCGTTCTTCCCCCTCAAGACTCGCCCGCATTATAAGCACGCCCGCCCTATGCACCGGCATTCGCCAAAAGCATGGTGGGTTGACCGAGCCGATTGGCCATGATGATCTACATTGGTTCTCTGTAACCCAAAAAAACCAATCACTCCTTCCTTGTAGGAGCGAGCTTGCTCGCGAAGGTCGTTAACGATTACGCGGGATTTCTGGCTTAACGCGGCGCGCTTGAGTTTTTCGCGAGCAAGCTCGCTCCTACAGTGGCTGGAGAACACACCGATGAACCAAGGAGAGACGCAATGCCCTATGTACCCGTAGCGCAGCTCAAAGATTATGTCGGCAAGGAACTGGGACGTTCCGAATGGCTCACCATCGACCAGGCGCGTATCAACCTGTTCGCCGAGGCCACTGGCGATCATCAGTTCATCCACGTCGACCCGGTCAAGGCCGCGCAAACCCCGTTCGGCAGCACCATCGCCCACGGTTTCCTGTCGCTGTCGCTGATGCCCAAGCTGATGGAAGACCTGCTGATCGTGCCCGAAGGCCTGAAGATGGCGGTTAACTATGGCCTGGACAGCGTGCGTTTCATCCAGCCGGTCAAAGTGAATTCCAAGGTGCGCCTGAACGTGACGCTCAATGACGTCACCGAGAAAAAGCCCGGCCAATGGCTGCTCAAGGCCACTGCCACCCTGGAAATCGAAGGCCAGGAAAAACCGGCTTACATTGCCGAGTCGTTGTCACTCTACTTCGTGTAAGCCCGTGCCTGTGGTGGGGATATAAACCTCACCACAGTGTATGTAAATTTATGTATGAAACTCGCAGCTGCGGCATACTCGGCGCTCAATTATCCGGATCCCGCTATGCGCCCACTCGCTCCCCTCGCCCTTGCCCTGTTGCTCACCGCTTGCGGAGACGGCGAATCGCTGTTGCCGCCCGATGCGCGCCTGCCCGACGGCGGCCGTTACCGGGGCGATGTGGTCGATGGCTTGCTGCAAGGCCAGGGCCGCGTGGACTACCCCAACGGCAGTTGGTATGCCGGCCAGTTCGACAAAGGCCAGTGGCACGGCCAGGGCGAATGGCATGGCAGCAATGGCGAAGTCTATAAAGGCCAGTTCCAGCAAGGCCTGTTCGACGGCCAGGGCAGCCTCACCACGGCGGGCAGCCACTATGTCGGCGGTTTCAAGAACGGTCGACGCAACGGTGAAGGCACCCTCAAAGAAGGGCAGATGACCTACCGTGGCGAGTTCAAGGACGACCAGTATTCCGGCCTTGGTCGCCTGGAGCTGGCCGACGGCAGCCAATACCAGGGCCAGTTCGCCCACGGCAAGCCGAATGGCGAAGGCCAGCGCAACGACGACAGTGGCAACCAGTTCAGCGGCCACTTTGTCGATGGCCAGTTGGAAGGCAATGGCACGTTCAACAGCGCCGACGGCGACATCTATGTCGGCCAGTTCAAACAGAACCAACTGAACGGCAAGGGCCGCTATGAGAACGCCGACGGCGACGTGTGGATCGGCCAGTTCAAAGAAGGCGCGCTCAGCGGCAAGGGCGAATTGATCGGCGTCGACGGCAGCCACTATGTCGGCCAGTTCAGCGATTGGCGGTTCACGGGCGAAGGACGCCTGAACCTCACCGACGGCAGCTTCTATATCGGCGGTTTCGACAGCGACAGCTATCAAGGCAAAGGCACCCTGGTGCTCACCGACGGTACCGTGCAGGCCGGCACCTGGGTCAACGGCATGCGCGTGCGGGACGCCGACGGCAAACTGCTGCCCGACCCGCTGGAAATCGGCGTGCTCGCCCAGGGCCGCTTGCTCGACGCCGCCCTCGCCGCCGTGCCCGCCTCCACTCCGGCCGTGGAGCTGTACACCCTGGCCGTCGCCGGCGACGGCAAGCAGAGCGTGTTCCTGCGCGAAGCCGATTACGTCAGCAACATGCTCGCCACCCGCTTTGGCGCACGCGGGCAGATTCGCCTGGTCAACCATCGCGACCACATTGCCGACCGCCCGCTGGCCACTCGCGAAAGCCTGCGCCGCGCCGTGCAGACCCTGGCCGACCGCACCGGCCCGGAAGACCTGGTGTTTATCTACATGACCAGCCACGGCACCCACGAACACGAACTGGTGCTCGACCAACCGCGCATGGAGTTGGCCGACCTGCCCGCCGATGAGCTGGCCGCCGTGCTGGCACCGCTGAAGAACCGCGACAAAATCGTGGTGATCTCGGCCTGCTACTCCGGTGGTTTCATCCCGGCCCTGAAGGACGAGCGCACCCTGATCATGACCGCTTCCCGCGCCGACCGCGTGTCCTTCGGCTGCTCGGAAGAAGCCGACTTCACCTACTTTGGCGACGCCCTCTTCGCCCAAGCCTTCAACCAGACCGACGACTTGCAGCAAGCCTTCAAGCTGGCGCAACTGCATGTGGCCGAACGCGAGCAGGCGGACAACTTCGAAGCCTCCGAACCGCAGATCTGGGCCCCCAAGGGCGTGATCGCCCACTGGCAATTATTACGCAAACAGCAGGCACGAAAGGCGCTCGAAAGCGTCTCAATGAATAGCAAGGAAGCCAAAGGCAACTAAGCTGTAACGTGTAACAAGGGGGAAACACCATGTACCTGACACCGCAGCATATCTTGCTCGCCGGAGCCTCCGGCCTTACCGGCGAACACCTGCTCGATCGCCTGCTCAACGAACCCACCGTGACCCGCGTGCTCGCGCCCAGCCGCAAGCCATTGGCCGAACACCCGCACCTGGAAAACCCGGTGGGCGACCCGGCGGTGTTCCTGCCGCAACTGAGTGGCCAGGTGGACCTGGCCTTCTGCTGCCTGGGCACCACCCTCAAACAAGCGGGCTCCGAAGCGGCGTTTCGCGCCGTCGACCTGGACATGGTCGTGGCCTTCGCCAAACGCGCGCGGGAAATGGGGGCACGTCACCTGATCGTGATCAGCGCGATTGGCGCCGACCCGAAATCCTCGATCTTCTACAACCGCGTCAAAGGGGAAATGGAAGAGGCCTTGAAAGCCCAGGACTGGCCACAACTGACCATCGTGCGACCATCGTTGCTGTTGGGGGAACGACTGGAACCACGTTTGGCCGAACAACTGGCCGGGCCGTTGTCGAAGCTGATTCCCGGCAAATACCGCGGCATCGAAGTGTGCGAACTGGCCCGGGCCATGTGGCGCCTGGCGCTGGAAGAGCAGGATGGGGTGCGGGTGGTGGAGTCGGATGAGTTGCGCAAGCTAGGCAAATAATAGGTTTCAAATACCTGTAGGAGCGAGCTTGCTCGCGAAGAACGCACAGGCGGCGAGTTCTTCCAGGACACCCGCGTTTTCGTTAACGATCTTCGCGAGCAAGCTCGCTCCTACAAGCCGCCTGTAGCGTTGAAGCCAACGCCCAACACCGTCAACACCGACAGCGGCAACAACAAGGTATCAAGCAACGCACTCGCCGGCAGATCCACACCGGGATAAGCCGGCGCCTCGGCACCAAACCGGTCCTTGGCGCAGCAACCGCCATTCATTGCATACAAATCCAACCGCGTACCGGCATACACCACCGGCGCGCCAGGTTGCGCCGCGTCCAACGTGCGCGCCGTGGCGCAGCCCGTCAGTTGCAGCGCCAGCAGGATCAGCAGCGCCTTATTCATCACTACTCAAATGGTGTTCACCCCAACGCGGCAGCATGTCCTGGGGAATGTTCAGCAGATTGAGAATGCGCGCCACCACAAAATCCACCAGGTCATCGATGGTCTGCGGCTGATGATAAAAACCCGGCGAGGCCGGCAGAATCGTCACGCCCATGTTCGACAGCTTGAGCATGTGTTCCAGGTGAATGCTCGAATACGGCGCTTCACGGGGCACCAGGATCAACTGGCGACGCTCCTTCAAGGTCACGTCCGCTGCGCGCTCGATCAGGTTGTTGCAGGCACCCGTGGCAATCGCCGACAACGTCCCAGTGGAACACGGCACCACCACCATCGCTGCCGGCGCACCCGAGCCAGACGCCACGGGCGACATCCAGTCCTCTTTGCCATAGACCTTGATCTGCCCCGCCGCCGCACCGGTGTATTCGGTGAGGAAGGACTGCATCATCTGCACCTTGGGCGGCAGTGCCACGTCGGTCTCGGTTGCCATCACCAGTTGCGCGGCCTTGGAGATCAGGAAGTGCACCTCACGGTCTTCACGCACCAGGCAATCCAGCAGGCGCAAACCATAAGGCGCACCGGAGGCGCCGGTCATCGCCAGGGTGACGCGTTCCGGGCCACTCATTTCAGCGCCTCGGCGAGTTTGCCGTGCAGGCCGCCAAAGCCGCCGTTGCTCATGACCACCACGTGGGTGCCCGGCTTGGCCTGGTGCTTGACGTGTTCAATGATGCCTTCAATGGAGTCGCAGACGATGGACGGCACAGTGCACAGGGCAGCAATCGCCGGCAGGTCCCAGCCGAGGTTGGCCGGCGCGTACCAGACCACTTGGTCGGCATCGTTGACGCTTTCCGGCAGGCCATCGCGGTGGGCACCGAGCTTCATGGAGTTGGAGCGTGGCTCGACAATCGCGATGATCGGCGCATCACCGACACGTTTGCGCAGGCCATCCAACGTAGTCGCAATGGCCGTCGGGTGATGGGCAAAGTCGTCGTAGATAGTAATCCCATTCACGTCAGCGACTTTTTCCATACGGCGCTTCACGCTTTTGAAAGCGCTCAATGCGGCAATGCCCATGGACGGCACCACACCCACATGCCGCGCAGCCGCCAAGGTGACCAAGGCGTTGGCGACGTTGTGCTGGCCGGTCATGTCCCACTCGACGATGCCTTGAGCTTGGCCTTCGAACAGCACTTCAAACTTGGAGCCGTCTTCGCTGAGCAGCTTGACCTGCCACTGCCCACCCACGCCGGTGGTTTGCACCGGGGTCCAGCAGCCCATCTCGATCACACGCTGCAAGGCAGGTTCGGTGGTCGGGTGGATCACCAGGCCTTCACTTGGGATGGTGCGCACCAAGTGGTGGAATTGCCGCTCAATGGCTGGCAAATCGGGGAAAATGTCGGCGTGATCGAACTCCAGGTTGTTCAGGATCGCCGTGCGCGGGCGGTAGTGAACGAACTTGGAGCGCTTGTCGAAGAAGGCGCTGTCGTATTCATCAGCCTCGATCACAAAGAACGGCGTGTCGCCCAGGCGCGCCGACACCGAGAAGTTCTGCGGTACACCGCCGATCAGGAAGCCTGGGCTCATGCCCGCATGTTCCAGCACCCAGGCCAACATGCTGCTGGTGGTGGTCTTGCCGTGAGTGCCAGCGACCGCGAGTACCCAACGGCCTTGCAGTACATGGTCGGCCAGCCACTGCGGGCCGGACACATAAGGCAAACCTTTATTGAGTACGTATTCGACCGCCGGATTGCCGCGCACCATGGCGTTGCCGATCACCACCAGGTCCGGGACCGGGTCGAATTGCGATGGGTCGTAGCCTTGAGTCAGCGCAATGCCTTGGGCCTCGAGTTGCGTGCTCATGGGCGGATAGACGTTGGCGTCGGAGCCCGTAACATGATGGCCCAGCTCTTTAGCCAGAACCGCCATCGAGCCCATGAACGTGCCACAAATACCGAGAATATGAATGTGCATAGTCAACCTCGTAAAACATCGAGGCAGGTTATCGCAGGGAGGGGCAAATCGCACCTTTTATACGGCCAGGGGCCGAACGAAGAGCGCGTGGGCACTTCGCTCGGCCCTGGCGCTTTCAGACGGTGCCGTCAGCTTTATTATTGCCGTCTTTCATCGCAGCGAGAAATCGCAACCTTTCATATGCCTCAGTCATGCGCTCGAGTTTCTTTTCAATCAGATTAAGGCGTCCTTTCGGGTCGGCGGGTATCGGCTCTCCAGGCTTATAAGGTTTGAAAATCAAGCCATTTTGCCGAGTGGCCTTTTTCAGATGTTGCTCTGATAGACCGAGCAACTTTTCGAGGTTATCTAAGCGCCCGGCAGTACCGGTTGGCCAACTATCATTTTTCGTAAATACACTACTGGTATCCCCGAGCGTAAACATCACGGTGGAGGCCATCCCCAGCAACTTCATTTCAACTTCATCCACTTGTGCACTGATCGGATCTGCTGTCGACAGCATAGGCTCGCCCGACGAAGTAGAGGCTGGGGTCTTCGACTGGCTGGTGGCTCCCGGCAAAAAGGGGGGTGGTAACACCCCAGGGGCATAGGTCGCCTTGATCGTCTCCCCCGTAGCGACAGAGCCCGCGTAGGCTGCGACATTGATAGGCGCGCTGACCAGCCCTGTGATACCCGCACTGATAAACGCATCACGGGCGACACGGCTAGCGTTGGGCCCTGTAGCAATCACTCCGGACTTGACCAGGCTTTCAGCGTCGATCAATCGCTTGGTGGCCTCAGCGACGCTGATCGGCGCTTGTTTGCGTAAGCCAGCCATCAACAAATCATCATTGGCTTTGATCTTATTGGCAACGATGACTGTCTGCCCCGCTCCCTTGAACCCGTCCACCGGTGGATGCTGACCGGGCTTCGGAGAAGGACCAGCCTTGGGCAAAGATTTAGGCGGCGGCAGCGCAGGGGGTAGCGGAGGAGGCGACGGGGACCGCCGTCCAAACCTCGGAAAACCTTTCAATGCCCTTTTGGTACGATTCAGAGATCGGTCCGGGGCCTCAGAGTTATGGTCGACAGCCGGAGCTGGGGGCTCCTCTGCCGAAGTGGGCTGTACAGGAATGAAGGGAACGGTTGGTGTTGTAATTATCATCGTATTCACCCAAGTGACTTTTATTATTTGAAACACCGATTGCAGGTGCCTTAACTGAGTGAACAACTTGCGCTGAAACGTTCCTATCAAAACACCCAACACAGCGCGTAGGGCACCTCCAACTTAACAATAAAAGCGTCACATGACTGACTCTCTCAACGCATTAAAACTTACGGCGACGATCGCAGAATACCCTCTCAACTTTCCCCTGCCGCAGCGCGTGTAATCCCATGCTTACGTAACTTGCGATACAAGGTATTGCGGCTGACACCCAAGTGCTCGGCGACTTGCGTCATATGCCAGTGCTGACGTTCCAGCGTCGCCAACAGGGTTTGGCGCTCGGCGTCCTCCAGAGGCGACTTGATGACTGTTTGCACGGATGCCTGACGGAACACCGCCGGCAGATCTGACAGCCCTATCCGCCCGTCATCACATAGCGCCACCACTGTGCGCAATACCGTACGCATCTGGCGGACATTGCCGGGCCAGGCAAACGCCAGCAACGCCTGACGCGCACCGAATTCGAGGCTGACCACTTGCCCGGCGGACTCTTCTGCCAGCAGGAAGTCCAGCAACTGAGGCCTGTCACGGCGTTCGCGCAAAGGCGGCAAGCCGACCTCCAGGCCGTTAAGGCGGTAATACAGATCTTCGCGAAAACTGCCGTTCTGCACACGCTCCAGTAAATTGCGGTGAGTGGCACTGATAACTCTGACGTTGACAGCCTGGGGCTCACCACCGATCGGCACCACCAGCCTATCCTCCAGCACCCTTAAGAGACGGGTTTGCAGCGCCAAGGGCATGTCGCCGATTTCATCAAGGAACAAGGTTCCTCCATCGGCCTGTTGCAACTTGCCTTGCATGCCCTCCTTACGAGCGCCGGTAAAGCTGCCGCCGCGATAGCCAAACAGTTCGCTTTCGATCAGGCTTTCCGGGATGGCGGCGCAGTTGAGTGCGACGAACGCCTTGTCAGCTCGCTGGCTGGCCAGGTGCACCGCCTTGGCGAAGGCCTCTTTGCCGGAACCGGTTTCGCCATTGATCAACAGCGGCACATCACGTTCGAATACCCGAAGTGCCTTGCTAAAATCCTTTTGCAATGCCGGATCGCCCAGGCAGATGCCGCGGTGCGGTTGCTCAACTACAGCAGGTTTGGCAACAGGCGTTGGGACGCTGCGCACCTGGCCCCGTAAAGCCGCAAATAGCTGTCGGCCATCCCGCGTGCGCAACGGCCAACTGGCCGTGGCATTGGCGCTGGCGCGGCCGAGCAATTGATCCAGGGAGCAATCGAAAAATGCCTCTACTGGCTGCCCCTGCAACCCGTCACGCCGTTGCCCCAACAGGTTCAACGCACTCTGGTTGACCGCACAGATGCGCCCTTCTCCATCAAACGCCAGCAACCCTTCGCTGAACAACCCCACTGACTCCGCCTGCAGATGAAAACGCAGCAGCCAATGGTTTTCGAAATGACGCAGGAAGTAACAACTCTCGATCATCTTCGCCGACAGGTTCACCAGCGCCATCGTGTGGAACTGGCTTTGGCGCGACACCGCCTCCCGCGCCGAGGACACATCCAACACCGCCAGCAGATCCCCATGAGGGTCGAACACCGGGCTCGCCGAGCAGGTCAGCCCGGTATGCCGGCCACGGAAGTGTTCGTCACGATGAATGGTCAGGGATTGGCGCTCCACCAGGCAGGTGCCGATGCCATTGGTGCCTTCACAGGCCTCGCTCCAATCTGCGCCCAGCCACAACCCGGCACGCTCGAAGATCTTGCGCTCGGACGGCGCGGTGACACAGTTGAGGATCACCCCGCGCGCATCCGTGAGCAACACAGCATGCCCGGCGCCGGAGAGCTGTTGATGCAGGCTGTTCATCTCACTGCCGGCGATGTGCAGCACTTGTTGCAGGCGCTCGCGGCTTTCCAGCAAGCGACCATGTTCAAGCACCGTGGGTGCAATGGTTTGCGCAGGGTCGAGGTGGTAGTCCTCCAGGCAACGCAGCCAGGAGCGGGCGATGGATGGATCGCTGGACGGGTCGCGGCCATGCGCCACGGTAAGGACTTGCTGGGCATGGCGGCTGAAATGATCGTTGTGCATTTCTTATTATTCTCCCTGCGTGAGAACTGCCAGCATCCCCCAGCCATCCAGGCAATGCAATCCCGGGCAGACCCACCGGTCACAGGCTGTACCGTTTGTGGCACAAACTGTCACATTGCCTGTATCGAGCCTGCCACAGCAACGCCTTGCTACAAAGCCTAACCCCTTGATTTACCTTGCCAGCAAGGCGGTGGCCCAACCTTTGCTCTACGCTTTATCAAGCGCAATTTCGCTGTACTCCAATAAACATAAAAGTCAGGAGATACCCACCATGCGTTACGCACACCCCGGTACTGAAGGCGCCATCGTTTCGTTCAAGGCCAAGTACGGCAACTACATCGGCGGCGAGTTCGTTGCGCCGGTCGATGGCAACTATTTCACCAACACCTCGCCGGTCAACGGCAAGGCCATCGCCGAATTCCCGCGCTCCACGGCCAAAGACATCGACAAGGCCCTGGACGCCGCCCATGCCGCCGCCGACGCCTGGGGCAAGACCTCGGCCCAGGACCGCTCGCTGGTCCTGCTGAAAATCGCCGACCGCATCGAACAGAACCTCGAACTGCTGGCCATCACCGAAACCTGGGACAACGGCAAGGCCGTGCGTGAAACCCTCAACGCCGACATCCCACTGGCCGCCGACCACTTCCGCTACTTCGCCGGCTGCATCCGCGCCCAGGAAGGCACCAGCGCCGAAATCAACGAACACACCGCGTCGTATCACTTCCATGAACCGCTGGGCGTGGTCGGCCAGATCATCCCGTGGAACTTCCCGATCCTGATGGCCGCGTGGAAACTCGCACCGGCCCTGGCCGCCGGTAACTGCGTGGTGCTCAAGCCCGCCGAGCAAACCCCGCTGGGCATCACCGTGCTGCTGGAGGTGATCGGAGACCTGTTGCCACCTGGCGTGTTGAACGTGGTTCAAGGCTTCGGCAAAGAAGCCGGCGAAGCCCTCGCCACCAGCAAGCGCATTGCCAAGATTGCCTTCACCGGCTCGACGCCCGTCGGCTCGCACATCATGCATGCGGCGGCCGAGAACATCATTCCGTCCACCGTGGAACTGGGCGGCAAGTCGCCGAACATCTTCTTCGCCGACATCATGAAAGCCGAGCCGTCCTTTATCGAGAAAGCGGCCGAAGGCCTGGTGCTGGCGTTCTTCAACCAGGGCGAAGTGTGCACCTGCCCTTCCCGTGCGCTGGTAGAAGAGTCGATCTACGACGACTTCATGAAAGTCGTGATGAAGAAAATCGAGTCGATCAAACGCGGCGACCCGCTGGACACCGACACCATGGTCGGCGCCCAGGCGTCCGAGCAGCAGTTCGACAAGATCCTGTCCTACCTGGAAATCGCCAAAGGCGAAGGCGCACAACTGCTGACCGGCGGTAAAGTCGAGAAGCTCACCGGCGACATGGCCGGCGGCTATTACATCCAGCCGACCCTGCTCAAGGGCACCAACGAAATGCGCGTGTTCCAGGAAGAAATCTTCGGCCCGGTGGTGAGCATCACCACCTTCAAGGACGAAGCCGAAGCCCTGGCGATCGCCAACGACACCGAGTTCGGGCTGGGCGCCGGCGTGTGGACCCGCGACATTAACCGCGCCTACCGCATGGGCCGCGCGATCAAGGCGGGCCGCGTGTGGACCAACTGCTATCACCTGTACCCGGCGCATGCCGCGTTTGGTGGTTACAAGAAGTCCGGTGTGGGGCGTGAGACGCACAAGATGATGTTGGATCATTACCAGCAGACCAAGAACTTGCTGGTGAGTTACGACATTAATCCACTCGGGTTCTTCTGACCCTCTCGTGGGCACCGGTCCACCGGTGCCCGCGCCTGTTCGCGCTCAACCAAAACAATAAGAACGGACGGTACTGCTCATGCCTAGCGAACCCACTGGATCCTCCGTCGACTTCGAAAAAGTCGACTCTCAATACTTCCAACAACGCGAACTGAAAAAAGGCGCCGCCGGCTGGGTGTTGCTGGTCGGCCTCGGCGTTGCCTACGTGATCTCCGGCGACTACGCCGGTTGGAACTTCGGCCTGGCCCAGGGTGGCTGGGGCGGGATGTTCCTCGCCACATTGCTGATGGCCACCATGTACCTGTGCATGTGTTTCTCCCTGGCCGAACTGTCTTCCATGATTCCCACCGCTGGCGGCGGCTACGGCTTTGCCCGCAGCGCCTTCGGGCCGTGGGGCGGGTTCCTCACGGGCACCGCGATCCTGATCGAATACGCCATTGCCCCCGCCGCCATCGCGGTGTTTATCGGTGCGTATTGCGAGTCGCTGTTCGGTATCAGCGGCTGGATGATTTACCTGGCGTTCTACATCATCTTTATCGGCATCCACATTTTTGGTGTGGGCGAAGCCCTGAAGTTGATGTTTGTGATCACCGCCGTGGCCGCCATCGCACTGGGTGTGTTTCTGGTCGCGATGGTGCCGCATTTCAATGTCGCCAACCTGCTGGATATCCCGGTGTCCGAGGCTAAGGGAGCCAGCACCTTCTTGCCGTTTGGCTACGTGGGTGTGTGGGCGGCGATTCCCTATGCCATCTGGTTTTTCCTGGCGGTAGAAGGCGTGCCACTGGCCGCCGAAGAAACCAAGAACCCGAAACGCGACCTGCCGCGCGGCTTGATCGGCGCCATTGTGGTGCTGACCAGTTTTGCCCTGCTTATCCTCGTGATTGCACCGGGCGGCGCGGGCACCTACGCGCTGATCAAATCCGGCAACCCGCTGGTTGAAGCACTGGCATTGTCTTACGGCGGTTCCACCTGGATGGGCAGTTTCGTCAACCTGGTCGGCCTGGCGGGCCTGATCGCGAGCTTTTTCTCGATCATCTACGCCTACTCGCGGCAGATCTTCGCACTGTCCCGCGCCGGCTACCTGCCGCGCAAACTGTCCCAGACCAACAAAAGCAAGGCACCAGTACTGGCCTTGGTGATCCCCGGCATCATCGGCTTTGGCTTGTCGCTGACCGGCCAGGGTGACCTGCTGATTCTGGTGGCGGTGTTTGGCGCGACCATTTCCTACGTGCTGATGATGGCCGCGCACATCACCCTGCGCATCCGTCGCCCCAAAATGGACCGCCCGTACCGCACACCGGGCGGCATCTTTACCTCAGGCGTTGCGCTGGTGCTGGCCTGTGTGGCCGTGGTGGCGGGCTTTCTAGTGGATCCACGGGTGGTGATTGGCGCCGCGATCATCTATGGAGTATTAATTGCTTACTTTGCTTTCTACAGCCGGCATCACTTGGTAGCAGGCACGCCCGAAGAGGAATTCGCGGCGATCCAGGCCGCAGAGGCCGCCTTGCACTAACTGCCGTAAACCTCGACGCGGGCAGCCGCCCGCGTCGTCAAGGAGACACTGTATGGCAAGCTTTTCCCACGCGGTGGGTGCACAAACCTACCGCTTCGACAGCCTCAAGGACGTGATGGCCAAGGCCAGCCCCGCACGTTCCGGGGACTTCCTCGCCGGCGTCGCCGCACAGAATGACGGTGAACGGGTGGCGGCGCAGATGGCACTGGCGAATATCCCGTTGAAGCACTTCCTGCAAGAAGTGCTGATCCCCTATGAAAGCGACGAAGTCACCCGCCTGATCATCGACACCCACGACAAACAGGCGTTTGCGCCGATCAGCCACCTGACCGTGGGCGGCCTGCGCGACTGGCTGCTCAGCGATGCGGCCGACGAACATTCCCTACGCGCACTAGCGCCAGGTCTGACGCCAGAGATGGCCGCCGCCGTGTCCAAGATCATGCGCGTACAGGACCTGGTGCTGGTCGCGCAGAAGATCCGCGTGGTCACGCAGTTTCGCGGCACCATGGGCCTTCGCGGGCGCTTATCCACACGCCTACAACCGAACCATCCTACAGACGAACCGGCCGGTATCGCCGCGAGCATTCTGGATGGCCTGTTGTACGGCAATGGCGACGCCATGATCGGCATCAACCCGGCCACCGACAGCATCGCCTCGATCTGCGCCATGCTGGAGATGCTCGACGCGATCATCCAGCGCTATGAGATTCCGACCCAGGCCTGCGTACTGACCCACGTCACCACCTCCATCGAGGCGATCAACCGTGGCGTGCCGCTGGACCTGGTGTTCCAATCTATTGCCGGCACCGAGGCGGCCAACGCCAGTTTCGGCATCAACCTGAGCGTGCTGCAGGAAGGTTACGAAGCAGGGTTGAGCCTCAATCGCGGCACCTTGGGCCAGAACTTGATGTATTTCGAGACCGGCCAGGGCAGCGCCTTGTCGGCCAACGCGCACTTTGGCGTCGACCAGCAAACCTGCGAGACCCGCGCCTACGCGGTAGCCCGACATTTCAAACCGTTTCTGGTGAATACCGTCGTAGGATTTATTGGCCCCGAGTACTTGTACAACGGCAAGCAGATCATCCGCGCCGGCCTCGAAGACCACTTCTGCGGCAAGCTGCTCGGCGTGCCCATGGGTTGTGACATCTGCTACACCAACCACGCAGAAGCCGACCAAGACGACATGGACACCCTGCTGACCCTGCTGGGCGTGGCCGGGATCAACTTCATCATGGGCATCCCCGGCTCCGACGACATCATGCTCAACTACCAGACCACTTCGTTCCACGACGCGCTGTACGCCCGGCAAACATTGGGTTTAAAACCGGCGCCGGAGTTTGAACAGTGGCTGGCAAAAATGGGCATCTTCACGCAAGCCGACGGCAAGGTGCACTTCGGCAACAGCCTGCCACCGGCCTTTCGCCAAGCCTTGGCGCAACTGGGATGAAGGAGCCGCCCGTGCAACTCGACCTGCCTGACAACCCCTGGCTGGAACTGCGCCGCCTGACCCCGGCGCGCATCGCCCTGGGCCGAACCGGCACCAGCATTCCCACCAATGCGCAGCTGGATTTTCAATTTGCCCACGCCCAGGCGCGGGACGCGGTGCATTTACCTTTTGACCATGCGGGCCTCAGCAGCGAGCTGGCCGAGCGCGGGCGTGAAAGTCTGTTGCTGCACAGCGCTGCAACTGACCGTCACATGTACTTGCAACGCCCGGACCTGGGACGGCGCTTGAGCGATGAGTCTGCCCAGTTATTGCGCCATCATGCATCGGCCAACCCCGGCGGCGTGGACCTGGCAATCGTGGTAGCTGATGGTCTGTCGGCACTGGCCGTGCATAAACATACCTTGCCGTTTTTGGCACGCCTGGAAGAACAGAGCCGCGCAGACGGCTGGTCCTTGTCGCCGGTCATCCTGGTGGAACAGGGCCGCGTGGCGGTGGCAGATGAAGTGGGCCAGTTACTCGGCGCCAAGATGACCGTCATTCTGATCGGCGAACGGCCGGGGCTCAGTTCACCGGACAGCCTGGGGCTGTACTTCACCTACAACCCCAAGGTCGGCCTCACCGACGCCTATCGCAATTGCATCTCCAATGTGCGCCTGGAAGGCCTGAGCTATGGCATGGCGGCCCATCGTTTGCTGTACTTGATGCGAGAGGCGTGTCGTCGGCAACTGTCGGGGGTCAATCTCAAGGACGAGGCGCAGGTTCAGACCATCGAATCCGATGATCCGGACCTGATGAAAGGCAATTTCCTGCTCAGCTCACCGGATGACTGATCGCTGCACGATTGCGCTTTTTCGCGCCATTAGGCAGCATCGAGTCACGGCCGCTTGTGTGGTCATACCCCATTTGGAAGTTGAGGCCTGGCATGCGGATTACTCAAGCGACCCTGGAACACCTGGACCTGCTGACCCCGTTGTTCGTCAAATACCGCGAGTTCTACGGGGCCTTGCCCTTCCCGGATTCATCGCGGGACTTCCTGGAAAAGCGCCTGCGCCGCAAGGAATCGGTGATTTACCTGGCTCTGGCGGATGATGACGACAAGAAGTTACTCGGCTTTTGCCAGCTGTACCCGAGCTTTTCGTCGCTGTCGCTTAAACGGGTGTGGATTCTCAATGACATCTATGTGGCCGAAGATGCACGCCGGCAACTAGTCGCGGATAACCTGATGCGCACGGCGAAGAAAATGGCCAAGGAGACCCACGCGGTGAGGTTGCGGGTATCGACCAGCAGCGACAATGAAGTGGCGCAGAAGACCTACGAGTCGATTGGGTTTCGCGAAGATACGGAGTTCAAGAACTACGTATTGCCGATCAGCGAGGACTGACCAAGAGGCGCCTCCCACCTGAGCTGGCTTGTTGTGGCGAGCGGGCTTGCCCCGCGTTGGGCCGCGGAGCGGCCCTAAAGAAGGCGCCGCGGTCTATCAGACAAAACGCATCGCTTGGTTTGGGGCTGCTTCGCAGCCCAACGCGGGGCAAGCCCGCTCGCCACAGAAAGCTCGTTCCCCTATCCTGCTAGCCACGACATCCCCCGCTACAAAACCAACACGCTTTTCACCTCTCAATCCGTATAATGCGGACCTTTCAGGGTTGTAAGAATTGCGGCATACACTTGTAGCCTTATTACCCGAGCTTCCGCACAGGCCTGCTGAGCCGGGCCATTCACACAGGTGCCATCCATGGATTTCAACCCGCTCGACCTTATCCTGCATCTCGACGTCTACCTCGACCTGCTGGTAACCAATTACGGTCCGTGGATCTACGCCATTCTATTTCTGGTCATCTTTTGCGAAACCGGCCTGGTGGTCATGCCGTTCCTGCCGGGTGATTCGTTGCTGTTCATCGCTGGCGCCGTGGCCGCAGGTGGCGGCATGGACCCGGTGCTGCTCGGTGGTCTGTTAATGCTGGCGGCGATCCTGGGCGACAGCACCAACTACGTAATCGGACGAACGGCAGGAGAACGCTTGTTCAGCAACCCGAACTCGAAAATCTTCCGCCGTGACTACCTGCAAAAGACCCACGACTTCTACGACAAGCACGGCGGCAAAACCGTGACCCTGGCGCGCTTCCTGCCGATCCTGCGCACCTTCGCGCCGTTCGTGGCCGGTATCGCCAAGATGCCTTACCCGCGCTTCTTCGGCTTCAGCGTATTCGGCACCATCCTGTGGGTCGGTGGCCTGGTGACCCTGGGTTACTTCTTCGGCAACGTGCCCTTTATCAAGAAAAACCTGTCGCTGCTGGTGGTGTTCATCATCCTGCTGTCACTGGTTCCGATGATCATTGGTGTGTTCCGCAGCCGCTTTGGCCGCACGTCCTCCGAAGCCAAGCCGCAGTAACCTGCTGTGTGGTCCCTCAGCGCCTGGCGTCGCCGGCGCTTGCTGGCCAAGCACCCGATTGCCGATGACACCTGGCAGCGGGTGCGCCACCACCTGACGTTCCTCGACGGCATCAGCGCCGAGCAGGACCAGTGGCTGCGCGAAGCTTGCGTGGTATTCCTTGCCGAAAAGCACCTGACCGCCCTGCCCGGCGTCGAACTGCATCAGGAACAACGCCTGCTGCTCGCCGCCCAGGCGCAATTGCCGCTGATGAACCTCGGCGACCTCGACTGGTATCAGGGCTTCCATGAAATCGTGCTGTACCCCGACGACTTCGTCAGCCCGCAGCGCCATCGCGACAGCAGCGGTATCGAGCACGAATGGGACGGTGAGCACAGCGGTGAAGCCTGGCAACAAGGCCCGGTGATCCTCGCCTGGCCCGGCGTGCTGGCCAGCGGCAACTGGGAAGGCTACAACCTGGTTATCCATGAGTTGGCGCACAAGCTCGACATGCTCAACGGCGACGCCAACGGCCTGCCGCCGCTGCACAACGACATGCGCGTGCAGGAATGGGCCAGCGTGATGCAGAGCGCCTACGACGACCTCAACCGCCAGTTGGACGCCAACCCGGACGCCGAGACTGAGATCGACCCCTACGCCGCCGAAAACCCGGCTGAATTCTTTGCCGTCACCAGCGAATATTTTTTCAGCGCCCCGGATTTGCTGGTCAGCCATTATCCCCAGGTGTACGCGCAACTCAGCCGCTTTTATCGCCAGGATCCGCTGGCCCGCCTCACCCAACTGCAAGCCAGCGACCCGCGCTACCAGCCACAAGGCGAATGACCGTACGACGTCTGGCGCATGGCATCGGCGTCAGAATGTGCCTATAATCGCCGCCACTTTTAGGCCAATCCGGCCATGTTTAATGGCCAATTAACGGGGGCAACGCCCAATGAGCTACAGCAAGATTCCGGCTGGCAAAGACCTGCCGAACGACATCTACGTCGCCATCGAGATTCCGGCCAACCACGCGCCGATCAAATACGAAATCGACAAAGACAGCGACTGCCTGTTCGTTGACCGTTTCATGGCCACCCCGATGTTCTACCCGGCCAACTACGGTTTCATCCCTAACACCCTGGCCGACGACGGTGACCCCCTCGACGTGCTGGTCGTAACCCCTTACCCGGTTACCCCTGGCTCGGTAATCCGCGCACGTCCAGTCGGCATCCTGAACATGACCGACGACGGCGGCGGCGATGCCAAAGTCATCGCAGTGCCACACGACAAGCTGTCCCAGCTGTACGTGGACGTGAAGGAATACACCGACCTGCCGCCGCTGTTGCTGGAGCAGATCAAACACTTCTTCGAGAACTACAAAGACCTCGAAAAAGGCAAATGGGTGAAGATCGACGGTTGGGGCAACGCAGACGCCGCCCGCGCCGAGATCCTGAAGTCGGTCGCTGCCTACAAAGGCTGATACCCGCTCCTCATTGCCTCGGCAATTGAAAAAGCCCCGATCATTCGGGGCTTTTTTTGTGGGAAAAACTAAACGACAAGTTCAATTATTTATAGAAATTGTTTAATTTTAGTTTTAATCCGATGTATCAGGCTACAACTAAGCAAAGACCTACATGACCAACTCAACGCATGGTTTATTTGATCTGTTTTCCCGGTCAGTAAGCTTTGTGTTTATGAATACATCAGGTGATCGTTTAAAAGCGCTACTGCGGGAAGTCCATCTTTCCGCCTCCGACTTCGCCAAGAACCGCGGCGTCACGCCTCAACACGTGAACAACTGGTTCAAGCGCGGTGTACCCATGGGCCGACTCAACGAGATCGCAGAACTGCTGTGCATCTCCAGCCGTTGGCTGCGCACCGGCGAAGGCCCCAAACACCCACCGGCCAACTTCCTGCTGGAAGGCCCGACTACCCGAAAAGGACTGCCCACCACCCGCGAAGGAAGCGGCAAATACCTCACAGGCCCCGCCTGTCATCCAGAAAAAATCGACGTGGAGATCGACCTCCACCCCTCGTTCACCTCCACCGAACGCATCCGCGTCACCCTGCACACCCTGCAAGCCCTCACCGTCAACCCCGACCGCGCCCTGGGCGCCTACATGGTCGACAACAGCATGATCGACATCATCCAACAAGGCGCCACCCTCGCCATCGACCGAGGCCGCACCCAAATCATCGACGGCGAAATCTACGCCGTTGAACACGACGGCATGCTGCGCATCAAATACCTCTACAACCGACCCGGCGGCGGATTGCGCATGCGTAGCCACAATGCCAACGAGCATCCGGACGAGTACCTGACGTACGAACAACGGTTTGAGCAGAACTTCCAGATTGTGGGGTGGGTGTTCTGGTGGTCCACGTTGAATAACCGCCGCCCGCCTGTGCCGCTGGATGAGCATCTATTGGGCTGGGAAGGCTCTAAATCGGATCCGGAGGTGGGCAACTGAGGTGAATGTGGGTATCATGCGCCGCACATTTGGCAGGGGGTGGCTTTAGGCTATTCACCCTGCTCGGCGATGCGGAGGAGTTCCCGCTGATGCCCCTACTATTCAGCCCGACGCAATGTGGGCTGAGCGATTTGAAGGCTGGTGAGGCTTGTCAAAAACAAGCTGAAGCAGTCCCCGAGAAGCCGGCCACAAGCCGGCTTTTTAATGTCTTTTGAAAGCCAAACATCCGTTTTTATAGGCAAGTGGCACATCCTTGGTGAGGTGGAGTCTCGCGACTCTACCACCGTCGCACGCCACTCTGGCGAGTAGCGCAATTGGGCAACAGGCTGCTGCACAATTTGGATGGGATGATTGATATGTCGCCAATAGCAACATGAAAGAACGACGTGTCGCAAAAAGCGGCAAATGACGACATAAGGCAATACGTAAACATGCAGGTCGGGACGGCATTTGATCAGCACATTGCTGATCAATTGCCCAATCTCAAATCACTTCAACTGCAAACACTCCACAGCCCGATCCGCCACCATCTTCGCCATCTCCACCAAATGCATCACCGCCCTCTGCGGCGCACCCAGCGGTTCCCCAAGCACTTGCGACGTCGCCACCGCACACTGAAGCAGCTCAGCCACACGTACCCAGGCATCCTCAAAGCTCAGTTCTTCATTAACGACAAATGGGTTGGTTGCACGCGAAGAGCGCGAATCCGAACAAACGTTATCCATAGCAAAACCTCTAGCGGTAAGTGAATACCACCGTCCTTTCGCGACTAAACGGGCAGAGGTGGCGGCTGTACGCAGGTTAGTCGACCGGCCGCTAGGCACCGGCGCACCCGGAGGTGCCCTGCGCACAGCCACCATAAAGTGCAGGTGAGAAGACACCTGTCTTTGGGATGGCGCGTGCGCCTAGCAAGGTCCGGGCGACTAAACCCGATCACTGAATAAGCAGTGACGATCCGCAGCCTAGTCACGCACTCCCGCTGGCGCAATGCGGTTGGGATTCTCTCGGAAACGTCCTTCAAATGAAAGGGACGGGTATTGCTGGCCCTTCAGCCATTGTCACCTCTGAGTTGACGGTATTACCGGTTTCACCCGATTTACCCCCCAGCCTCCACCCATTAATCTGTGCCCATGTTGAACGCAACGCCCCACCAACCTAAACAAAAAAGGATTCAACCATGAGCACTGCAACCTACAACCGCCTCAACAAAGACGACGCCATTGTTCTGCTGGTCGACCACCAGACCGGCCTGATTTCCCTGGTGCAGGACTTCTCGCCCAACGAGTTCAAGAACAACGTGCTGGCCCTGGCCGACTTGGCCAAGTTTTTCAACCTGCCGACCATCCTCACCACCAGCTTCGAGCAAGGCCCGAATGGCCCGCTGGTGCCAGAGCTGAAAGAGATGTTCCCGGACGCGCCCTACATCGCCCGCCCAGGCCAGATCAATGCGTGGGACAACGAAGATTTCGTCAAGGCGATCAAGGCCACTGGTCGTAAGCAGATCATCATTGCGGGCGTGGTGACGGATGTGTGCGTGGCGTTCCCGACCTTGTCGGCGCTGGCGGAAGGGTTTGAGGTGTTTGTGGTGACCGATGCATCGGGCACATTCAATACCACGGTGCAGCAGGCGGCGTGGAGCCGGATGACGCAAGCGGGTGCGCAGTTGATGAACTGGTTCTCGGTGGCGTGTGAGTTGCACCGCGACTGGCGCAACGATATCGAAGGCCTGGGGAATCTGTTATCCCAGCGCATTCCCAACTATCGCAACTTGATGAATGGTTACTCGGCGTTGACGGCGCGTAAGGACTAACTCAACCGCTGCACGCACTAAGCCTGCCTTAAAACGCAGGCTTTTTTGGTTAACTAGCAATGCGCCATTAGCACACTCGCCCTAATTGTGACGCCACCGCCTCACCACTAAAGTCCTTCGCTTATTTCGAGCTTCAAGGAAGGACGCTATTGAATACCTTAACCAAAGTCGGGCGCTGCCTGGCACTGCTGCCAGTCCTGCTGATCAGCACACCGTCGGTAGTGGCCGATGAAGAAACACCGATCGGCGACTGGTCGATCATCTACGGCAGCGGCCGCGCCCATAAAAATGTGATGTATGTGGCCGACCGTACCTCCGTGGTGCCGTCGAACCACAACAAGGGAGCGAAGCTGGTGGCCGTCACGGTGGTGTATGAAGAACCGGGCAAGCCGATGATCGATGCGTACAACATCGAGGTGCAGTGCTCCACGCGCAAGCTGCGCTTTCTTAACGGCCAGTCGGTTGCACCGTTTTCCTACACCCTTACGCACTTGAAAGTCTCCAACACGTGGCAGACGCCGAAGGAGTTCTGGCTCGACCGCACGCTCGCGTATGTCTGCGAACCGGGCAAGAGCAAGGACACCATCGCCATGGGCAAGATGACCCATTTGCAGATGATCCAGACCACAAAGGCCATGTTCGATCAGTTGGGGCCGACTCAGGAGAAGAGCCAGATGATCGATGACCTCGACGACATGCTGGGCAACAAGCGCTGAGCAACACTCACCTACAAGAAGGACTCACGATGCCTACATGGACAAGGCTGTTGCTGGCTGGGCTTTTGTTGCCCGCCGTGCTGTTTATCAACGGGTGCCACCTGATTGCACAATCGCGCTGGGAAGGCCGGGACGTGCAAGAGGCGTTGGATTTATTCGGCAAGCCCGACTCGATGAAGAAGCAGAATGCGCCCAATGGCGACACGCAGGTGGTGATGACCTGGCACAAGTCCTCTTCATGGACGACCACCGAAGCCGCCGGGACTTCAATGAATCACACCGGGAACGGGATGGTGTATACGGAGTATTACCAGCAAGTCGGGCACAGTTCGGATTGCAAGCTGGAAGCCACGGTGGATAAGACGAAGAAGATCGTGCTGTTCAGGATAGAAGATGGCCGGATTCTGCATGGCAAGTGCCTGAATGTGCCATTTGTGCCGGGGTATATTCCTCCGGGGTTTTGAGGCTGTCAGTCGGTTTTAACCCGCCAGCTCCCGCTCGATCTGCTCGATGCTTGGCAGGCTGGTTCGCAGCTCTGCGGGCAACGACTCAACCAGTTGATATTCCGCTAGACCAATCGGTCGATTGTTATCGCGCAGCGCATATTCGGCGACGACTTCGTTCTTGCTCTTGCACAACAGCAGGCCGATGGTGGGCCCATCTTGCGGATGTTTAAGCTGGGCATCGACGGCAGCCAGATAAAAGCTCAGCTTCCCCAGGTGCTCGGGCTTGAACTTGCCCGCTTTCAGTTCGATGACCACGTAGCAGCGTAGCTTCACGTGATAGAACAGCAGGTCGACAAAGAACTCATCGCCCCCGACATCCAGCAGCACTTGCTGGCCGACAAAGGCGAAACCGGCGCCCAGCTCCAAGAGAAAGTCGGTGACGTGCTTGATCAAGGCGTTTTCTATGTCGCGCTCCTGCGCGTCCAGGGCCAGGCTGAGGAAGTCAAAATGGTAAGGGTCTTTCAGCGACTCGCGCGCCAGGTCGGATTGCGGTTTGGGCAAGTGGGTCTCGAAGTTGCTGACCGCCTTGCCACTGCGCTCCAACAAGCGGTTTTCGATTTGCATCACCAGCGAGTTACGCGACCAGTTGTTCTCTATCGCCTGGGTGATGTACCAGCGGCGGGTTTCGGGGCCGGGGAGTTTGTCGAGCAACACCACATTGTGGCCCCAAGGCAATTGTGCAGCAGCCTGTTGCACAAATTCAGCATCTGGCCACGCCTCGGCAAAAGCACGCATGTACTTGAGATTACGCGGCGAAAAACCCTTCATTCGGGGAAAGGCCGCACGCAAATCCTGGGCAAGTCGATCAATGACTTTGCTACCCCAACCCTGCTCCGCCTGGCGGGTCAAAATGTCGTGGCCAATCTGCCAATAGAGCAGCACCAATTCCCGATTCACCGCCAGTGTTGCGCGCTGCTGCGCCGCATGAATGCGGCCTTTCAGGTCGGTCAGCCAGTCACTGTAGCCCGCTGGTGGTGCGGTCAAGCCGATACAGGGTTCGCTCATGCCATTTCACTCTGGAGTTTTGAGGCAGGCTAGTCAGGCGCATTGACGGTCACAAGGGGCGAAGGTCGTTCCAGGAAGGACCCTTCAACAACCACAGAAACGTCCTGCTGGCCATTGCGGACTACTGACTTGACTCTCCCCTATACAGCAGCCTTTACCCTGGAGCGCCCTGTTCAGGACCTCCCCATGACCCCGCGTACCTTGGTGATCCTCGGCCATCCTTCCGCCTCCAGCTTTTGTTCAGCACTCGCCGATACCTACATCCAGGCGGCAAAAAACGCCGGCCATGAAGTACGTGTCGTACGCTTGGGCGACCTGGCTTTCGACCCCGTCCTTCATCACGGTTACACCCAAATTCAGCCGCTGGAGCCCGACCTGCTCAGCGCGCAATCCGACATTCTCTGGGCTACTCACCTGACATTTGTGTTCCCGATCTGGTGGGGTGGCATCCCGGCATTGATGAAGGGCTTTATCGACCGAACCTTCCTACCCGGCTTTGCCTTTAAATACCGTGCGGGCAAGGCTTTCCCTGACAAACTGCTTTACGGCCGAACTGCACATTTACTGGTGACCCTGGACACGCCGCCATGGTATTACCGCTGGTTCTATCGCATGCCGGGCATTCACCAGATGCGCAAGACCACGCTGGGGCTTTGTGGTGTCAAGACTGCAAAGACGCTGCTGTTCGGGCCGGTGCTGGGCTCCACTGCGGCGCAGCGGGATACATGGCTGAAACAGGCCGGCGCTTTAACGGAAAAAAGGAGTTTTCATGTACATCGGCAAAGCCGCGCAGTTGTCGGGAACAACCGTCAAGGCGATTCGTCACTATGAAGCCATCGGGCTGTTGCCAGCACCGCAGCGTCAGGGCCAGTACCGGGTCTATTCGGCGCAAAGCGTTGAGCTGCTGATGTTCATCAAGTGCGCGCAGCAGTTGGGGTTCAAGCTCAAGGAGTTGCAGGAAATTCTTTCAGGCCACGTAGGCGATGAATTGCCTTGGGATAGGGCGGACCGGGCTATCGCCGAGAAGAAACACGAATTGGCTACCCAGATTGCAGCACTGCAAAAGATGCAGGCAGGATTGCTTGAGTTCGAAGCCCAGCTAAAGGATGCAGAAGGCCGCTGCGCTCAATCGGCCACAGCACGTGCCTGAGTGGACGATGAGCCGAATAGGATGCACAATCGGCTCATCAAATGAGCCGAATAACGTTTCTATTCGGCTCACGCAACCAGGTACCTCTCCATGGACCACCCGTTCTGGATCTGGCAACACACTGACTGGCCGCACTTCCACTGGCAACCGAAGCACTTGGCGGTCTTGTTGCGCGAGTGCGGCCAGGCGCAAGGCAAACTGCTGGGCATGCTCGGCACCGTCAGCCAGGCAGTCAACGCGCAGAACGAGCTGGATGCGTTGCTGCAAAACATCCTGACCTCTTCGGCCATCGAGGGGGAACAGTTGAATGTGGGCTCAGTACGTTCATCACTGGCGCGACGCCTGGGCCTGGAACCGTTGAAAGACGCTAGCGTCAGCCGTCGCAGTGAAGGCTTGGCCGATCTGATGATGGACGCCACCGAGCAATACGCCCAGCCGTTTACCCTCGCCCGCCTCCTGAATTGGCATCATTTGTTGTTTCCTACGCCAGAAGCAGGTTATGCCGCGCGCGCCCTGAATGTTGGGGCATTGCGCGGCGATGAGCCGATGCAGGTGGTGTCCGGGCGACTGGATCGACCTACCGTGCACTTCGAGGCGCCGTCGCGCATAGGCCTGGAGCAAGCGCTGGAAGACTTCCTCGAGTGGTTCGAAACCAGCCGTGAGCAGCCGGAACTGGACCCGCTGGTCCGCGCCGGCGTGGCGCATTTCTGGTTTGTCACGTTGCACCCGTTCGATGACGGCAATGGTCGACTGACACGCGCCATCACCGACTTGGCATTGGCTCAGGGCGAACATCAGGCCATCCGCTTTTACGCCATGTCGGCCAGCATTCTGGAGGACCGCGCAGGCTATTACAAAGCGTTGGAGTCGAGCCAAAAAGCCACGCTGGATATCACCGACTGGCTGGAATGGTTCCTCAAGACCCTGTTGCGCAGCCTGCAGCAAGCCATGGCGCGCATTGACCGCGTCTTGGACAAGAGCCGGTTCTGGCAGCAGCGCCGCGACCTCGCGTTGTCTGCCGAACAGATCAAGGTGCTCAACCGCCTGCTCGATGGCGGTGAAAAGGGCTTCGAACACGGAATCAGTGCGGCGCAGTACCAAGCGGTCGCCAAGGTCTCCAAGGCCACGGCGACGCGTCATCTGGCTGATTTGCTGGAAAAGAACTGCCTGACTCGACTCCCCGGAGGCGGCCGCAGCACGCGGTATCAGGTCAATGCAGCGGGCAAGTGACACCCCCACTCATTTGCCCAGAATCCCCATGTCTGCTAGTGTCGCGCCGGTTTACCGTCTACCGGAATAGCCGCCATGGCCCGCAAAAAAGTTGCACTCGATTTCGAACAATCCCTCGCCGACCTGCAAACCCTGGTCGAGCGTCTGGAGAACGGCGAGTTGTCGCTGGAAGACTCGTTGACGGCGTTTGAGCAAGGCATCGGCCTGACCCGCGACTGCCAGAGCGCCTTGGCGCAGGCGGAGCAGAAGGTACAAGTGCTGCTGGAACGTGACGGGGAGTTGGCCGAAGAACCTTTCGATGTGGAACAGCCCGAATGATCGACGCGTATCAGGCCAGTAGCCAAGCCCGGGTCAATGCGGCGTTGGAACCCTTGTTTGTTGCGCCAAGCCCCGAACTCAAGCGTCTTTACGAAGCCATGCGCTACAGCGTGATGAATGGTGGCAAGCGCGTGCGTCCGTTGCTGGCGTATGCGGCGTGCGAAGCCTTGGGCGCAGATGCCGAGCAGGCCAATGGCGCGGCCTGTGCGGTCGAGTTGATCCACGCCTACTCCCTGGTGCATGACGATTTGCCGGCGATGGACGACGACGATTTGCGTCGCGGCCAGCCCACCACCCACAAAGCCTTTGATGAAGCCTGTGCGATCCTCGCCGGTGACGGCCTGCAAAGCCTGGCGTTCAGCGCACTGCTGGACCCGACGCTGAGCAGCGTGAATGCCGAGATCCGCTTGCGCATGGTCACGGCGCTGGCCGTGGCGGCAGGCCCGGCCGGTATGGTCGGCGGCCAGGCCATCGACTTGGGTTCGGTCGGCCAGAAGCTCGATCAACAAGCCCTGGAATACATGCACCGCCACAAGACCGGCGCCTTGATCGAGGCCGCCGTGCACCTGGGCGCGCTGGCCAGTGGGCGTGCCGAAGCCGCTCAATTGGCGGCGTTGAAGACCTATGCGCTGGCCATCGGCCTGGCGTTCCAGGTGCAGGACGATATTCTCGACGTAGAAAGTGACACGGCCACCCTGGGCAAACGCCAAGGCGCCGATATCGCACGGGATAAACCGACGTACCCTGCGTTGCTCGGGCTGGAAGCGGCCAAGGCCTATGCCTTGGAACTGCGTGACCAGGCCCTGGACGCCCTGCGACCTTTCGACGCGGCAGCCGAGCCACTGCGTGACTTGGCGCGGTATATCGTCGAACGCCGGCACTGATAACGGCGGCCATTGCGGCCGCATATCGGCCAAGTTCGGCGCTCTGCGTGGGCAGTTCGCGATGCTTGAGGTAAACTGCCGCCTCTTCTATACCTATAACGATTCGCCTGATGCCCACGACGTTTCAAGAGATTCCCCGCAAGCGCCCGTCCACGCCCCTGCTTGACCGTGCTGTCACGCCGGCCGGCCTGCGTCGACTGGGTGAAGCCGAGCTGGAAACCCTGGCCGATGAGTTGCGCCTGGAATTGCTCTACACGGTCGGCCAGACCGGTGGGCATTTCGGTGCCGGCCTGGGCGTCATCGAGCTGACCATCGCCCTGCATTACGTGTTCGACACCCCAGATGACCGGCTGGTGTGGGACGTGGGCCATCAGGCGTATCCGCACAAGATCCTCACCGGTCGCCGCGAGCAGATGGGCACCCTGCGCCAGAAGGACGGCATTGCCGCCTTCCCGCGCCGCGCCGAGAGCGAGTACGACACCTTTGGCGTCGGCCACTCCAGCACCTCCATCAGCGCCGCGCTGGGCATGGCGATTGCCGCCCGCCTGCAAGGCAGCGATCGCAAGGCGATTGCGGTAATTGGTGATGGCGCGCTGACCGCCGGCATGGCTTTCGAGGCGCTGAACCATGCGCCGGAAGTGGACGCCAACATGTTGGTGATCCTCAACGACAACGACATGTCGATCTCGCGCAATGTCGGTGGCCTGTCCAATTACCTGGCCAAGATCCTCTCCAGCCGCACCTACGCCAGCATGCGCGAAGGCAGCAAGAAGGTGCTCTCGCGTCTGCCTGGCGCGTGGGAAATTGCCCGGCGTACCGAAGAATATGCCAAGGGCATGCTGGTACCCGGCACCCTGTTCGAAGAGCTGGGCTGGAACTACATCGGCCCGATCGACGGCCACGACCTGCCGACCCTGATCGCCACGCTACGCAACATGCGTGACCTCAAGGGCCCGCAGTTCCTGCATATCGTCACCAAGAAAGGCAAAGGCTTCGCCCCGGCGGAAGTCGACCCGATCGGCTACCACGCCATCACCAAGCTGGAACCGCTGGACGCGCCTGCCGCCGCGCCGAAAAAGGCCAGCGGGCCGAAGTATTCCGGCGTGTTCGGCGAATGGCTGTGCGACATGGCCGCCGCCGACCCGCGCCTGGTGGGCATTACCCCGGCGATGAAGGAAGGCTCGGACCTGGTCGCGTTCAGCGAGCGTTTCCCACTGCGCTACTTCGATGTGGCGATTGCCGAACAGCACGCGGTGACCTTCGCCGCCGGCATGGCCTGTGAAGGCGCCAAGCCGGTGGTGGCGATCTACTCCACCTTCCTGCAGCGCGGTTACGATCAGTTGGTACATGACGTAGCGGTGCAGAACCTCGACGTACTGTTCGCCATCGACCGCGCTGGTTTGGTGGGCGAAGATGGCCCGACCCACGCCGGCAGCTTCGACTTGTCTTACTTGCGCTGTATCCCCGGCATGCTGGTGATGACGCCAAGCGACGAGAACGAACTGCGCAAGATGCTCAGCACCGGCCACCTGTACAACGGCCCGGCCGCCGTGCGTTACCCGCGTGGCAATGGCCCGAATGCCGTGATCGAGAAGGACCTTGAGCCTATCGAGATCGGCAAGGGCATCGTGCGTCGCCAAGGCAGCAAGGCTGCGTTCCTGGTGTTCGGCGTGCAACTGGCGGAAGCGCTGAAAGTGGCCGAGAAGATCGACGCCACCGTGGTCGACATGCGCTTCGTCAAACCGCTGGATGAAGACCTGGTGCGTGAGATTGCCGGCAGCCATGAGCTGCTGGTGACCGTCGAAGAAAACGCCATCATGGGCGGTGCCGGTGCAGCCGTCAGCGAGTTCCTGGCGCGGGAGAATATCCTCAGGTCGGTGCTGCACCTAGGTTTGCCGGATGTGTACGTCGAACACGCCAAGCCGGCGCAGATGCTGGCGGAATGCGGGTTGGATGAGGTCGGTATCGAGGCATCGGTTCGCGAGCGCATGACGTTGCTGGACCTATAACCCAATCACCCGGTAGAAACAGGGACCAAAATGTGAGAGCGGGCTTGCTCGCGAAAGCGCTGGATCAGTCACTGCATGTGTTGACTGACACGTTGCCTTCGCGAGCAAGCCCGCTCCCACACTGGTTTTGTGTCAATTTTGACCGCTACGGATAGCTCATGAAACACCTGTACCTTGCCCTGCTGCTTCTACCCTCCCCGGAACTGCTCGCCGAGACGTTCGAGCGCGACGACGCCTTGAAACTCCCCGACGTCGTTATCAGCGCCAACCGCCAGGTACAGGCCCGCAACGACAGCAGCGCCGCCAACACCGTCTTCACTCGCGACGACATCGACCGCCTGCAACCTACCAGCGTGACGGACCTGCTCAGCCGCGTCCCGGGTGTGCAGGTCGCGCCGACCGGCGGCCGTGGCAGCCTGCCGGGGATTTATATCCGTGGCACCAAGTCCGCACAAAGCCTGGTGTTGGTGGACGGCCAGCGCATCGCCAACACCACCTCCGGCGACAGCGGCCTGCAGTACCTGAACGTCGACCAGATTGAACGGGTTGAAGTACTGCGCGGCTCGCGCTCGGTGATTTATGGCAGCGATGCGATTGGCGGCGTGATCCAGGTGTTCACTCGACGTAATGCCGAGCAGGGTCTAAAGCCGCGCTTGAAAATGGGCTTTGGCAGTCACCAAACGTGGGAGCGCAGCCTCGGTCTGTCCGGTGGCGATGAACATACGCGCTTCAACCTCGGCGCGAGCCTGGATGAGACCGCCGGCATCAACTCGACACACACGTCATTTCCCAGCGATGGCGACCATGATGCCTACCGCAACCAGTCCATCAGCCTGAACCTTAGCCACGCCTTCAACGATGGGCTGGAAGCGGGTTTCAACCTGTTGGATAACCGTGGCAAATCAGAGTACGACAACAGCTTCGGCCGCTACGACGTCGCCACCGGGCAAACGCTGGGGCAAAAGCCCTACACCGACTACACCGTGAGCAGCGCCAGCGGCTACGTGGATGCCAAGCTCAACGAGCGCTGGCAATCGCGCCTGGAACTGGGCCACAGCGAGAACCGCGATACCAAGCGCGACACCCTCAGTGACGATTTCAGCGTGTTCAACACCTACCGCGACTCGGTCAACTGGCAGAACGATCTGACACTGAATGAACAGAACAGCCTGATACTCGGTGGCGACTGGTACGAAGACCGCCTCCATGGCTCCACCACCTTTACCGAGAACAGCCGCTGGAACCGCGCAGCCTTTGTGCAGCATCGCTTCCACGGCGAAGGGTTTTCCACCGAACTGGGCCTGCGGCGCGACCAGAACCAGCAGTTTGGCGGGCAGAACAGTTGGAGCGGCACCCTGACCTTACCGATCAACTCGGACAATGACCTGCTGCTGAGCTACAGCGAGGGCTTCCGCGCCCCGACGTTCAATGACTTGTACTACCCGGACGAATACGGCTTCAAGAACAGTAACCCTGACCTGAAGCCCGAAACCTCGAAAAGCTACGAAGTGCAATGGCGCAGCCAACTCAGCGACACCAGCCGCCTGGAAGCTTCGCTGTACCGCACCGATATCCAGGATGCGATCGTGTTCGGCAGCGACGGCCCGCAAAACGTCAGTTCGGCGCGCATCAACGGCTTCGAAGCCGCGCTCAAGCAAGAGCTGTTCGGCTGGCAAAGCAGCTTGGGACTGGCAATGATTGATCCACGAGACCGCGATTCCGGGCATACGTTGGCACGTCGCGCCAGGCGCACGATGAGCCTGGACCTGGATCGCCAGTTCGACCAATTCGGCGTCGGCGCCAGCTGGCAGGCGGTCAGCAGCAGCTACGACGACCCGAAGAACGAGCTTCCGTTGGGAGGCTATGGGTTGCTCGGGTTGCGCGCCAGTTGGGCGCTGAACCACGAAGTCATGCTGAACATGAAGGTCGATAACCTGCTGGACAAAGCCTACAGCCGGGCGTTGTATCAGTATCAAGGCCAGCAATTTGGCTACCGGGAAGAGGGCCGTGCGCTGATGGTTGGCGTGACCTGGACGCCGGACCTCTAGCGAGGCGCGATTACCTCACACAACCGCCCCACCGCCTCCAACATCTGCCCACTGGGCCGCTCCAGGCCTTTATCCGGCACCACGCGCACCCGCTCGGCCATCGCCGGCCAGACCTTCCAGGCCTCCTTCTGCGCTTGATCCCCGACCAGAATCAATTCGGGATCACGCTGCAACACCGATTCAATGCTCACCTGCGGCGCGGGCAACTTGAGGTCATCGAACACATTACGCGCGCCGCACACACTCAACGCATCGCTGATGATCTGCCCGCCGCCCACGGTATACAGCGGCTGGTTCCACACTTGGTAGAACACGCGCAATGGCTGCGCACGCTGATAGCGCTGACGCAGCTCGACCAAGCGTTGGCGCAATTGCGCGGCCAATTGTTGGCCGGCTTCAGCACGGCCCAATTGCTCGGCGATGGCCTGAACCTGGGTGGTGAGTTGTTCAAGGCTATGGGGTTCAGCGACGTAGACCGGGATGTTCAGGCGCTGCAACTGCTCACGCTGCGCCGGGCCGACACTGCCGGGCCACAGCAGGATCAAGTCGGGCTTGAGGCTGAGCAGGCGTTCCATGTCCAATTGGCCGTAATGCCCCACCGACGCCACGTGCGCCAAGGCGGCCGGACGCTCACCGCCATCGAGCACGCCTACCAGCACGTCGGCGGCGCCCAGTTCAGCAACGATTTCAGACAGGGACGGCGCCAGGCTGACCACACGCTCGGCGGCCAATGCCTGGGCACTCAACGCCAACAGCACGACCACCAGCCAGTGGCGCTTCATCCCAGTTGACGGGGAATGCGATAGAGGTAGAACAGCACCAGCGTCGACAGTGCCAGCAGGAACAGCGGCACCGCTTCCAGGCCGACGAACACCGCCAGCGCGCCGATCCAGGCCGGGACGGCTGCCACCAGCAACGCCGTACGCCGACGGGCCGCCAAGGTAATCCAGGCAGCCGGTTCTTCCGGGGTATCGAGGGCTTTGGAGGTGGCGATCAACGCGTGTTTATAGCCGTGGAAGTAACGCAGGCTGAGAAACATCGAGGCCACGCCGGCAATGAAGAACGGCATGGCCAGCACCGGGAGCAAGGATTCGGCTTGGCCGAACACCAGGTTGATCACAAACAGGGGGAGCAGCGCCAGGGCCAGGTACTGCCACCAATTGAAGGACAGTCGCCGTTTCACCTGGCCTCGGGTCACGCGCGGTCGACCTCGCCCTGGTGCTCGTTGCCCATCATGTGGTCGAGCTTGCTGGCCTTGGTGGCCAGATAGAGCTTGTTGTGCGGGTTGTGCCCGGTGTGCAGCGGTACGCGCTCGGCCACGGTGATGCCCATCTCGGTCAAGGCTTTGACCTTGCGTGGGTTGTTGGTCATCAAGCGCAGGGATTTGACGCCCAGGTGCTCCAGCATCGGCAGGCAGATCGCGTAGTCACGCTGGTCGGCGGCGAAACCCAGGCGCTCGTTGGCCTCGACGGTATCGGCGCCGCCGTCTTGCAGCTCGTAGGCGCGGATCTTGTTCATCAGGCCAATACCACGGCCTTCCTGACGCAGGTACAACAGCACGCCACGGCCTTCACGGGCGATGGCCCGCATGGCGGCTTCCAGTTGCGAACCGCAGTCGCAACGCTGACTGAACAGCGCATCGCCGGTCAGGCATTCGGAATGCACACGACCCAACACTGGCGCGCCATCCGCGATATCGCCCAGGCTCAGCACAACGTGCTCGCGCCCGGTGGCTTCTTCGAGGAAGCCGTTCATGGTGAACGTGGCAAAAGGGGTAGGCAGCTTGGAAGCGGCGACGAAAACGACGGGCACCGTGTGCTCCTGATTTCAGTTTTTACGATGGCGGCCATTGTAACAGCAGGTTCCTACAGACGCTTAAGCTGAATTATCGCTGATAAAGATCAATAGGTTCGATTGGCCTTCTTATTGATTCTATGTAGGAGCGAGCTTGCTCGCGAAAAATCGTCAACGATGACGCAAGCATTCTGAGTGACCGTGGTGTGCTTGCGTTTTTCGCGAGCAAGCTCGCGCCTACAGGGGATCTAGAACGGATAGGGTTGTTTCCAGTGCTCGAAAATCGCCTTTAACTCGCCGCTTTTCACCAGGACCTCCATGCGCTGGTCGAAGACGCCCATCAAGGCGCGGCCCCGTTCGTTATCGGCAAACCCGATGTATAGCGGGAGTTCGGCGATGTGAGTCAGTGCGAACTTCGACGGGTCATCCGCCTGATTGAGCACGTACTTGGCCTCGGTCAGCGCATCGATGTAGAAGTCGGCCCGCGCGTGTTGCAGCATCGGCAAAATACCGTCGCGGCGTTCGATCTGGTTGAAGCGATGCACGTTGGGCAAGTACTCCTCGTACTTGTAGCCACGCACCCAGGCCAGGCGGTAATTGCCCAGCGTGGCTACCGTCGGCGCCGGGGTGCTGGCCAGGCCGAGGGCGTAGATGTGGTCGGAATCGAAGTTCCAGTGGGGGTACAACACACCCGTGGCTTCATCGCGATAGGACCCAACCCAGCCATCCACTTCGCCGCGCTGGGCCAGGCCGACCGAGCGGGTGTAGGGCACCGAGCGCGTCTGCAGCGTGATTCCGGCAGGTTCGAACACCTGGCGCAGCACGTCCCAGGCCAGGCCGCTGCCGTCTTTGTTGGTGTAGTCGTTCCATTCCTCACTGGCCAGCATGACCTTGCCGGGCACGTCCTGCGCCTGGACTGACGACGTAAAGACACACAGCACTATCAGCAGCCAGCGGCGCACATCCATGGGGGCGACCTCCTACAGAGCCTTGCATCCGTGATTACGCTATAGAGGGTAGCGCAGCTCGCCGATTCAGGGCGCCCCGCGAAAGTGTTGATAACCACGAATGGCCGGCGTGATGTCTTGCCCGTTGGCGTCCAGCAGCGTCACGCCCTGCCCCGCCTCGACCCGGCCGATCACGTGGACCGGCCAGCCGTCGGCCAGCAACGGCGCCAGCTCGGCGGGTGGCAGGGTAAACGCCAGCACATAGTCATCGCCCCCGCTCAACGCCGCTATGCGCGCCGCGTCATCGCCGACGAACGCCAGCAGCGCCTGAGACAAAGGCAAGCGCTGACGCTCGATCAACAGGCTGACAGCCGAGGCCGTGGCGATATGACCGCAATCAGCCAGGAGGCCGTCGGAAATATCCATGGCAGACGTAGCCTTGCCGCGCAGCGCCAGCCCCAGGGCCAACTGCGGTTGCGGCGACCAGTAGTGGGCCAGCAGCGGATCGGCGATGGCCGCGTCAGCATTGCGCTCGCCCAATACCAGCGGCAAGGCGCCGGCCGCGTTGCCCAATTCGCCGCCGACACACAACAGATCGCCCGCCTGCGCCCCGCTGCGGATCAAGGCTTGCCCAGCGGGTACGCGACCAAATACGGTGAGGGTCAGGCTTAACGGCCCACGGGTGGT
This sequence comes from Pseudomonas reactans, assembly GCF_013387025.1. NCBI lineage: Bacteria > Pseudomonadati > Pseudomonadota > Gammaproteobacteria > Pseudomonadales > Pseudomonadaceae > Pseudomonas > Pseudomonas reactans. Next base: position 64,914 of record NZ_JACAQP010000013.1, on the reverse strand, counting down.
ATCGCCACCCACCAGGCCCACGCCACAGCTCTGCGCCATCAGGTTCAAACCCTGGGCATAGCGTCGCAGCCAATCGGCATCGACCGTCGGTGTGGTGAGAGCAAGGGTAAAGGCAAGGGGGTTGGCGCCCATGGCGGCCAGGTCGCTCACCGCCACGGCCAACGAGCGCTGGCCCAGCAGGAACGGGTCGCAGGGGTCGGCAAAATGCACCCCGGCCACCAAAGTATCGGTGGAGATTGCCAGCTGCTCCCCGGCAGGGAGCGCCAGCAGGGCGCAGTCGTCACCAATCCCAAGTGCAATGCCCTCGCCGCCTTGCGCACAGGGCGCGGCGGCGAAGTAGTTGCGGATCAGCTCAAACTCGCCCATTCAGGTGCCAAGCGCGGTTTAGCGCTTGTACGCCTTCACTTCGGCTTCACGCAGGCGCGGAGCCAGCTTGTCGAGTACGCCGTTGACAAACTTGTGGCCGTCGGTCGAACCGTAGACTTTCGCCAGTTCGATACCTTCGTTGATCACCACGCGGTACGGCACGTCGACGCGATACAGCAGTTCCCAGGCAGACAGGCGCATCACGCACAGTTCCACCGGGTCCAGCTCTTCGATGGTCAGGTCCAGGCAAGGTGCCAGGGCCGTGTCGATCTCGGTCAGATGCGCATGCACACCGTGCAGGATGTCGTGGAAGTACGGCAGGTCGGCAAAGGTGAAATCGTTGTCGACGCGAAACTGTGCTTCGATCTCGTTCAACGAAGCGCCCGCCAGGTGACGCTGGTACAGCGCCTGGGTCGCCAATTGACGAGCAGCGCGACGCTTCTCGTTCTTGGACGGCTTGCCAGCATCGGCTGGACGTGGCTCGCGCGGGTTGAAGTTGTCGCTCTCGTCGGAAATCACTTGGCCTCCAACTGCGACAGCAGGCTGACCATTTCCAGAGCGGACAGGGCAGCTTCAGCGCCTTTGTTACCGGCCTTGGTGCCGGAACGCTCGATGGCTTGCTCAATGGAATCCACGGTCAGCACGCCGAAAGCGACTGGCACGCCGAACTCCATGGACACCTGGGCCAGGCCCTTGGTGCATTCGCCGGCCACGTATTCGAAGTGCGGAGTACCGCCACGAATGACCGCGCCCAGGGCGATGATCGCCGCGTATTCACCCTGTTGAGCAACTTTTTGCGCAACCAGTGGAATTTCGAAGGCGCCAGGCGCGCGGATGATCGTGATGTCGCTCTCGCTCACACCGTGGCGAACCAGGGCGTCAACGGCACCGCTTACCAGGCTTTCAACCACGAAGCTGTTGAAGCGGCCAACCACCAGGGCATAGCGGCCTTTGGGGGCGATGAAGGTACCTTCGATGGTCTTCAGGGTCATTCGACAAATCTCTTAAAGAGCCGGGACGCGTGTATGACGCGCACCTTAGTGATATTTGAACCGCGAACAAGGGGCGAAAATCGCCAGCCTTTATTCGGAGGGCACGTATTCTAATACTTCCAGGTCGAAACCGGATATCGCATTAAATTTCATTGGTGCGCTCATCAGGCGCATTTTGCGCACGCCCAGGTCACGCAGGATCTGCGAACCGGCACCGACGATGCTGTAGGTGGTCGGTTTTTTCACCGGTGCGTGGTCGGCCGTTTCGCGGATATGCGCCAGCAACACATCGCCATCCAGCGGGTGACCGAGCAACAGCACCACACCGCTGCCAGCCTCGGAAACCGCAGCCATGGCGGCGCGCAGGCTCCAGCGGCCCGGTTGCTTGACCATCAGCAGGTCGCGCAATGGGTCCATGTTGTGCACGCGCACCAGGGTCGGCTCTTCGGCGCAAATGGTGCCCAGGGTCAGGGCCATGTGCACGTCGCCTTCGACTGAATCACGGTAGGTCACCAAATTGAATTGGCCCAGTTCGCTGTCCAGTGGCTGCTCGGCAATCCGCTGAACGGTACGTTCGTGGATCATGCGATAGTGAATCAGGTCGGCAATGGTGCCGATCTTGAGGTTGTGTTCGGCGGCAAAGGCTTCGAGTTCGGTGCGACGGGCCATGGTGCCGTCGTCGTTCATCACTTCGCAGATCACCCCGCTCGGCTCGAAACCGGCCATGCGCGCCAGGTCGCAGGCGGCTTCGGTGTGGCCGGCACGGGCCAGGGTGCCGCCCGGCTGGGCCATCAACGGGAAGATGTGGCCAGGGCTGACGATGTCTTCGGCCTTGGCGTCTTTCGCAGCGGCGGCCTGCACGGTACGTGCGCGGTCGGCGGCGGAGATGCCGGTGGTGACGCCGGTGGTGGCTTCAATCGAGACGGTGAACTTGGTGCCAAAACCCGAACCATTGCGCGGCGCCATCAACGGCAGCTTGAGCAGTTCGCAGCGCTCGCGGCTCATGGGCATGCAGATCAGCCCGCGGGCGTGCTTGGCCATGAAGTTGATGTGCTCAGGCAGGCAGGCCTCGGCGGCCATGATGATGTCGCCTTCGTTTTCGCGGTCTTCGTCATCCATCAGGATGACCATCTTGCCTTGGCGGATGTCTTCAACCAGTTCTTCGATGCTATTGAGCGCCACGCGGCACCCCCTTGGTCAGGATTTCAGGTAGCCGTTAGCGGCCAGAAAACTTTCAGTGATGTTCCCGGATGCTGGCTCTGCGGCCTTATCGCCCAACAACAGGCGCTCCAGGTAACGGGCAAGCAAGTCCACTTCCAGGTTCACCCGGCGACCTGGCTGGTAGGACGCCATGATGGTTTCGCTGAGGGTGTGGGGAATGATGGTCAGTTCAAATTCGGCGCCGTTCACAGCGTTCACGGTCAGGCTGGTGCCGTCGACGGTGATTGAGCCTTTGTGGGCGATGTACTTGGCCAGTTCCTTCGGCGCACGAATTCGGAATTCGACTGCACGGGCGTTCTCGCTACGCGCTACCACTTCACCGACGCCGTCCACATGACCGCTGACCAAGTGGCCGCCCAGGCGGGTGGTCGGGGTCAGGGCTTTTTCCAGGTTCACCGGGCTGCCGGCCTTGAGGTCGTTCATCGCGGTGCAGTCCAGGGTTTCCCGGCTGACATCGGCGGCAAAACCGTTGCCTGGCAGCTCGATGACGGTCAGGCACACGCCGTTGATGGCGATGCTGTCGCCCAGCTTGACGTCGCCCAGGTCGAGCTTGCCGGTTTCAACCGACAAGCGGACGTCGCCGCCTTTTGGGGTCATCGCACGAATGCTGCCGATGGATTCGATAATGCCGGTGAACATGGCCTTCTCCTGGAAACGTTACTGCGCTGGGCGCAGGCAGAAAATTATACGCTCGCTGCTGGCACAGGGATGGCAGTGACTCGCCAGTCGTCGCCTACAGCGCGCATTTCAGTGATCTTGAGTTGGGGGGCGTCGGCCAGTTTCTCAAGCGGCCAGTCCAACAAAGGCCGCGCGGCGGAGCCGAGGAATTTGCCGGCGATGAATATCACGTACTCATCCACCAGGCCTTGCTGGGCAAACGCACCGGCCAGGCTTGGGCCAGCTTCCACCAGTACTTCGTTGACGCCACGGGCCGCCAGCGCCACCAGCGCCGAGCGCAGGTCGACCTGGCCGTCGACGCCCGGCACCACCAGGCACTCGGGGCCACGCGGGAACTGGTTTTCCGCGGTCACGCAGGTGATGACCAACGCCGGGCCAGCCTTGAAAAACGGCGCATTGAGCGGCACCCGCAGGCGGCCGTCGATCAGCACGCGCAACGGCGGACGCGACATGGCCAGGGCGGTGGTGGCTTCATCCAGGCCGAGTTCGGCGGCGCGCACGGTCAGGCGAGCACCGTCGGCCAGCACCGTGTCGGCGCCGGTCAGCACCACACTGGCCTCGGCGCGCAGGCGTTGCACAGCGGCGCGGGCAGCCGGACCGGTGATCCATTGGCTTTCGCCACTGGCCATGGCGGTGCGGCCGTCCAGGCTCATCGCCAGCTTGACCCGCACAAAGGGCAGGCCGTGTTCCATGCGCTTGAGGAAACCCGGATTCAGCGCGCGTGCTTCAGCTTCCAACACACCGCTACGGACTTCGATACCAGCTTGAGCCAGGCGCTGCATGCCGCGCCCCGCGACTTCCGGGTTCGGGTCCTGCATCCCGGCCACCACGCGAGCGACACCGGCGGTGACCAACGCATCCGCGCAGGGCGGCGTACGCCCGTGGTGACTGCACGGTTCGAGGGTCACATACACCGTGGCGCCACGGGCTTTGGCTCCGGCGGCGCGCAGGGCGTTCGGTTCGGCATGGGGTTCGCCGGTCCGCTCATGCCAGCCTTCGCCGACAATCTGCCCGTCCCGCACAATCACACAACCCACACGCGGGTTGGGATGGGTGGTGTACAGGCCCTTGCGCGCCAGTTCCAGGGCGCGGGCCATGTAATGGGCGTCGAGCACAGCTTGTTCGGCAGATGGTGGGTTCATTCTTTGACAGGCTCACGGGCCAGGCGGTCGATCTCTTCGCGGAACTCGTTGAGGTCCTGGAAGCGTCGATACACCGAGGCGAAACGGATGTAGGCAACTTCGTCGAGCTTTTGCAGCTCGCCCATCACCAGCTCTCCCACCACCAGGCTCTTGACCTCGCGTTCGCCGGTGGCGCGCAGCTTGTGCTTGATGTGCACCAGCGCCGCCTCCAGCCGCTCGACACTCACCGGGCGTTTTTCCAGGGCGCGCTGCATACCGGCGCGCAGTTTTTCTTCGTCGAAAGGCTGGCGGCTACCGTCGGACTTGATCAGACGTGGCAATACCAGTTCGGCGGTTTCGAAGGTGGTGAAACGTTCACCGCAGGCCAGGCATTCGCGCCGGCGACGCACTTGATCGCCCTCGGCGACCAGACGCGAGTCAATGACCTTGGTGTCGTTGGCACCGCAGAAGGGACAGTGCATGGTAGGCAGGCAACAAATAAAGGGAGGGCCATGGTAGCGCATCCCCGTGGCAAGACAAGCCATAGCCTTTACGGTATATAGGCTGACTATTATGTTTCATATTTTTAAAGCCACGGATTTTGTCCTTTCTGGAGCCGTACATGCAGTTACGACCACTTGTTTTGCTCACCCTGTTCAGTTTCCTGGTCGCCTGCAGCAGCGAAGCCCCCAAGCCGGCCGCACCTCAGCCCACACCGGCACAAGAGAAAAAAGTCCCCGGCATTGAAGACCTTGGCCCCCTGCCCGCCTATCAACGCGAAATCAGCGGCAGCCTGACCAACATTCCGGCAGGCGCCGAAGTCGAGATGGCGCTGCTGGTGATCGATGACCGTTCGCGCCCGCAACAACTGCTCGCAAGCAGCGTGTTGAGCGGCAACGGCAAGCCCCTGGCCTTCCGCCTGCGCTTCAACCCCGAGGCGTTCCCGGCCGGTGCGCGGGTTGAACTGCGCGGCCGCGCCAGCCAGTCCGGCCAACTGATCCTGCACCTGCCCGCCGTGCGCATCACCCAGGCGATCACCCAGACCACCGGCCCCCTGCAACTCGTCAAGGCACCATGACGCCACCGCTGGGCCTGCAAGCCGCGCTGAGCGAACTGATCGGCGACGCGCACCTGGTGGCCTGCCCGCTGCCGGGTACTGCGTTGTCGTTGTGGCTGCTGGATGCGGACAACATGGACCGCGCCTTCAGCCCCGAGGAAACCCGGCGCATCCTGCACGAACCGCCCTACTGGAGTTTTTGCTGGGCCAGTGGCTTGGCGCTGGCTCGCTACCTGGCGGCGAACCCGCAGTGGGTCGCGGGCAAGCGCGTGCTGGATTTTGGCGCGGGCTCCGGCGTGGCCGGGATTGCGGCGGTCAAAGCCGGCGCGCTGGAGGTGGTGGCGTGTGACCTCGACCCACTGGCGCTGGCGTCCTGCCGGGCGAATGCCGAACTCAATGGAGTTGAGCTGGGTTATTCGGCAGACTTTTTTGCCGAAGCCGATCGCTTCGACCTGATCCTGGTGGCCGATGTGCTCTACGACCGGGCGAACCTGCCGCTGCTGGATCAGTTCCTCACGCGAGGCCGCGAAGCGTTGGTGGCGGATTCGCGCGTGAGGGACTTTCAGCACCCGGATTATCGGCGGCTGGAGAGTCTTGATGCACTGACATTGCCGGATCTGGCGGAGCCTTGGGAGTTTCGCAAGGTGAGTCTTTACCATTCCCGGCGCTCTTGAGACCTTCGCGAGCAAGCCCGCTCCCACATGTGACCGCATTCCCCCTGTGGGAGCGGGCTTGCTCGCAAAAGCGGTGCCGAATCCACCGCACTTTCAGCCTGGCTCGCCAGCCCTTATAGTTGCCCCATTCCCGCTTTATTCGAGACGCCCCATGAGTCAGCCCACGCCGTATATCTTCGATGTCACCACCGCCACCTTCGACCAGGCAGTGATCCAGAACTCCTTCAAAAAACCCGTACTGGTGGATTTCTGGGCCGAGTGGTGCGCGCCGTGCAAGGCATTGATGCCAATGCTCGCGAAAGTTGCCGAGAGTTATCAGGGTGAGTTGCTGCTGGCCAAGATCGATTGCGAGGCCGAGCAGGATATCGTTGCGCGCTTTGGCATTCAAAGCCTGCCGACGGTGGTGCTGTTCAAGGACGGCCAGCCGGTGGACGGGTTTGCCGGGGCGCAGCCGGAGTCGGCGGTGCGCGCGATGTTGGAGCCGCATGTACAGATGCCGCCACCGGCGGCAGCGGATCCGTTGGAGCAGGCCCAGGCGCTGTTTGCCGAAGGTCGTATCAGCGATGCCGAAGCCGTGCTGGTGACGTTGCTGGGCGAGGACAACACCAACGCTGCGGCGCTGATTCTCTACGCACGCTGCCTGGCCGAGCGCGGTGAATTGGGCGAAGCCCAGACCGTGCTGGACGCGGTAAAAAGCGACGACCACAAAGCCGCCCTCGCAGGGGCCAAGGCACAGATTACCTTCCTGCGTCAGGCTGCCGATCTGCCGGACGCCGCCGAGCTGAAAAGCCGCCTGGCGCAAAACCCGCAGGATGACGAAGCGGCCTACCAACTGGCGATCCAGCAACTGGCGCGCCAGCAGTACGACGCGGCGCTGGAGGGTTTGCTCAAGCTGTTCATCCGCAACCGCAGCTACAGCGAAGGCCTGCCACACAAGACCTTGCTGCAGGTGTTCGAACTGCTGGGCAATGATCACCCGCTGGTAACCGTGTACCGCCGCAAGTTGTTTGCCGCGCTGTACTAATCGCCGACCCAGCTGTACAGCGGCGTATCGGCGCCGCTGGCCACTTTCACCTTCGAACTGTGGCGCAAGCGCACCAGCAGGCGCTTGCCTGACGCCGCATCGCCGGCCAAACCTTCCAACTGATCGAGCAACTCCAGGCCGCTGAGCTGCCCGGCTTTGCGCAACAGGTCCTGGGCGTTCTGCCACAGGTCGTCATTCTGCTTCACCGGTGCCACTGGCGCTGCGGCGGGGACAGGCGTCGCCTGCAACTGCGCGCCCAGCCGTGCCCAATCGCCGTCGTCCAGCTCCAGGGTCAAGTCCACCGGCAAGTCACCGACCGTTCCACGAATTCGCAACATCGTCCTTACTCCTGCACTTTTCTGACAAGCATGCTCCCATGCGGCTTGCGCAACGCCAAGCGGGCGGTCAAACTCAGCGGTAATTGTTATAAGATCACATAACAAAACTTTCATGTTCTGGAGCCTTCTCATGCGCCGTCTGTTGCTTGCTTTGCCGTTTGCCCTGCTGCCACTGGCGGTTGCCCACGCTCATGATGATCACGACCATGAACACGGCAGCCTTGGCGCCCACGAACATGGCGTCGGTCGCCTCAACGCGGTGCTCGACGGCCAGGCCCTGGAGCTGGAGCTGGACAGCCCGGCGATGAACCTGGTGGGTTTCGAACACCTGGCCACCACTCCGGCAGACAAAGCCAAGGTCGCCGCCGTGCGCAAACAGCTGGAAAACCCTATCGCCCTGTTCAACTTGCCCAAGGGCGCCGGTTGCGTGGTCAGCAGCCAGGAACTCAACAGCCCGTTGTTCGGCGACAAGCCGGAAGCGGATCATGACGACGACGATGATGACCACGCCACCGACGGCAAAGGCGCGGCTGCCCATGAGCATCATCACGACCACAGCGAAATCCACGCCCACTACCAGTTCACCTGCGCCACGCCGACGGCCCTGAGCAACCTTGACCTGACCCAGGTGTTCAAGACCTTCCCCGCCACCCAGAAAATTCAGGTACAACTGATCGGTCCGAGCGGCCAGCAAGGTGTTGAAGCGACGGCCACAGCAGCCACCCTGAAGTTCTGAGTTCACATGACCCACCCATTGATCGAACTGCGTGACCTGGGCTTCAACTGGCCCGGTCACCCCCAGTTGCTGGACATCCCCGCGTTCCGCCTGGAAGCGGGGGAAACCCTGTTTCTCAAGGGCCCGAGCGGCAGTGGCAAAACCACGCTGCTGGGCCTGCTCGGCGGTGTGCAGAAACCCGGCCAGGGCAGCATCCGCCTGCTCGGCCATGAGCTGACCGAGCTGTCGGCCGGCGCCCGCGACCGTTTTCGCGTCGACCACACCGGCTACATCTTCCAGCAGTTCAACCTGCTGCCGTTCCTGTCGGTGCACGAGAACGTCGAGTTGCCCTGCCACTTTTCCAAGTTGCGTGCACAACGGGCGAAACAGCGCCACGGCAGTGTCGACCAGGCCGCCGCCGCTTTACTCGCACACCTTGGGTTGAAAGACAAAGCCCTGCTGGAGCGCCGCGCCGACTCGCTGTCCATCGGCCAGCAACAACGGGTCGCCGCTGCCCGCGCGTTGATCGGCCAACCGGAACTGGTGATTGCCGACGAACCCACTTCGGCCCTGGACTACGACGCCCGCGAAGCCTTCCTGCAGTTGTTGTTCGCCGAATGCCGTGAAGCCGGCGCCAGCCTGTTGTTTGTCAGTCATGACCAGAGCCTGGCTTCGTTGTTCGACCGCAACCTGTCGCTGGCCGAACTCAATCGCGCCGCCACGCCCGCAGAGGTTTGAGATGTATCTGTTCCGTCTAGCCATGGCCAGCCTGGCTAACCGCCGCTTTACCGCGATCCTCACCGCCTTCGCCATCGCCTTGTCGGTATGCCTGTTGCTCGCGGTGGAACGCGTGCGCGTCGAGGCGCGCAACAGTTTCGCCAGCACCATCAGCGGCACCGACCTGATCGTCGGCGCGCGTTCCGGCTCGGTAAACCTGCTGCTGTACTCGGTATTCCGCATCGGCAACGCCACCAACAACATCCGCTGGGACAGCTTCGAGCATTTCGCCGCCAGCCCCCAGGTGAAATGGGCCATCCCGATTTCCCTCGGTGACTCCCATCGCGGCTACCGCGTGATGGGCACCAACGAATCCTACTTCGAGCACTACCAATACGGCCGCAAGCAAAACCTTGAACTGGCCAGCGGCCGCGCCTTCGCCACCGACCCGTTTGAAGTGGTGCTCGGTGCCGAAGTCGCTGACGCGCTGCACTACAAACTCGGCGACAAACTGGTGCTGGCCCATGGCGTGGCAGTGGTCAGCCTGGTGAAACACGATGACAAACCCTTCACCGTGGTCGGCATTCTCAAGCGCACCGGCACGCCAGTGGACCGCACATTGCACATCAGCCTCGGCGGCATGGAAGCGATCCATATCGACTGGCACAACGGCGTACCGGCCCAAGGCAAAGGCCGCATCAGTGCCGACCAGGCGCGCAACATGGACCTCACGCCACAGGCCATCACCGCGTTCATGCTCGGTCTGAACAACAAGATTTCCACCTTCGCCCTGCAACGGGAGATCAACGAATTTCGTGGCGAGCCGATGCTGGCGATCCTGCCCGGCGTAGCGCTGCAAGAGCTGTGGAGCATGATGGGCACCGCCGAAAAAGCGCTGTTCGTGATCTCACTGTTCGTGGTGCTCACCGGCTTGATCGGCATGCTCACGGCGATCCTTACCAGCCTCAACGAACGGCGCCGCGAAATGGCGATCTTGCGTTCGGTGGGCGCACGTCCCTGGCATATCGCGACACTGCTGATTTTCGAGGCCTTCGCCCTGGCTTTGTCTGGCGTGGTAGCGGGGGTTGGCTTGCTCTACGTCTGCATCGCCGCCTCGCGCGGGTATCTGCAGGCCAACTACGGCCTGGACCTTCCGATGTCGTGGCCCAGCGAATATGAATGGACGCTGCTCGCCGGTATCCTGGGCGCCGCGCTGTTGATGGGCAGCGTGCCCGCGTGGCGCGCCTATCGGCAATCCCTGGCCGATGGCCTGTCCATACGTTTATGAGGAAGGCCTTGATGCGTCGCATCCTGTTTGCATTGTTTCTGCTGATCGCCCTGCCCGCGTGGGCCGCCGAGCCCAAAGAGCTGACGTGGTCGGAGCTGATTCCACCGGATGCCGAGCCGGAAGTGCCGAACATGCAACCGCTGCACAACCTCTCCGGCATGGCGGATGCCCTGGAATCAGCGCCGGCCGCCAAGCAGGAAATGCCCAACGCGCCTGTAGTACCAGGGCTCAATGGCCAACACATTCGCTTGCCCGGCTACATCGTGCCACTGGAAGTCAGCGAAAACGGGCGCACCACCGAATTCTTGTTGGTGCCGTATTTCGGCGCGTGCATCCATGTGCCGCCGCCGCCGTCGAACCAGATCGTGCATGTCAAAAGCGAAATCGGCGTGAAGCTCGATGAGCTGTACCAGCCGTACTGGATCGAAGGTGCGATGCAGGTCAAACCGTCCACCAGCGAGCTGGCCGATGCCGGTTACCAGATGGAAGCCGAGAAAATTTACATGTACGAGCTGCCTGAATAAGGCTGATCGCCCTTTCATTGAGCTGAGTCAAAAGACCGGACGGAACGATCTTTACCATTGGACGTACAACTTTTAAACGTCCTTTGGAGCTCCCATGAACAAGTCTCTGCTCGGCGCGTCCCTCTTCGCGCTCGCCCTCGTCGCCCCCATTGCACACGCTCACGAAGCCGGCGACATTCTGGTGCGCGCCGGTGCAATCACCGTGAACCCGAAGGCGGACAGCGGCCACGTCAAAGTTGACCAGGGCCCGTTGGCAGGCACCAACCTGGGCGGCAAGGCGACCATGAGCAGTGACACCCAACTGGGCCTGAACTTCGCCTACATGCTGACCAACCACGTCGGTATCGAACTGCTGGCTGCCACGCCGTTCGAGCATGATGTGAAGATCAAAGGCACCGCCCTGAGCCCGGCCAACGGCAAGCTCGGCACCCTGAAACACCTGCCGCCGACCCTGAGCGTCGTGTACTACCCACTGGACAACAAATCGGCCTTCCAGCCGTACGTGGGCGCCGGTATCAACTACACCTGGATCTACGACGAACACGTCGGCAGCCGTGCCCAAGGCGCAGGTTTCAGCAACTTCAAGGCTGAAAACTCCTGGGGCTGGGCTGCGCAGATCGGCGCTGACTACATGATCAACGACAAGTGGATGATCAACGCCCAGGCGCGCTACATCGACATCAGCACCAAGGCCACCGTGGAAAACAATGGCGTGGCACCGGGCACTCGCGCCAAGGTCAATGTGGACGTGGACCCGATGGTTTACATGGTGGGTATTGGCTACAAGTTCTAACCAACACGCAATAACAAATGTGGGAGGGGGCTTGCCCCCGATGGCGGAGTGTCAGTCAACCGATTCATTGGCTGATACACCGCTATCGGGGGCAAGCCCCCTCCCACATTTAGCCCCCCTGCCACATTTGGGTTTGTGTTGGCTTCAGCTATGGCGGTAGAACCGATCCAGCAACGCTGGCAACCCCGCCCGCCATGCCCGTGGCTTGATGCCGAAGGTGTGAAGGATTTTCTTGCAGGCGAGCACCGCGTGTTGCGGTTCTTCGCTCGCATCCGGCCGGGCCGCGTGCGCCTGGGCGGTAGGGGATTCGATCGCCAGCGGGTGAAAGTTGCGCGCTTCGGTGAGGATCGCCTGGCCCAACGCCAACGGTGTGGTGGCCTCTTGGCCGGCGTAGTGATAGGTGCCCCATAGCGGCGCCGCACAATCGAGCTGCTTGAGCACCGAGATGATCACCCGCGCTGCATCGTCCACCGGCGTCGGGTTGCCGCGACGGTCGTCCGCCATCAGCAATTCATCCGGTTTCTCCGCCCGGGCCAGGAAGCGCCCCAGAGTGCCGTCGACACTGTCATCCAGCAGCCAGCCAAACCGCAGCAACACATGTTGCGGGCAAGTGGCGCGCACACTCTGCTCGATGCGCCACAACGCCTGGCCGCGCAAGCCCAGGGGCACCGGCTCGTCCTTTTCGCTGTAGGCGGTGGCGCGGGAGCCATCGAACACGCGGTAGCTGGACGGTTGCAGCAAAGTGATGTTGTGGTGCTGGCACAACTCGGCCAGGCGTTCGATAGCGAACTCCTGGGCGGCCAGACGGGTTTCGCTGACCGCTTCGGCCTGGAACCAGTCGAAATAGTAGGCGAGGTTGATCAACGCATCGGGACGGGTGTCGTCGAGCAATTGGGTGAGGCTCGCGGCATCCCAGCCGTCTTGGGGCGGTTTGGGTGCGAGGAAACCGATGTCTTCCTCTGCACCGAGGCGAATCAGCGCCTGCCCGAGGGCATTCCCGCCGCCCAGTAACATAAGGCGCATTCGCATAGATTGAGCAGGCCCGGTCTGTTTGGAACGAAGGTTTTCTGGTCTTGGCCAGAATCGTTGCATTTTGCGGGTTTGTAGCGCAACCGTCACGGATTAACTGTCTTCGCGCCCGCCTCCGTCGGTTCATGCTCAAGGGCCGCCCGCGCAGGCACCATGACCTGCTGTGGATAAGTTTGCGCGAAATACACCTCGTCACAGTTATCCACAAGCTTTTTCAGGCGCTGGTTGAATGCGCGGCTTACTGCATATTGCCCGCCTGACACCGTGCGGAACTGCGCCGTGAGCACCACGCCGTTGAGGTCCATCTTGTCGACGCCGAACACCTCCAGCGGCCCTTGCAGGTTGTACTTGAGGAACACATCATCCCGGATTGACTGCCCCGCCTCGCGGATCAGCTCCACCGCCTTGTCCACGTCCGTGTCGTAGGTGAACTGCACCGAGAAGAACGCGTAGGCAAATTGCCGCGATTGGTTGGTGACCGCCTTGATCTGTCCGAACGGCACCGAATGCACAAAACCCTTGCCGTCGCGCAGTCGCAGGGTGCGGATGGTCAAGCCTTCGACGGTGCCGGCATGGCCGGAGTCGAGTACCACCCAATCGCCAATGGACAGGGTGTCTTCAATAATGATGAACAGCCCGGTGATTACATCCTGCACCAATTGCTGCGAGCCAAAACCAATGGCCAGGCCGACCACCCCGGCCCCGGCCAGCAGCGGCGCGACGTTGATGCCGAGGTTGGCCATGGTGGTAATCGCACAAATCACCACCAGAATGATTTTCACCGCATTGCGCAGCAGCGGCAGGATGGTTTTCACCCGCGTGCTCGGTTGGCGACTGGAGCGCTTGTTGACCGGCGGTTTCAGCGCTTCCTGGATCGCCGTGTCGAGCACCACCCAGAACAGCCAGGTCATCAGCAGGATCAGGCCGATGCTGCTGAGGGAATCGCTGATGGCCCGCCCCACCGAATTGCGTTGGGCGAACTCGAACAGCGACACGCCCCAGATCCGCCCGAGAATTTCGATAAACGCGATGGCCATGACAATGCGCAGGATCGCGTGCAACAGGCTGAGGAAGCGTTCCTTGTACGCACTGCTGCGTTGGATCGCCACTTGGCTGCGGGACTTGAACAGGTGTTGCAGCACGGTGCTGAGGAACACCGTGCCGATCAGCAGGATCGTGGTGAACAGCGCACAGCGCAGGACTTTCTGGTTGTCGTCACCAGCACCAATCAGGTTGATCGCCGACACCAGCACCATCAGCAGGATTGGCCAGTACCACAGGCCGGAAAATATTCGCAGCGACTGTTGCAGTGCCGGGTGTTTTAGGCGCTGAGCCAGAGGCCGATTGCGGATCAGATGGGCGACCGGACGACGCAGCCGGATCACCAGCATGCCGAAAATCACCGCCGCAAACAGCCCGGTAAATACGGCAATGCTACTGGTGATATTGCCGCCCAACTGACGGGCGATTTGCGGGCTGGTCAGCGCATCGCTGAGGGCGGCGAGGAAGCCGATCAGGAACAACGGTCTGGGGCAGTAGCTGCGAATGATCCGTACCGCCGGGCGCTTGTGTCCGACGTTGAACATCACAATAACGCACAGCAGCATTGATGTGGAAAAGATGCCGCTGCTGGTGGCATAGGCAAAGCACAGCGCCAGCGCGCGGCCCACGGAGGTGGGTAGGAAGTGACTGACATACAGGGTCAGCGGCAGGCATATCAGCGCGGGAACCGTATAGGGGATCACATACCCGAGCACCGCCAGCAGGCGTTCGCGCCGCTCGAAGAACGAACGGCGGCCCAGGCGCTGTACGATAAATCGCCCCAACAGCGTCATCGCCACGAAAGCGCCGACCCACACGCCGGACAACAGCAGGAAATCCCCCGCCACGCTCCAGGGTGAGCGCGCAGCGGTCTGGTCGACCAGCCGCCCCACCTCGTCTGCCGCTCGATCCGCCCGCAGGCGCCATTCATCGATCAGGTTCTGATTGAGGTCGAGCTTTTGCTGTACGTCATCAATGCTGGAACTGATAGCCCCCAGCAGCCCGCCCTCCACCAGCAATTCCGGCTTGGCCGGCGCTTCAGGTTCCGGCGCGGTGGCCGCCGCTTGCAGTGCGCCACTGCCGCAAAACAGCAGCGCACCGAGCAGTAATGCAGTCTTGAGATTCAGCAAAACACCGAGCTCCTTCAGAAGGGTCTGTAAGGAACTGACGGGTTTGCGCCTTGATCGTTCCCCTTCAGCGGCATCTTTATGCCGTCTGTAGGACGCTGGAAACTTTCAGCCAAAAATCAGAGTCAGCCATAAACGGGGGCCAGGCCCCCACTTCTTTCACAGGAGCAATCATGGCTGCGATTCCTGACTGGGTGCCCATCACCCCCAGCGTCGCCATCACTCGCTTCACGGTGCTGACGGTCAATATCCACAAGGGCTTCACCGCCCTGAATCGACGTTTCATCCTGCCCGAGCTGCGTGAAGCGGTGCGCAGTGTGGGCGCCGACATGGTGTTTTTGCAGGAAATCCACGGCACCCACGAGCGCCATCCCCAGCGCTTCAGCGACTGGCCGAACATGCCGCAGTACGAATTCCTCGCCGACAGCATCTGGCCGCAGTTCGCCTACGGCCGCAACGCGGTCTACCCCCACGGCGACCACGGCAACGCGCTGCTGTCGAAATTCCAGATCGTGCGCTACGACAACCTCGATATCTCCCAAAGCGGCCATGAAAACCGTGGCCTGCTGCATTGCGTGCTGCGCCTGCCGGGCACCGGCCAGGAGATCCATGCGATCTGTATCCACCTGGGCTTGCGCGAAGTGCACCGCCAGCAGCAACTGCGCTTGATCGAGCAGCGTATCAGCGAGATTCCAGCCGATGCGCCGCTGGTGGTGGCCGGTGATTTCAACGATTGGCGCCAGAAGGCCGACCTGAGCAAGGCCGGCCTGAAGGAGGTGTTCGTCGAGGTTCACGGCAAGCCCGCACGCACCTTCCCGGCGCGCCTGCCATTGTTGCCGCTGGACCGGATTTACGTGCGTAACCTGAAGGTGCATAACCCTCGTGTGCTGACAACGCGGCCCTGGTCTCATTTATCCGACCATGTGCCGCTGTCGGTGGAGGTCGAGCTATGAACGTGGCCGTTGAACATATCTCCACCGACCAGCCGCCGGACGAAGCCAAGGCCCGCGACCTGGACTACGGCTGGCAGAGGGGTAACCAGGTCGAACTGCTGGAGAACGGCGAGGCGTATTTTCCCAAGGTCTTCGAAGCCCTGCGCGCGGCCCGACGGGAGATTCTGCTGGAGACCTTCATTCTTTTCGAAGACAAGGTGGGCCATGAGCTGCACGGCATCCTGATCGAGGCCGCACAGCGTGGAGTCAAGGTGGTGGTGAGCCTCGATGGCTTTGGCTGTGGCGAACTGAGTCCGTCATTTCTGGGCGAGTTGGCGGACGCTGGGGTGACGGTGCAGATGTTTGACCCGGCGTCCAAGACCCTGGGTTTTCGCACCAACTGGTTTCGCCGCCTGCACCGCAAGATTGTGGTGGTGGATGCGGAAATCGCGTTTATCGGCGGAATCAATTTTTCTGCCGATCACTTGGGGGACTTTGGCCCCGAAGCCAAGCAGGATTACGCCGTTCAAGTGATAGGCCCGGCAGTGGCCGACCTGCATCATTTTGCCTTGGCGCAAAGTGGTCGCCAGGTGCGTACGCGACGTGGCTGGCGACGGCGCCAGCAGCGGCCTTCGCTGTGGTCTACCGACCAGGGCGATGGCCTGGTGCGCTTGATTTACCGCGACAACGTGCAGCATCGCGATGACATTGAAGAGGCGTACATCCACGCGCTGAGCAAGGCGCAAACACGCGTAGTGATCGCCAACGCCTACTTCTTCCCCGGCTACCGCCTGCTGCGGGAAATCCGCAACGCTGCGCGCCGTGGCGTGCAGGTGCAACTGATCATGCAGGGCCAGCCCGACGTGCTGCTGGCCAAGCTGGCGGCGCGGATGCTCTACGACTATCTGCTCAAAGATGGCGTGGTCATCCACGAATACTGCCAGCGCCCGCTGCACGGCAAGGTGGCGTTGGTGGATGACGAATGGAGCACCGTGGGTTCGAGCAACCTCGACCCGTTGAGCCTGTCGCTGAACCTGGAAGCCAACGTGTTGGTTCGTGACCGCGCGTTCAATCAACAACTTTACGAACGCCTGGAAACACTCGCCAAAGACCACTGCCAGACCATGCCGGAAAACCGCAAACCGCGCCTGTGGCTCTGGCGATTGACGGTGGGTTTCCTGGTGTTTCATGTGATGCGCCACTTCCCGGCGTTGACGGGCTGGCTGCCGGCGCACAAGCCACGCTTGAAACCCATCGAGAGCCAGGCCAATGACCGCTGAATCCCGATTCAAGCGCTGGAAGAAACCGCTGACCATCGTCTTCTTCCTGGTGCTGATCGTGCTGTTCACCCTGCTCGCGCGGCGCATCGATTGGAGCGAAGTGGTGCAGACCCTGGGCGACTTCAAGGTGCGCACGCTGGTGGTAGCCGGAGCGCTGACGTTGTGCAGCTTTTTGGTGTACGCCAGCTTCGACTTGATCGGCCGCACCTACATCCGCCAGAACCTGGTGTGGAAGCAGATCCTGCCCGTGGGCATCATCAGCTACGCCTTCAACCTCAACTTGAGCGCGTGGGTCGGCGGCATCGCCATGCGTTATCGGCTGTATTCGCGCCTGGGCGTGAGCACCGGCAATATCGCCAAGATCCTCGGCCTGAGCCTGGCCACCAATTGGTTTGGCTACATGGCGATTGCCGGGGTGGTGTTCAGCAGCGGTCTGGTGACCATGCCGCCGGGGTGGAAGGTCAGCACCACGGCCTTGCAAGGCATTGGTGCATTGTTGGTACTGGCCAGCCTGGGTTATCTGGTGGCCTGCCAGTTTTCGAAGAAACGTGCGTGGACGATTCGCGGCATGGAAATTAACCTGCCGTCAGTGCGTATGGCGTGCTTGCAGTTGCTGCTGGGCGCGTTGAATTGGTCGCTGATGGCGGCGGTGATTTTCACCCTGCTGCCGGCCAAACTGGACTATCCACTGGTACTGGGCGTGTTGCTGATCAGCGCGATTGCCGGAGTGCTCACCCATATTCCGGCAGGGCTGGGCGTGCTGGAGGCGGTATTTATTGCACTGTTGCAGCATGAGGCGTCGCGGGGCAGTTTGCTGGCCGGGTTGATC
Organism: Pseudomonas reactans; assembly: GCF_013387025.1. NCBI lineage: Bacteria > Pseudomonadati > Pseudomonadota > Gammaproteobacteria > Pseudomonadales > Pseudomonadaceae > Pseudomonas > Pseudomonas reactans. The sequence continues at coordinate 47,168 of NZ_JACAQP010000013.1, read as the reverse complement.
GCGTATCGGGCGATTTACTTCATCTTGCCGCTGCTGATCGCGCTGGTGATGTACCTCGGTGTGGAGGCCAAGGCGAAGGCGTTGCGGGTGAAGAAAACACCCGCTTGAACGCTTTACTGGGACTGGATAATGCTCAACCGTTCGCCCACCACCATCTCGGTAATCCAGTCCACCAGGATCGAGGTGTAGGCCTGCTGGGACACCGGATCGCTGAGGGAATGGTCGGCGCCGTCGATGATTCGGTGGGTCAGGGAGTGGGTCTGCTGGCACGCCGCGCGGTAGCTCATGATGGTGGCGTGGGGCACGTGGTCATCGGTTTCCGATTCGACGATCAACACATCACCGGTAAACGCCGAACACGCGTGCAAGGCGCGATTGGTTTCGGCGTGGACCAACGTACTGCGGTAATCCATCAGGTCGGCCTTATCCAGATCACGCTTGGGTTTTAGCCATTCCTGATCGCGGTACAACGCCGGTACGCGCAGCGCCAGCCAACGCACCGGGCGCAATGAGGTGAGAATCGCCGCGAGGTAGCCGCCGTAACTGGTACCCACCACTGCCACTGCCGAGGTGTCGATGGCCGGGTGCGACAGCAGTCGGTCATAGGCCGCCAGCAGGTCGCGCAGGTTGTCTTCGCGGGTGACGCGGGACAATGGAATACCGGTGCCGGCGTGCCCGCGCAGGTCGAAGGTCAGGCACACGCAACCCAAGCCAGCAATGCCTTTGGCGCGTTCCAGGTCGCGCTCCTGGCTGCCGCCCCAACCGTGCACAAACAACACGCCGGGGACTTTGGACTTGGGACTGAGGAAGGTGCCGCTCATCTGTTCGTCGTCGATATCGATCGCAATGCTTTCGCTTCTAGCCGTCATAAGAGGTAACCGTCACGTACTTGAGAAGAAACTCGCTGCTTTGCGCCGGGCCGCGATACACCTCGATGGCATTGGCCGGCAGCGGTTGGTCCACATAGGTTTCCACCGAGGAGACATGGATCGCACGCAGGCCAGGGTTGTTGATAAAACTTTGCAGCGCTGCGACTTCGGCGCTGCTGGCCCCGCCCATGCGCCAGGATTGTTCGAGCACGCCGCTGCGGCGTTGGCCGTTACTGTCGAGGCCTTGGGCGATGTCGTAGTTGCGTCGCGATGCGTAGAAGCCAGGGTAGGCTTCATCCGCAGCAGTGTCGAATACCTGGGCTTGTTCGATGGCTTCGCGTACGTCGTCCGGCAGTTGGAGCTGTAATAGGTCTTCGTAGTAACCCGGCACCACCAGCAGGTTGGAACCGCCGTAGACCTCCTCGCCCTGCCCGTCTTTTGTCAGGTATTGTTCGCCGCAGTAGCTGAACACATGATCGCCGATAAAACTTTGGCCAACGCTGTGAGTGACCACATCGTGCAGGTCCTGCTCCAGAACAACCCCTTCGTTGAAGAGTTTTGCGGCGTCGGATCGCGCCAGCACGGCCTCGAATTCATGCAGGCTGTGGATAACTTCCTGGCCTCGGCCCGCGCAGGCGTGAACGGGTTTCAAGCGGATGGGGCCGCTGTGGAGCAAGCGTGTGGCTGCGAGCCGCGCGTCTTCCAGTGCGAAGACGCTCAAGCCGTCCAGCACGACATTGCGTACACGCTCGCAGAACAACGCCGACCAACCTTCCGGCGCTTTAGCGTCAGGGCCGAGCAAGCCATGACTGATGGCTTTGGTGCAGATGAAGTCGTGGTCGACGTAACCGCCCCACAGATCCTCCGGTCCCTTGATATTCAGCGCTCGGGCCTGGGCCGGGCCGACGAGAGTCTGTGTGGGCAGCAGGTACAGCGCCCGCCCAGCGTGCAGATCAGCGTCGTAGCTGCCGCCGAATTTGAGCCCGAGAATCTGCGCCAACCAGCGTGCCAGGGCGCGATTGGTTTCGACCTCATGCAGCGGCGCGCCCTCACGTGTGGAGTGAGCTACCACCAGTTTCTTGCGTTGAGTCGGGGTCATGCGTCCCCCTTGGCCATCCCGCCATGTGTGTAGAGGGAACGTTGCAGAGATCAGGCCAAGGCGCGTTCGGACGGGAATGCATTCAAATCAATCGGTTGCCGAAAAACCGATGGCAGTTGGCCTGCTTTATTCTGCACGACGACTCGTTAATGCGGCGGCGTTCTGCACGATTCACACACCGAAACGGCTGCGGTAGTCGCTGGGCGAAAGGCCGGTGATCTTCTTGAAGGTGGTGCGAAAGGCACCGGGGTCCTGGTAACCCACGGTCCAGGCGATATGGTCGATGGTGCCATTGGTGAATTCGAGCATCTGCCGCGCCTTGCCCACCCGCAAGTGCTGACAGTACTCGGTGGGTTTCAAGCCCGTCGCGTTGCGAAAGCGCCGCAGGAAGGTGCGCTCTTCCAAACCGGCTTCCTGGGCCATTACCGTAAGGGAAACATCCACCGCGCCACTGGCTTGAAGCCAGTGCTGAACCTTGAGGATGGCCGCGTCACCGTGGCCGAGTATCGGCGCGAAGTTGCTGCCGCATTGGCTGGCGCTGTCACTGTGCTCGATCACCAGGAAACGCGCGGTATCGGCCGCGATACTCGGCCCCATCAGGCGATCGACCAACCGCAGGCCGAGTTCGGACCAGGCCATCAAGCCGGCGGTGGTGATCAGGTCGCCGTCATCGACGATGGGTTTATCCGCCTCCAGGCGCACCGCCGGGTAACGGACCGCGAAGGATTTGGCGGACGACCAATGCGTGGTTGCACTGCGTCCGTCGAGCAAGCCACTGCGCGCCAGCATGATCGAGCCGATGCACACACCGCCCAGCACCGTGCCTGCCGCGTGTTGCTGGCAGATCCATTCCAGCAGCGCGGGCGGCGCCTGCTCCTCGGTAAACTCACCAATCGACGGTGGCACCAATACGGCCATCATCGGCTGGTCAGGGCCAGGATGGCTGCTGAATACGCGCGCCGGTTTGCCGGTAACATCCACCTGCCAATGGCTGACCCGCAGCAACGGCAATTGCGCGGACTGATGCTCGGCGGCGATGCGGTTGGCCACGCCGAATAAGTCGGTCAAGCCATGCACGGCCGCCAACTGCGCACCTTGGTAGATCAACACGCCCAGCTCGACGACCGCCATTGTCAGTTTTCCCCCTGTTATTGTCGGTGCAGCCAATCCCCGGTGCGGGCGCCAGCTAAGATACTGGGCCCATCAACCCATCACGAGGCAACACACATGGCCAAGCAAGCGCTCATCCTAATCGATATCCAGAACGACTACTTCCCTCACGGCAAGTGGCCACTCGACGGCGTGGACGCCGCAGCAGATAAGGCCGCGCAGGTGCTGCAGGCGTTTCGCCAGGCGGGTGATGCGGTGATTCATGTGCGCCATGAGTTCACCTCCGAGGACGCGCCATTCTTCACGCCGGGTTCCGACGGTGCGCACCTGCACAGCAAAGTGCTGAACGAAGGCAATGAGCCGGTGGTGCTTAAACACTTTGTGAATGCGTTTCGCGAAACCCGCCTGCGCGAACTGCTGGAACAACGCAGCATTACCGACCTGGTGGTGGTCGGCAGCATGAGCCATATGTGCATCGACGCGGTGGTACGTGCAGCAGCGGACCTGGGCTATAAGGTCACAGTGATCCATGACGCCTGCGCCACGCGGGATCTGGAGTTCAATGGCAAGGTGATCCCGGCTGCGCAGGTGCACGACGCTTATATGGCATCACTGGCGTTCGGCTACGCAACCGTCGTATCGACCGATGAGTTCCTCGCCCCCGTGTAGGAGCCGGCTTGCCGGCGATAGCGTGACCACGGCCTACGCAGTGGCAATGATGAACAGGCGCGGAAACGGCAGCAGCACAGTGCCGTCAGCCAGGGCTGGATAGGCCTGAGTAATTCGCGCCTGATATTCCTGCAGGAAGGCAGCTTTTTCGCTGTCGGTCAAAGGGGCGAGGAAGGGTCTCAGGGCCGACGCCTTGAACCACTCCACCACCGCTGCGTGATCCGCCAATGGGTGCTGATAGGTGGTGCGCCATACATCGACGGTACTGCAATGTTTGCTCAGCAGTTCGTAGTAGTAGCTCGCGGTGTGGCGCTCGTTGTGTTTGACCGTTCCGATCTTGGCCGACCATGGCCCCTCAGCCGCGACTTCGCGGGCGAGCCGATGGGCGGGTTCGTCGAGATTGTCCGGGGTTTGCACTGCCAGCGTGCCACCCGGCCCCAACTGGTGGACCAGGTGCGGGTAAAGCGTGGCGTGGTCCGGCAACCATTGCAGGGATGCATTGGCCAGGATCACATCGAAAGCGTGCGCAGGCTTCCAGTCCCCGATATCTGCCAGTTCAAAGTTCAGCGCCGGCAGCCGTTTGCGGGCGTCCACCAGCATGTCATCGGAACTATCCATGCCAGTGACGTGTGCCTGCGGGAAGCGTTCGGCCAGCACTTCGGTGGAGTTGCCGGGGCCGCAGCCCAGATCGACGGCGGTGCGTACGTCAGTGTTTGGAATGGCCGCGACCAGGTCACGGACGGGACGGGTGCGCTGCTGTTCGAACATCGTGTATTGCTTGGCTGACCAGGTCATCACGGCTTTCCTTCTTTTTGAGGTTGGCCACAGCCTAAATCTTGTGAGCCATGAGAACAAATGCCAGGATTGAAGCCCGCCCATACCTGAAAAGTATTCCTATGCTGGAGCTTCGCCAACTCAAGGCCTTCGTTGCCATCGCAGAAGAAGGCTATATCACCCGCGCGGCGGAACGCCTGGGCATGCAGCAGCCACCGTTGACGCGGATGTTGCAAAACCTTGAGGCCGAATTGGGTGTAGTCCTGATGGAGCGCCTGCCCCGTGGCGTTCGCCCCACCACCGCCGGGCTCGCGTTGCTGGATGAGGCGCGGGAAATCCTCGCACAGGCTGAAGGCGTCGCGGATGTAGTCCGCCGTGCCGCACGCGGTGAACGTGGCCGGCTGGCCATCGGCTTCACGAGTTCGGCTGCCTTGCATCCTTTTGTACCGAGTGTGCTGCGGCTGTTTCGCGAAACCTTTGTCGGCGTAACAGTCGTGCTAGAGGAAGCCGGCACCGGCGAGTTGCTGGACGCATTGGTACACGAAAAACTCGACGCGGCGTTTATCCGCTCGCCTCTCAGCGGGACCCAGTCGCTGCAGGACGAACCCATCCTGGTGGAGCCGATGCTGCTGGCGTTGCCCACCGATCATCCGCTGGCGCTTGATGCAGGCTCTCCCCTACCCTTGAAGGCACTGGCGACCGAATCGTTTGTGCTTTATCGCCGACGCGTGGGGCTGGGGTTGTATGACGCGATTCTGGTCGCGTGTCGTGAAGCGGGGTTCAGCCCGCAGGTGGTCCAGGAAGCACCGCGCATGACGGCGACATTGAGCCTGGTGGCGGCAGGACTTGGCGTGTCCATCGTGCCAGCGTCGATGCAGCGGTTGCGCGGGGACGGCATCGTGTATCGGGAGCTGACGGAGTGCCAGAGCCTGGTGGCGCCGCTGCATCTGGCGACGCGGATAGGGGATGCATCGTCGGTGCTCGAGAGATTCCGAGCGTTGGTGATCAGCACGGCTTCAAAAGACGCATCCCATCCCGACACGCCGCCCGCGAAACTGGACTAGTCTTTCGTTTTCGACCCACTCAAGCTCCGCGTTCTGTTGGTCGTCAATGCAGATGCCAGCGCAGTGTCCACGGACGAATTTACTGGCTAACCCCCCATTAAATTCGTTCAAGTTGGAGCTACGCCATGGCTTATCTTAAAACTCGCGAAGGTAACGATCTCTACTACAAGGACTGGGGCAGCGGCCAACCCGTTGTGTTCTGCCACGGATGGCCGCTCAATAGTGATAGTTGGGAATCGCAGATGCTGCATTTCGCCAACAACGGTTTTCGCGCCATTGCACATGACCGCCGAGGGCATGGCCGTTCAAGCCAGCCGTGGGACGGCAATGATATGGACCATTACGCAGATGATTTAGCGGAGCTGATCGAGCATCTGGATCTGACAAATGTAATCCTTTTCGGTTTCTCCACCGGCGGCGGCGAAGTGGCACGCTATATCGCGCGCCATGGCACTGGGCGTGTGGCAAAGTCCGGTTTGATCTGCGCCGTAACGCCATTGATGCTCAAAACCGCCACCAACCCCCAAGGAACACCGATTGAAGTTTTCGACGGCATGCGTGCCGACTCCATCGCCAACCGCTCGCAGCTCTACCTTGATCTGGCCAGCGGTCCATTTTTCGGATTCAACCGGGCGGGCGTCGAACCCTCTCAAGGCTTGATCAACTCATTCTGGATGCAGGGGGTCATGGGCGGGCACAAAAACACTTTTGATAGCATCAAAGCGTTTTCGGAAACCGACTTCCGAGAGGACTTGAAGCATTTCACTATACCCACGCTCATCATCCATGGTGGTGACGATCAAATCGTGCCGATTCAGGCTGCGGCTCTGGAGAGCAAGCGCTTGATTCCACACGCTCAGTTACTGGTGTACGCAGGCGCACCCCATGGGCTAACCGACACGCACAAGCAGCGAGTCAACGGAGATATGTTGCGTTTTGCACAGCTCTGAACCGTTAGCGAAGCAAAAAAAACCGCACGGCCTTCTCGGCGGTACGGTTTTTTAGTTTGCAGCTTTTGGCTTTAATGCACCCTAGAACGGGATATCGTCATCAAAGCTGTCGAAATCCGGAGCCGGCTGCGGAGCGGCCTGCTGTGGCGCTGGACGCGACTCACGCTGTGGCTGCTGGCTTGGCTGCGGACGGGACTGCTGTGGACGCGGTGCCGAGTTGGACATGCCGCCCTGGCCCTGTTGATCGCCCTGTGGACGGCCGCCCAGCAGTTGCATGGTGCCTTGCATGTCGACCACGATTTCAGTGGTGTAACGCTTGATGCCGTCTTTTTCCCACTCGCGGGTTTGCAGCTTGCCTTCGATGTACACCTGCGAACCTTTACGCAGGTACTCGCCAGCGATCTCAGCAACCTTGCCGAACATCGACACACGGTGCCATTCGGTTTTCTCGACCTTCTGGCCGGTTTGCTTGTCGGTCCACTGTTCGCTGGTCGCCAGACTCAGGTTGGTCACGGCGTTACCGTTAGGCAAGTAGCGCACTTCGGGATCCTGGCCGCATGTACCGACCAATATGACTTTGTTAACCCCACGGGCCATAACGTTCTCCTAGGCTGGGCGCGCTGTCGGCACTGGGTTGACCAGTTGCTCAAGCGTCGCGCGATCCAATAATTCGGTGTCCAATTTGATGTAAATGGCCGCCTCTTCCGCGACCACGACTGCATCTGTTACCCCTACGACTGCCTTGAGGCGCTCTACCAGACCGCTTTCGCGGATCGCCTCGGGCGATAGCGGCAAACGCAGGCTTGTGACGTAGGGAGGTTCGCGCATGGTAACAGCAAAGGCCAGCCAAAGTGCAGCCAGCCCGGCGCATCCAAGGAACACAACCGACAAACCGCCATGCTGGAACATCCAGCCCCCCATGATGCCGCCCAGTGCAGAACCGAGGAACTGGCTGGTGGAATACACCCCCATCGCCGTGCCCTTGCCGCCGGCCGGTGAAACTTTGCTGATCAGCGAAGGCAATGAAGCCTCCAGCAGGTTGAACGCGGTGAAAAACACCACCGTGCCGATTACCAGCGCCCGCAGGCTGTCGCCGAACTGCCAGAAGAATAGCTCAGTGAGCATCAGCGTCGTGACGGCGCCGAGCAGGATTCGTTTCATTTTGCGTTTTTTCTCGCCATAGATGATGAACGGGATCATGGCGAAGAACGAAATCAACAGCGCAGTGAGGTAAACCCACCAGTGCTGTTCCTTGGGCAGGCCGGCTTTTTCCACCAAGGCCAGGGGCAAGGCGACGAAGCTGCACATCAGCATCGCGTGTAATACGAAGATACCTAAATCCAGGCGCAGCAGGTCCGGGTGCTTGAGCGTCGGCAAAAGCGCCTTGCGTGCGACGCCCGACTCGCGATGCTGCAGCGTGCCGGTGGAGCGCGGCACCATAAAGGCAACGATCACGATGCCAAACAGCGCCATACCGCCGGTAGCGAGGAACAGCCCGTGCAAGCCAAAGGCACGGGTCAGCAAGGGGCCGACCACCATGGCCACGGCAAACGACAGGCCGATAGTCATGCCGATCATGGCCATGGCCTTGGTGCGGTGTTGTTCGCGGGTCAGGTCCGATAGCAAAGCCATCACTGCGGCGGAAATCGCTCCGGCGCCTTGCAGGATCCGTCCGGCAATCACCCCCCAGATAGAGTCGGATTGAGCCGCGAGCACACTGCCGAGGGCAAACACGATCAGCCCGAGGTAAATCACCGGACGGCGGCCAATGCGGTCGGAAATGATCCCGAACGGAATCTGGAAAATCGCCTGGGTCAGACCGTAGGCGCCAATGGCCAGGCCAATCAATGCGGGGGTCGCGCCTGCGAGATCCATTCCATAGGTCGCCAGCACCGGCAACACCATAAACATGCCCAGCATACGGAAGGCGAACACCAGGGCCAGACCGCTTGCCGCTCGGGTCTCGCCGCTACTCATGCGTTCGCTGTGGGGATCGTGCATGGAAAAACCTCGTGTGAACCGGCGGCGATTCTACCAGTCCCATCGATTGAGAGGGTATATGCGGCGGTTTGCCGCGCAGCTTTCATCTAAGGCTGCAAGCGGCCTTTTGACAGTGTATATTCATCCAGTCTTTAGCCGTATACTCCGGCATTATTTACGCCCGCCGTGCGAGGCCATCTTGGACAAGATCCTGATTCGTGGGGCTAGAACCCACAACCTGAAGAACATCGACCTGACCCTGCCCAGGGACAAACTGATCGTCATCACCGGCTTGTCCGGGTCCGGCAAATCGTCCCTGGCGTTCGACACGCTGTATGCCGAAGGCCAGCGTCGCTATGTGGAATCGCTGTCGGCCTACGCTCGCCAGTTCCTGTCGATGATGGAAAAACCCGACGTCGACACCATTGAAGGCCTGTCGCCGGCGATCTCCATCGAACAGAAGTCGACCTCCCATAACCCGCGATCCACCGTGGGCACCATTACCGAAATCTACGATTACCTGCGCCTGCTGTATGCACGCGTGGGTATTCCGCGTTGCCCGGACCACGACATTCCCCTGGAAGCCCAGACCGTCAGCCAGATGGTCGACCTGGTGCTGGCCCAGCCGGAAGGCGCCAAGCTGATGCTGTTGGCGCCGGTGATCCGCGAGCGCAAGGGTGAACACCTTTCCGTCTTCGAAGAGCTGCGGGCCCAGGGTTTTGTGCGCGCGCGCATCAACGGCAAGCTATATGAGCTGGATGAAGCGCCGAAGCTCGACAAGCAAAAGAAGCATTCGATTGATGTAGTAGTCGATCGCTTCAAGGTGCGCGCCGACCTGCAGCAGCGCCTTGCGGAATCCTTCGAAACCGCTCTGAAGCTGGCCGACGGCATTGCATTGGTTGCACCGATGGACGACGAGCCGGGCGAAGAGATCATCTTCTCCGCGCGCTTTGCTTGCCCCATATGCGGCCACGCCATCAGCGAGCTGGAACCCAAGCTGTTTTCCTTCAACAACCCGGCTGGTGCCTGCCCGACGTGTGATGGCCTGGGCGTGAAGCAGTTCTTCGACATCAAGCGACTGGTCAACGGTGACCTGACGCTGGCGGAGGGCGCGATACGCGGCTGGGACCGGCGCAACGTCTATTACTTCCAGATGCTCGGGTCGTTGGCCTCGCATTACAAGTTCAGCCTGGAAGTGCCGTTCAACCAACTGCCGGCGGATCAGCAGAAAGTGATCCTGCACGGCAGCGGTTCGCAGAACGTCGACTTCAAATACCTGAACGACCGTGGCGATATCGTCAAGCGCTCCCACCCGTTCGAAGGCATCGTGCCGAACCTGGAGCGTCGCTACCGCGAGACCGAGTCGGCCAGTGTGCGCGAAGAGCTGGCGAAATTCCTCAGTACCCAGCCTTGCCCGGATTGCCGCGGCACTCGTCTGCGTCGTGAGGCGCGGCATGTGTGGGTGGGCGAGAAGACCTTGCCGGCGGTGACCAACCTGCCGATCGGGGATGCCTGCGAGTACTTTGGTGTACTCAAGCTGACCGGTCGCCGGGGGGAAATCGCCGACAAGATCCTCAAGGAAATCCGCGAGCGCTTGCAGTTCCTGGTCAACGTGGGTCTGGACTATCTGTCGCTGGATCGCAGTGCCGATACTTTGTCCGGCGGTGAAGCCCAGCGGATTCGCCTGGCCAGCCAGATTGGTGCTGGCCTTGTGGGTGTGTTGTACATCCTCGATGAACCGTCGATTGGCTTGCACCAACGTGACAACGATCGTTTACTGGGTACGCTGAAACACCTGCGGGATATCGGCAACACGGTAATTGTGGTCGAGCACGATGAAGATGCGATCCGCCTGGCGGATTACGTGGTCGATATCGGCCCCGGCGCGGGTGTGCACGGCGGGCATATTGTCGCCGAAGGTACGCCGGCTGAAGTCATGGCTCACCCGGACTCGCTCACCGGTAAGTACTTATCTGGCCGTGTGAAGATCGAAGTGCCGGCCAAACGTACACCGCGTAACAAGAAGCTGGCGCTGCACCTCAAGGGCGCACGCGGCAACAACTTGCGCAATGTCGACCTGGAAATCCCACTGGGCCTGCTGACGTGTGTGACCGGCGTTTCCGGCTCGGGTAAATCGACGCTGATCAACAATACGTTGTTCCCCTTGAGTGCCACCGCCCTGAATGGCGCGACCACCTTGGAAGCGGCAGCCCACGACAGTATCAAAGGCCTGGAACACCTGGATAAGGTGGTCGATATCGACCAGAGCCCGATTGGCCGAACGCCACGTTCCAACCCGGCGACCTACACCGGCTTGTTCACCCCCATCCGTGAACTGTTTGCCGGGGTTCCGGAATCCCGCTCACGGGGTTACGGGCCGGGCCGGTTCTCGTTCAACGTCAAGGGCGGGCGCTGTGAAGCGTGCCAGGGCGATGGCTTGATCAAGGTGGAGATGCACTTCCTCCCGGACATCTACGTGCCGTGCGACGTGTGCAAGAGCAAGCGCTACAACCGCGAGACCCTGGAGATCAAGTACAAGGGCAAGAGCATCCACGAAACCCTGGAGATGACCATCGAGGAAGCACGGGTGTTCTTCGACGCGGTCCCGGCGTTGGCGCGCAAGCTGCAAACACTGATGGACGTGGGCTTGTCCTACATCAAACTGGGGCAGTCGGCGACCACGCTGTCGGGGGGTGAAGCGCAGCGGGTGAAGTTGTCTCGCGAGCTGTCCAAGCGCGACACCGGCAAGACTCTGTATATCCTTGATGAGCCGACCACCGGCCTGCACTTCGCGGATATCCAGCAATTGCTGGACGTGCTGCACCGCCTGCGCGACCACGGTAATACCGTAGTGGTGATCGAGCACAACCTTGATGTGATCAAGACGGCCGATTGGCTGGTAGACCTGGGGCCGGAAGGCGGCTCCAAAGGTGGCCAGATCATTGCCGTGGGCACACCGGAGCAAGTCTCCGAAATGCCGCAGTCGCACACCGGCTACTACTTGAAACCATTGTTGGAACGCGACCGGGCCTGACTTTTTCGGGCCCAATGAAAAGCCCCTGTCACTTTGCGGTGACAGGGGCTTTTTTGTAGCCGGGAATCAGAACTGCGATTGCAGGTAATTCTCCAGGCCAATCAGCTTGATCAGGCCCAACTGCTTTTCCAGCCAGTAAGTGTGATCTTCTTCGGTGTCATTCAACTGTACACGCAGGATTTCCCGGGTGACATAGTCGTTGTGCTGCTCACAGAGCTCGATGCCTTTGCAGAGCGCGGCACGGACCTTGTACTCGAGGCGCAGGTCGGCAGCGAGCATGTCAGGCACCGTAGTACCCACATCCAGATCATCAGGACGCATACGCGGCGTGCCTTCGAGCATGAGGATACGGCGCATCAGTGCGTCGGCGTGCTGTGCCTCTTCTTCCATCTCGTGGTTGATACGCTCGTAGAGCTCGGTAAAGCCCCAGTCTTCGTACATGCGCGAATGGATGAAATATTGGTCACGAGCAGCCAGTTCGCCCGTCAGCAACGTGTTGAGGTAATCGATTACGTCGGGGTGACCTTGCATCGCCCTACATCTCCCTGCTTGAAAGTCTGTAGTTTGAACCATGATGACTTGAAGGTCACGGGATCAACGGCAGAAAAGTGATGCTTTTCGGAGAAAAGTAGCTGAAATAACGCAAAAACCGCCCAAATGAGGGCGGTTCTGCTTATCGTTTAGAGTCAGTTAAGCGATACACCCAATGCCTTTGCGATTGCTTCTCCATAAGCCGGATCGGCCTTGTAGAAGTGCTGCAGTTGGCGCTGAACCACGTCACTGGAAACGCCACCCATCGCACCGGCAATGTTGTTGGTGAGCAAAGCTTTCTGCTCATCGTTCATCAGGCGGAACAGCGCACCGGCGTGGCTGTAGTAATCGGTGTCTTCGCGGTGATCGTAGCGGTCAGCCGCGCCATTCAGGGCCAATGCAGGCTCCGCATACTGGGGTGCTTGCTTCGGTGCATCGGCGTAGCTGTTTGGCTCGTAGTTAGGCGCCGCGCCACCGTTGCTGCCAAAGGCCATCGAACCATCACGCTGGTAGCTATTCACCTGGTTACGCGGGGCATTCACCGGCAGTTGCTGGTGATTGGTGCCAACGCGATAGCGGTGGGCATCGGCGTACGCGAAAACACGACCTTGAAGCATGCGGTCTGGCGACAGGCCGACGCCTGGAACCATGTTGCTTGGGCCAAAGGCAGCTTGTTCCACTTCAGCGAAGTAGTTCTGCGGGTTACGGTTCAGCTCCAACTCACCGACCTCGATCAGCGGGAACTCCTTCTGCGACCAGGTTTTGGTCACATCGAAAGGGTTCTCGTAATGAGCGTTGGCCTGGGCCTCGGTCATGATCTGGATGCATACGCGCCATTTCGGGAAATCACCGCGTTCGATCGCACCGAACAGATCGCGCTGCGCGTAATCTGGGTCAGTACCGGCCAGGCGTGCAGCTTCAGCCGGCGCCAGGTTTTTGATGCCCTGCTTGGTCTTGTAGTGCCACTTGACCCAGTGACGCTCACCTTTGGCGTTGATCAGGCTGTAGGTGTGACTGCCGAAGCCGTGCATGTGGCGGTAGCCGTCAGGGATGCCACGGTCCGAGAACAGGATAGTGACCTGGTGCAGCGCCTCAGGGGAATGCGACCAGAAGTCCCACATCATTTGCGCGCTTTTCAGATTGCTTTGCGGCAAGCGCTTCTGGGTGTGAATGAAGTCCGGGAACTTCAAAGGATCGCGAATGAAGAACACAGGGGTGTTGTTACCCACAATGTCCCAGTTGCCTTCTTCGGTGTAGAACTTCAAAGCGAAACCGCGTGGATCGCGCTCGGTATCAGCCGAACCACGCTCACCGCCAACGGTGGAGAACCGCAGGAAGGTTGGGGTTTGCTTGCCAACGGACTCGAACAGCTTGGCGCTGGTGTATTGCGTGATATCTGTAGTGACCGTGAAAGTACCGTAAGCACCCGAGCCCTTGGCGTGCACACGACGCTCGGGAATGTTTTCACGGTTGAAGTGAGCGAGCTTCTCGATCAGGTGAAAATCGTCGAGCAGCAACGGGCCACGCGGGCCGGCGGAACGGGAATTCTGGTTGTTCGCAACGGGGGCGCCGCTGGCGGTGGTAAGGATTTTATTCTGGCTCATGCTCAATTTCCCTCAGGTCGGACTTGGAACTGCCGGCTAATCGGCTTGGAAGGAGTATTGATCATCAACATGACGTCTACAAATTCATTAAATTGTAGGCATCAATAGATATTTTCTACCGAACCCTCCAACCCCCATAGTGCCGAGCACAACCCACGGAAGCTTGTATCAAGCGCGCTTTTGTTACAGGCACAAAAAACCGGGCACTAGGCCCGGTTCTTCGATGCAGCTTGTCGTCTTACTCGGCGCTTACAGCTTCGCCGGCAGTAGCACGATCAACCAACTCGACGTACGCCATAGGCGCGTTGTCGCCAGCGCGGAAACCGCACTTGAGGATGCGCAGGTAGCCACCCTCACGGGTAGCGTAACGCTTGCCCAGGTCGTTGAAGAGCTTACCAACGATAGCTTTCGAACGAGTACGGTCGAAAGCCAGACGGCGGTTAGCCAGGCTGTCTGTCTTGGCCAAAGTGATCAGCGGCTCAGCAACGCGACGCAGTTCTTTAGCTTTCGGCAGTGTAGTTTTGATCAGCTCGTGCTCGAACAGCGACACCGCCATGTTTTGGAACATGGCCTTGCGGTGCGAGCTGGTACGGCTCAGGTGACGACCACTTTTACGATGACGCATGGTTCATTCCTTACCAAACTCACGTTCGGTGATTACGACGATCAGGCAGTCGCCTTGTCGTCCTTCTTAAGACTTGCAGGCGGCCAGTTGTCGAGGCGCATGCCGAGGGACAGACCGCGGGAGGCCAGAACGTCCTTGATTTCAGTCAAGGATTTCTTGCCCAGGTTCGGAGTCTTCAACAGTTCTACTTCGGTACGCTGAATCAGGTCGCCGATGTAGTAAATGTTTTCCGCCTTAAGGCAGTTAGCCGAACGTACAGTCAGTTCCAGATCGTCAACCGGGCGAAGCAGGATCGGATCGATCTCGTCTTCCTGCTCGATTACCACTGGTTCGCTGTCACCTTTGAGGTCGACGAACGCAGCCAACTGCTGTTGCAGGATGGTTGCAGCGCGGCGGATAGCCTCTTCAGGATCCAGAGTACCGTTGGTTTCCAGATCAATAACCAGCTTGTCCAGGTTAGTACGCTGTTCGACACGGGCGTTTTCCACCACGTATGCGATACGGCGAACCGGGCTGAACGAAGAGTCAAGCTGCAAGCGACCAATGCTGCGGCTTTCGTCTTCATCGCTCTGACGCGAGTCGGCCGGTTCATAACCACGACCACGAGCTACGGTGAGCTTCATGTTCAGGGCGCCGTTAGACGCCAGGTTAGCGATTACGTGATCGGGGTTAACGATCTCGACATCATGATCCAGCTGAATATCGGCAGCGGTAACCACCCCCGAACCCTTCTTCGACAAGGTCAGCGTAACTTCGTCACGGCCGTGCAGCTTGATAGCCAGACCTTTAAGGTTCAACAGGATTTCAATTACGTCTTCCTGTACACCTTCGATGGCGCTGTACTCGTGGAGCACACCGTCAATCTCGGCCTCGACTACTGCACAGCCGGGCATTGAGGACAACAGGATGCGGCGCAGCGCGTTGCCCAGGGTGTGGCCAAAACCACGCTCGAGAGGCTCGAGAGTAATTTTGGCGCGGGTTGGACTGACAACCTGCACATCAATATGGCGGGGTGTCAGGAACTCATTTACCGAAATCTGCATGGATGCACCTATTTTCTAGCCCTTACTTGGAGTAGAGCTCGACAATCAGGCTTTCGTTGATGTCGGCGGACAGATCACTGCGAGCAGGAACGTTCTTGAAAACGCCCGACTTCTTCTCAGTGTCTACTTCTACCCATTCTACGCGGCCACGTTGGGCACACAGATCGAGAGCTTGGACAATGCGAAGTTGGTTTTTTGCTTTCTCGCGAACTGCGACCACGTCACCAGCACGAACCTGGTAGGACGGAACGTTTACGGTCTGACCGTTAACGCTGATCGACTTGTGCGATACCAGCTGACGGGATTCGGCACGAGTCGAACCAAAGCCCATACGGTATACAACGTTGTCCAGACGGCATTCGAGCAGTTGCAGCAGGTTTTCACCGGTTGCACCTTTCTTGCCAGCAGCTTCTTTGTAGTAGCCGCTGAACTGACGCTCGAGAACGCCGTAGATACGACGGACCTTCTGCTTTTCACGCAGTTGGGTGCCGTAATCGGACTGGCGACCGCGGCGTTGGCCGTGGATACCAGGTGCTGCTTCAATGTTGCACTTCGATTCGATCGCGCGCACGCCGCTCTTCAGGAAGAGATCGGTGCCTTCGCGACGAGCGAGTTTGCATTTTGGACCAATGTAACGAGCCATTCTTTACAATCTCCTGGATTACACGCGGCGCTTCTTCGGCGGACGGCACCCGTTGTGCGGGATTGGCGTCACGTCGGTGATGCTGGCGATCTTATAGCCACAGCCGTTCAAAGCACGGACAGCAGACTCACGACCTGGACCTGGACCCTTGACGTTAACGTCGAGGTTTTTCAGGCCATATTCCAGCGCAGCTTGACCAGCACGTTCAGCAGCTACTTGAGCAGCAAACGGGGTGGACTTGCGGGAACCGCGGAAACCCGAACCACCGGAGGTAGCCCAAGAAAGCGCGTTACCTTGACGGTCGGTGATGGTCACGATTGTGTTGTTAAAAGAAGCATGGATGTGGGCGATGCCATCAACCACTGTCTTTTTAACTTTTTTACGAGGACGAGCAGCAGGTTTTGCCATGATAATTTTCCTGTCGATTCGCTGGGGCGATTACTTGCGGATCGGCTTACGCGGACCTTTACGGGTACGCGCGTTAGTCTTGGTACGCTGACCGCGTACTGGAAGACCACGACGATGACGCAGACCGCGATAGCAACCGAGGTCCATCAAACGCTTGATTTTCATGTTGATTTCGCGACGCAGGTCACCTTCAGTGGTGAACTTCGCCACTTCGCCACGCAGCTGTTCAATCTGCTCGTCGCTCAGATCCTTGATCTTAGCGGCTGGGTTTACCCCAGCAACTGCGCAAATTTTCTGCGCAGTAGTGCGACCAACACCATAGATGTAGGTCAGCGAGATAACAGTGTGCTTGTTATCTGGAATGTTAACGCCTGCAATACGGGCCATTCAGTGGGACTCCAATTGACAGCTACCTACGCCCCGGAAGCCAAGAAATAGGGCGCGAGATAATATCGCTGTAATAACAAATAATCAACCCGGCAGCGCACTAGCTGCCGGGCTTCAAGCGGATCACACTCAGCCTTGGCGCTGTTTGTGACGCGGTTCCGCGCTGCAAATTACTCGAACAACACCTTCGCGGCGAATAATCTTGCAGTTACGGCACAGCTTTTTCACCGATGCACGAACTTTCATCACCAACTCCTCGAACCTTATGGGGTACTCAGCGCAACATGCCGCTGCCGTAGCCCTTCAGGTTGGCTTTCTTCATCAGGGATTCGTACTGGTGCGAAACGAGGTGCGATTGTACTTGGGACATGAAGTCCATCACAACCACGACCACGATCAGCAACGAGGTCCCGCCAAGGTAGAACGGAACGTTTGCTGCAACCACCAGGAACTGGGGCAACAAGCACACGGCCGTCATATATAGAGCACCGAACAGGGTCAAACGAGTCAGAACGCCATCAATGTAGCGTGCAGACTGCTCACCTGGACGGATGCCCGGAATAAAGGCACCGGACTTCTTCAGGTTTTCCGCTACGTCTTTCGGATTGAACATCAACGCCGTATAGAAGAAGCAGAAGAAAATAATCCCTGCACTAAACAGCAGAATATTCAACGGCTGACCAGGAGCGATCGACTGAGAGAGGTCCTGCAGCCAGCCCATGTTTTCGGACTGACCAAACCAGGTACCCAACGAAGCCGGAAACAGCAAAATGCTGCTCGCGAAAATTGCCGGAATAACACCGGCCATATTCACTTTCAGCGGCAAGTGGCTGGTCTGCGCAGCAAAGACCTTGCGGCCCTGCTGACGCTTGGCGTAGTGAACAGCAATACGACGCTGGCCACGCTCAATGAACACCACAAAACCGATAATCGCTACTGCCAGCAAACCGATGGCAACCAGGGCGAAAATGTTGATATCACCCTGACGTGCAGACTCGAAAGACTGCCCAATCGCTCTCGGAAGACCGGCGACGATACCTGCGAAAATCAACATCGAGATACCGTTGCCAACACCACGCTCAGTAATCTGCTCACCCAGCCACATCATGAACATCGCACCAGCCACAAATGTGGATACCGCGACGAAATGGAAGCCAAAGTCACCAGTGAACGCAACGCCCTGCCCTGCCAGGCCAACGGACATGCCGATAGCTTGAACCAGGGCGAGGACGACAGTGCCGTAGCGGGTGTACTGGCTAATCTTGCGACGGCCAGCTTCACCTTCCTTCTTCAACTGCTCCAGCTGCGGGCTGACGGCGGTCATCAGCTGCATGATGATCGATGCCGAAATATACGGCATGATCCCCAATGCAAAGATGCTCATCCGTTCCAGCGCGCCGCCGGAAAACATGTTGAACAAGCTAAGAATGGTCCCCTCATTCTGTCGAAACAGGTCTGCGAGTCGGTCCGGGTTGATACCTGGAACCGGGATGTGTGCGCCTATTCGGTAGACGATAATCGCCAGGAACAGAAAACGCAGACGAGCCCAAAGTTCAGACATACCGCCTTTGCCGAGCGCTGAGAGAGCACCTTGCTTAGCCATTTATTCCTCGAACTTGCCGCCAGCTGCTTCGATAGCCGAACGCGCACCTTTGGTGGCGCCGATTCCCTTGCCGATAGTGACAGCGCGAGTCACTTCACCGGACAGCATGATTTTCACACGCTGTACGTTGACGTTGATCACGTTGGCATCTTTCAGGGTCTGCACAGTAACGATGTCGCCTTCCACTTTAGCCAGCTCGGACAGACGCACTTCTGCGCGGTCCATGGCCTTCAGGGATACGAAACCGAACTTAGGCAGGCGACGATGCAGCGGCTGTTGACCGCCTTCAAAGCCTGGAGCGATGGTGCCACCGGAGCGGGAGGTTTGACCTTTGTGGCCACGGCCACCAGTCTTACCCAAACCGCTACCGATACCACGGCCCGGACGATGCTTTTCGCGACGGGAACCCGGCGCTGGACTCAGATCATTGAGTTTCATCGATTAACCCTCTACACGCAGCATGTAGTAAGCCTTGTTGATCATCCCGCGATTCTCGGGAGTATCCTGGACTTCTACAGTGTGACCGATGCGACGCAGACCCAGACCTTTAACACACAGTTTGTGGTTAGGGATGCGGCCGGTCATGCTTTTGATCAGCGTTACTTTAACGGTAGCCATGATCAGAAGATCTCCTTGACAGTCAGACCACGCTTCGCAGCGATGGACTCAGGAGATTGCATAGCTTTCAAACCTTTGAAAGTGGCGTGAACCACGTTTACCGGGTTAGTCGAGCCGTAGCACTTGGCCAGAACGTTCTGAACGCCAGCAACTTCGAGGACAGCACGCATAGCGCCGCCAGCGATGATACCGGTACCTTCAGAAGCAGGCTGCATGTACACCTTCGAAGCGCCATGAGCGGACTTCATTGCGTACTGCAGAGTGGTGCCGTTCAGATCAACTTGGATCATGTTGCGACGAGCAGCTTCCATTGCCTTCTGGATCGCAGCAGGCACTTCACGTGACTTGCCACGGCCGAAGCCAACACGGCCTTTACCATCACCTACCACGGTCAACGCGGTGAAGGTGAAGATACGGCCGCCTTTAACGGTTTTGGCTACGCGGTTAACTTGAACCAGCTTCTCAATGTAGCCTTCGTCGCGCTTTTGGTCGTTATTTGACATAACTTAGAACTCCAGCCCAGCTTCACGAGCAGCATCAGCCAGCGCTTTCACGCGACCGTGGTACTTGAAGCCAGAGCGGTCGAAAGCCACTTGCGAGACGCCAGCGGCCTTAGCACGCGTAGCGACCAGCTGGCCAACCTTTGTGGCCGCGTCGATGTTGCCAGTGGCACCATCACGCAGTTCTTTATCCAAAGTCGAGGCGCTTGCCAGGACTTTGTTGCCGTCGGCCGAGATGACCTGGGCGTAGATGTGCTGCGACGAGCGGAACACGCAGAGACGCACGACTTCGAGTTCGTGCATTTTCAGGCGTGCTTTGCGAGCGCGACGCAGTCGAGTAACTTTTTTGTCGGTCATTTGCTATGCCCTACTTCTTCTTGGCTTCTTTACGACGGACGACTTCGTCCGCGTAGCGCACACCTTTGCCTTTGTACGGCTCTGGTGGACGGAAGTCGCGGATCTCAGCGGCCACTTGACCTACCAGCTGCTTGTCGATGCCCTTGATCAGGATATCGGTCTGGCTAGGGGTCTCAGCAGTGATGCCCGCTGGCAGTTCGTAATCCACAGGGTGCGAGAAGCCAAGGGCAAGGTTCAAAACCGTGCCTTTTGCTTGCGCTTTGTAACCAACACCGACCAGCTGGAGCTTACGCTCGAAGCCTTGGCTTACGCCTTGGACCATGTTGTTTACCAACGCACGCGTGGTACCGGCCATTGCGCGAGTTTGTTGATCGCCATTGCGAGCAGCGAAACGCAGCTCACCAGCTTCTTCAACGATCTCAACGGACGAATGGATGTTCAGTTCAAGAGTACCCTTGGCACCCTTCACCGAAAGCTGTTGGCCTGCGAATTTGACTTCGACACCGGCTGGCAGCTTAACGGGGTTCTTAGCGACGCGAGACATGCTTATCCCCCCTTAGAACACAGTGCAAAGAACTTCGCCGCCGACACCGGCAGCGCGCGCAGCACGATCCGTCATCACACCTTTGTTGGTGGAGACGATAGACACGCCCAGACCGCCACGAACTTTCGGCAGATCTTCAGCGGACTTGTACTGACGCAGGCCTGGACGGCTAACGCGCTTCACTTCCTCGATGACCGAACGGCCTTCGAAGTACTTCAGCTCGATGGACAGCAGTGCTTTTACATCGCTGCTGATCTGATAACCCGCAATGTAGCCTTCGTCTTTCAGGACTTTGGCAACAGCTACCTTCAACTTGGAAGATGGCATGCTTACGACGGACTTTTCAGCCATCTGGGCATTACGGATACGAGTTAGCATGTCCGCTAACGGGTCCTGCATACTCATGGGCTAGACGCTCCTAATACAAAAAAATTAGCCTTGCGGCTACATATGTCGCCGAGAATCTCCGGGTAAAAAACACGGGCTCAGGCGAGCCGCGTATTTTAGACACACTCCGGAAATGAAACAAGCCCCAAAAGGGGCTTGTTCCAGATTCAAGGTCACCGGTGGTCAGTATCTTGCGATATTGGCCACCTGGACGTTGAAAGTACTTACCAGCTGGCTTTAACCAGACCTGGTACGTCACCACGCATTGCCGCTTCACGCAGTTTGTTACGGCCGAGGCCGAACTTGCGGTAAACGCCGTGTGGACGACCGGTCAGGCGGCAGCGGTTACGCATGCGCGAAGCGCTTGCGTCACGTGGCTGCTTCTGCAGAGCAACTGTAGCTTCCCAACGTGCTTCTGGACTTGCGTTCAGATCAACGATGATCGCTTTCAGTGCTGCACGCTTCTTGGCGTACTTGGCAACCGTGAGCTGACGCTTCAGCTCGCGGTTTTTCATGCTCATCTTGGCCATGGTCCTACTCCAATCAGTTGCGGAACGGGAATTTGAAAGCACGCAACAGGGCGCGACCTTCATCATCGTTCTTGGCAGTGGTGGTCAGGGTGATGTCCAGACCGCGGAGAGCATCGATCTTGTCGTAGTCGATTTCCGGGAAGATGATCTGCTCTTTCACGCCCATGCTGTAGTTACCACGACCATCGAAGGACTTGGCATTCAGGCCGCGGAAGTCGCGGACCCGAGGCAGGGAGATCGACAGCAGACGATCCAGGAATTCGTACATACGCTCACGGCGCAGGGTCACTTTGACGCCGATCGGCCAACCTTCACGGACTTTAAAGCCAGCGATGGATTTGCGAGCGTAGGTCACAACGACTTTCTGGCCGGTGATCTTTTCCAGGTCAGCAACAGCATGCTCGATGACTTTTTTGTCGCCGATCGCTTCGCCCAGACCCATGTTCAGGGTGATTTTGGTAACGCGCGGAACTTCCATCACGTTCCCAAGCTTAAGTTCTTCCTTAAGCTTAGGGGCGATTTCCTTCCGGTAAATCTCTTGTAGTCGTGCCATGGTCTAATCTACCTAGCAGTGTTCAAGCATCAACCGCTTTTTGGGTCGACTTGAAGACACGAATTTTCTTACCGTCTTCTACTTTGAAACCAACGCGGTCAGCCTTGTTGGTTTCGCCGTTGAAGATGGCGACGTTAGAAGCGTCCAGCGGAGCTTCTTTCTCGACGATACCGCCCTGCACGCCCGACATCGGGTTAGGCTTGGTATGACGCTTAACCAGGTTCAGACCACCGATAACCAGACGGTTATTAGCGAGAACCTTAAGCACCTTACCGCGCTTACCTTTGTCTTTGCCGGCGATCACGATGATCTCGTCGTCACGACGAATCTTTTGCATGTCGGATCTCCTTACAGCACTTCTGGGGCGAGCGAGACGATCTTCATGAACTTCTCAGTACGAAGTTCACGGGTCACTGGCCCAAAGATACGGGTGCCGATCGGCTCTTGCTTGTTGTTCAGAAGAACAGCAGCGTTGCCATCAAAGCGGATAATGGAGCCATCAGCACGACGTACGCCGTGACGAGTGCGGACTACAACAGCAGTCATCACTTGGCCTTTTTTCACTTTACCGCGAGGAATTGCTTCCTTGACGGTAACTTTGATGATGTCACCGATACCAGCGTAACGACGATGGGAGCCACCCAGCACCTTGATGCACATAACACGGCGAGCGCCGCTGTTATCGGCCACATCGAGCATGGATTGAGTCTGAATCATATAATTTCTCCGACCCCTAGTCCTTAGACTTCCACAGCGCGTTCGAGAACATCAACCAGTGCCCAAGACTTGGTCTTGGCCAGCGGACGAGTTTCACGAATAGTGACTTTGTCGCCGATGTGGCACTGATTGGTTTCGTCGTGCGCGTGCAGCTTAGTCGAACGCTTAACATATTTACCGTAGATCGGGTGCTTAACGCGACGCTCGATCAGAACGGTGATGGTTTTGTCCATCTTGTCGCTGACAACACGGCCAGTCAGCGTACGGACAGTCTTTTCGGCTTCAGCCATGATCACTTACCTGCCTGCTGGTTGAGCACAGTCTTCACGCGAGCGATGTCACGCTTAACTTGCGAGAGCAGATGCGACTGCCCCAACTGGCCAGTTGCTTTCTGCATGCGCAGATTGAACTGGTCGCGCAGCAAGCCGAGCAGTTGCTCGTTCAGCTGCTGTGCGGATTTTTCACGAAGTTCATTCGCTTTCATCACATCACCGTCCGTTTAACAAAGGAGGTGGCGAGCGGCAGCTTTGCAGCAGCCAGGGCGAAAGCCTCACGCGCCAGCTCTTCAGAAACACCCTCGATTTCATACAGGACTTTGCCTGGCTGAATCTGGGCTACCCAGTATTCCACGTTACCCTTACCTTTACCCATCCGCACTTCGAGAGGCTTCTTGGAGATCGGCTTGTCCGGGAATACACGGATCCAGATCTTGCCGCCACGTTTTACGTGACGGGTCAGAGCACGACGCGCTGACTCGATCTGACGAGCGGTGAGACGACCACGAGCTACAGACTTCAGCGCGAACTCGCCGAAGCTGACTTTGCTACCGCGCTGAGCCAGACCACGGTTGTGGCCTGTCATCTGCTTGCGGAACTTCGTACGCTTAGGTTGCAACATTTGGCGTACCCCTTACTTAGCAGCTTTTTTACGAGGCGCTGGTGCTTGTGGTTTCAGTTCTTCTTGGCGACCACCAATTACTTCGCCTTTGAAGATCCAAACCTTTACACCGATCACACCGTAAGTGGTGTGAGCTTCGTAGTTGGCATAGTCGATGTCGGCACGCAGGGTGTGCAGTGGCACACGACCTTCGCGATACCATTCAGTACGTGCGATTTCAGCACCGCCGAGACGACCGCTCACTTGGATTTTGATGCCTTTGGCACCAATGCGCATGGCGTTCTGTACAGCGCGCTTCATAGCGCGACGGAACATTACGCGACGCTCCAGCTGCTGAGCTACGCTCTGCGCAACCAGCATACCGTCGAGTTCCGGCTTGCGGATCTCTTCGATATTGATGTGCACAGGCACACCCATTTGCTTGGTCAGGTCCTGACGCAGTTTCTCAACATCTTCACCTTTCTTCCCGATAACGATACCTGGGCGAGCGGTGTGGATGGTGATACGTGCAGTTTGGGCCGGACGATGGATATCGATACGGCTTACGGACGCGCTTTTTAGTTTGTCTTGGAGATACTCACGCACCTTCAGATCAGCGAACAAATAGTCCGCATAAGTCCGACCGTCTGCGTACCAGACGGAGGTGTGCTCCTTGACGATTCCCAGGCGAATGCCAATGGGATGTACTTTCTGACCCATCTCTTCGACTCCGTTACTTGTCAGCAACCTTGACAGTGATATGGCAAGACCGCTTGACGATGCGATCAGCACGGCCTTTGGCACGTGGCATGATGCGCTTCAGCGAACGCCCTTCGTTGACGAAAACGGTGCTGACCTTCAGGTCATCAACGTCTGCGCCTTCGTTATGCTCGGCGTTGGCTACGGCCGACTCCAGCACTTTCTTCATGATCTCGGCGGCTTTCTTACTGCTGAAAGCCAACAGGTTGAGCGCTTCGCCCACCTTCTTCCCGCGGATCTGGTCGGCGACCAAGCGGGCTTTCTGGGCGGAGATTCGAGCGCCCGACAACTTAGCGGCTACTTCCATTTCCTAACCCCTTAACGCTTGGCTTTCTTGTCTGCCACGTGCCCACGATAAGTGCGGGTACCGGCAAACTCGCCTAGTTTGTGGCCGACCATGTCTTCGTTCACGAGAACTGGGACGTGCAAGCGACCGTTGTGTACAGCGATGGTCAGACCGACCATTTGTGGCAGGATCATCGAACGACGCGACCAGGTTTTCACCGGTTTGCGATCGTTCTTTTCCGCCGCCACTTCGATCTTCTTCAGTAGGTGAAGATCAATAAAAGGACCTTTTTTCAGAGAACGTGGCACTGTCGTATCCCTCTATTTACTTGCGACGACGGACGATCATTTTGTCGGTACGCTTATTACCACGAGTCTTCGCGCCCTTAGTCGGGAAGCCCCATGGCGATACCGGATGACGACCACCAGAGGTACGACCTTCACCACCACCGTGTGGGTGGTCAACCGGGTTCATGGCAACACCACGAACGGTTGGGCGAACGCCACGCCAGCGTTTGGCACCAGCTTTACCCAGCGAACGCAGGCTGTGCTCGGAGTTCGAGACTTCGCCCAGGGTCGCGCGGCATTCAGCCAGCACTTTACGCATCTCACCAGAACGCAGACGCAGGGTCACGTAGACACCTTCACGAGCGATCAGCTGAGCCGAAGCACCAGCGGAACGAGCGATTTGCGCGCCTTTACCTGGCTTCAATTCGATGCCGTGTACGGTGCTACCAACTGGAATGTTGCGCAGTTGCAGAGCGTTGCCCGGCTTGATCGGTGCCAGAGCACCTGCGATCAGCTGGTCGCCAGCGCTCACGCCTTTAGGGGCGATGATGTAGCGACGCTCGCCATCTGCGTACAGCAGCAGAGCGATGTGAGCAGTACGGTTTGGATCGTATTCGATACGCTCGACAGTGGCAGCGATGCCATCTTTGTCGTTGCGACGGAAGTCGACCAGACGATAATGCTGCTTATGGCCACCACCGATGTGACGAGTGGTAATACGACCATTGTTGTTACGACCACCAGACTTCGATTTTTTCTCGAGCAGCGGTGCGTGAGGAGCGCCTTTATGCAGCTCCTGGTTGACCACCTTGACCACAAAACGGCGGCCAGGGGAAGTCGGTTTGCATTTAACGATTGCCATGATGCACCCCTTCCTTACTCAGCACTGCTGCTGAAATCGAGATCTTGGCCTGGCTGAAGGGAGATAACTGCCTTCTTCCAGTCATTACGCTTGCCCAGACCGCGAGCAGTGCGCTTGCTCTTACCCAGAACATTCAGGGTAGTAACACGCTCTACTTTCACGCTGAACAGGCTTTCGACGGCCTTCTTGATTTCCAGCTTGGTTGCGTCAGTTGCAACCTTGAAAACGAACTGGCCTTTCTTGTCAGCCAGAACCGTAGCCTTTTCGGAAACGTGCGGGCCAAGCAGAACTTTAAATACGCGTTCCTGGTTCATCCCAGCAGCTCCTCGAATTTCTTCACGGCCGACACGGTGATCAACACCTTGTCGTATGCGATCAGACTAACTGGATCGGAACCTTGCACGTCACGTACATCAACGTGTGGCAGGTTGCGAGCAGCCAGGTACAGGTTCTGATCAACAGCTTCCGACACGATCAAAACGTCGGTCAGGCTCATGTTGTTCAGTTTGCCCAGCAGATCTTTGGTTTTCGGGCTTTCAACAGCGAAGTCCTGAACCACGACCAGACGGTCAGTACGCACGAGTTCAGCAAGGATGGAGCGCAGAGCTGCGCGGTACATCTTCTTGTTGAGCTTCTGCGAGTGATCCTGTGGACGAGCTGCGAAAGTGGTACCACCGCCACGCCAGATTGGGCTACGGATAGTACCGGCACGAGCACGGCCAGTACCTTTCTGACGCCAAGGGCGCTTACCGCCACCACGAACGTCGGAACGGGTCTTTTGCTGCTTGCTACCTTGACGGCCGCCGGCCATGTAGGCCACGACTGCTTGGTGAACCAGCGTCTCGTTGAACTCGCCGCCAAACGTCAGTTCGGAAACTTCGATCGCTTGAGCGTCATTTACATTTAATTGCATGTCAGCTTCCCCTTAACCGCGAGCCTTGGCCGCCGGACGTACAACCAGGTTGCCGCCAGTAGCGCCAGGAACAGCACCCTTGACCAACAACAGATTGCGTTCAGCGTCGACGCGCACTACTTCGAGGGACTGCACGGTCACGCGCTCAGCGCCCATATGACCGGACATTTTCTTGCCCTTGAATACACGACCAGGAGTCTGGCACTGGCCAATAGAGCCCGGGACGCGGTGGGAAACGGAGTTACCGTGAGTGTTGTCTTGGCCACGGAAATTCCAACGCTTGATCGTACCCTGAAAGCCTTTACCTTTGGACTGACCGGTTACATCAACCAGTTGACCAGCAGCGAAGATTTCAGCGTTGATCAGATCGCCAGCCTGGTAGTCGCCATCTTCAAGACGGAACTCCATAACAGTGCGACCAGCTGCAACGTTTGCTTTAGCGAAGTGACCTGCTTGAGCAGCAGTCACACGCGAAGCACGACGCTCGCCGACAGTGACTTGCACTGCACGATAGCCATCGGTCTCTTCAGTTTTGAACTGGGTGACGCGATTCGGTTCGATCTCAATGACCGTGACCGGAATGGAGACACCTTCTTCGGTGAAAATACGGGTCATACCGCATTTACGACCGACTACACCAATAGTCATGTTGTAAACCTCATGAGTGTACGGGGCTTTCACCCGCTATGGCC
The DNA here is from genome assembly GCF_013387025.1 of Pseudomonas reactans. NCBI lineage: Bacteria > Pseudomonadati > Pseudomonadota > Gammaproteobacteria > Pseudomonadales > Pseudomonadaceae > Pseudomonas > Pseudomonas reactans. The sequence continues at coordinate 19,894 of NZ_JACAQP010000013.1, read as the reverse complement.
GCCCATTTCAGAGCGTTACACGACTAAGACCCGAGTCTTAGCCGAGGCTGATCTGTACTTCCACACCGGCCGCCAGATCGAGCTTCATAAGTGCATCAACGGTTTTATCCGTTGGCTGGACGATGTCCAGTACGCGCTTATGAGTACGGATCTCGTACTGGTCGCGCGCGTCTTTGTTGACGTGCGGAGAGACCAGAACGGTGAACCGCTCTTTACGGGTAGGCAGTGGAATTGGACCACGCACTTGTGCACCAGTACGTTTCGCGGTTTCCACGATTTCCTGGGTGGATTGGTCGATCAGGCGATGGTCAAAAGCCTTCAACCTGATACGGATTTGCTGATTTTGCATTGGATTTCAGACTCCGGCTGCTATTCCCAGCGAGCGCAATACGCCCGTTAAAAGGAGGCGCAATTCTATAGACGGCCCTGATAGGTGTCAACCCAATAAAAAAGGCCCCCGCTGAGCGGGGGCCTTTTCAAAACATCAGAGCTATCTCAGAAGAGATAATTACTCGATGATTTTAGCTACAACGCCAGCACCAACGGTACGGCCGCCTTCACGGATTGCGAAACGCAGGCCGTCTTCCATAGCGATGGTTTTGATCAGGGTGACAACCATTTTGATGTTGTCGCCTGGCATTACCATTTCTACGCCTTCCGGCAGTTCGCAGTTACCAGTTACGTCGGTAGTACGGAAGTAGAACTGTGGACGGTAGCCTTTGAAGAACGGAGTGTGACGACCGCCTTCTTCTTTGCTCAGCACGTACACTTCAGCTTCGAACTTGGTGTGCGGCTTAACCGAACCTGGCTTAACCAGAACCTGGCCACGCTCAACGTCGTCACGCTTGGTACCACGCAGCAGAACGCCGCAGTTCTCGCCAGCACGACCTTCGTCGAGCAGTTTACGGAACATTTCAACACCGGTGCAGGTAGTGACGGTAGTGTCACGCAGACCAACGATTTCCAGTGGATCTTGAACCTTGACGATACCGCGCTCGATACGACCAGTTACAACAGTACCGCGACCGGAGATCGAGAATACGTCTTCGATTGGCATCAGGAACGGCTTGTCGATAACACGGACTGGATCTGGGATGTAGCTGTCCAGAGTCTCAACCAGTTTACGAACGGACGTGGTGCCCATTTCGTTGTCGTCTTTGCCTTCCAGAGCCATACGAGCAGAACCGATGATGATCGGAGTGTCGTCACCTGGGAAGTCGTAAGTGCTCAGCAGATCGCGCACTTCCATCTCAACCAGTTCCAGCAGCTCAGCGTCGTCTACCAGGTCAGCCTTGTTCAGGTAAACCACGATGTACGGAACGCCTACCTGACGGGACAGCAGGATGTGCTCACGGGTTTGTGGCATCGGACCATCAGCGGCCGAGCAAACCAGGATAGCGCCGTCCATTTGAGCAGCACCAGTGATCATGTTCTTCACATAGTCAGCGTGACCTGGGCAGTCAACGTGAGCGTAGTGACGGATCAGCGAGTTGTATTCAACGTGCGCGGTGTTGATGGTGATACCACGAGCTTTTTCTTCTGGCGCGCTGTCGATTTTATCGAAATCAACGATTGCGGAACCGAAAACTTCGGAGCAAACGCGAGTCAGAGCAGCAGTCAGAGTGGTTTTACCGTGGTCAACGTGACCGATGGTGCCAACGTTGACGTGCGGTAGGGAACGATCAAATTTTTCTTTAGCCACGACAATTAACTCCTTGCCTAAAGGACTGAATCAGCCTTGTTTTTTGGATACAGTTTCAGCGATGTGCGCCGGAGCTGTGTTGTATTTTTTGAATTCCATAGAGTAGCTTGCGCGACCCTGGGACATGGAGCGAACGTCGGTCGCATAACCGAACATCTCACCCAGCGGAACCTCGGCGCGAATCACTTTGCCGGAAACCGTGTCTTCCATACCCAAGATCATGCCGCGACGACGGTTAAGGTCGCCCATGACATCACCCATATAGTCTTCAGGTGTAACAACTTCTACCGCCATGATCGGCTCAAGCAACTCACCACCGCCCTTCTGGGCCAGTTGCTTGGTTGCCATGGAGGCAGCCACCTTAAACGCCATCTCGTTGGAGTCGACGTCGTGGTAAGAACCGTCAAAAACGGTTGCTTTCAGGCCGATCAGCGGATAGCCGGCAACAACACCGTTCTTCATCTGCTCTTCGATGCCCTTCTGGATAGCAGGGATGTATTCCTTAGGAACCACACCACCCACTACTTCGTTCACGAATTGCAGACCTTCCTGACCTTCGTCAGCAGGAGCAAAACGGATCCAGCAGTGACCGAACTGACCACGACCGCCGGACTGACGAACGAACTTGCCTTCGATTTCACAGTTCTTCGTGATGCGCTCACGATAGGAAACCTGAGGCTTACCGATGTTGGCTTCGACGTTGAACTCACGGCGCATCCGGTCAACCAGGATGTCCAGGTGCAGCTCGCCCATGCCGGAGATGATCGTTTGACCAGTCTCTTCATCAGTCTTGACGCGGAAAGATGGATCTTCCTGAGCAAGTTTGCCCAGAGCGATACCCATTTTTTCCTGGTCATCCTTGGTCTTAGGCTCTACGGCAACCGAAATAACCGGCTCCGGGAAGTCCATGCGAACCAGGATGATTGGCTTGGCAGCGTCGCACAAAGTCTCACCCGTGGTGACGTCCTTCATGCCGATCAGGGCCGCGATGTCACCAGCGCGTACTTCCTTGATCTCTTCACGGGCGTTTGCGTGCATTTGCACCATACGACCCACGCGCTCTTTCTTGCCTTTAACCGAGTTGATCACGCCGTCGCCGGAGGCCAACACGCCCGAGTAAACGCGGACGAAGGTCAAAGTACCCACGAATGGGTCGGTTGCGATCTTGAACGCCAGAGCCGAGAACGGCTCGCTGTCATCGGCGTGACGCTCCATTTCTTCTTCCTCGTTATCAGGGTTGGTACCCTTGATAGCAGGAATGTCGGTTGGAGCCGGCAGGTAGTCGATAACGGCGTCGAGAACCAGGGGAACACCCTTGTTCTTGAAGGAAGAACCGCAAACAGCCAAGACGATCTCGCCAGCGATAGTACGCTGACGCAGAGCAGCCTTGATTTCCACGTTGGTGAGCTCTTCACCTTCGAGGTACTTGTTCATCAGCTCTTCGTTGGCTTCGGCAGCAGCCTCAACCATGTTGTTGCGCCACTCGTCAGCCAGCTCCTGCAGTTCTGCAGGGATAGGCTTACGAACAGGAACCATACCTTTGTCGGAATCATTCCAGTAAACAGCTTCCATGTTGATCAGATCGATCTGACCCTGGAAGTTGTCTTCGGAACCGATAGCCAATTGGATTGGCACCGGGGTGTGACCCAGACGCTGCTTGATCTGACCGATCACGCGCAGGAAGTTGGCACCAGCACGGTCCATCTTGTTTACATAAACAAGACGTGGAACGCCGTACTTGTTGGCTTGACGCCATACGGTTTCCGACTGAGGCTCAACACCCGAGGTACCGCAGAACACAACGACAGCGCCGTCGAGTACGCGCAGGGAACGTTCAACTTCAATGGTGAAGTCTACGTGGCCCGGGGTATCGATTACGTTGAAACGATGCTCGTCTTTGTACTGCTTCTCGGAACCTTTCCAGAAGGCGGTGATAGCAGCAGAAGTAATGGTAATACCACGCTCCTGCTCCTGAACCATCCAGTCTGTGGTCGCGGCGCCGTCATGCACCTCGCCCATTTTGTGACTTTTGCCGGTGTAAAACAGTACGCGCTCGGTGGTGGTGGTTTTACCAGCATCCACGTGAGCAACGATACCGATGTTACGGTAGCGGCTAATCGGAGTAGTACGAGCCATAAAGCCCTCGCAAAATTAGTGAAGCTAAGATTAGAAGCGGTAGTGCGAGAAAGCTTTGTTAGCTTCAGCCATACGGTGCACGTCTTCACGCTTCTTAACAGCAGCACCTTTACCTTCAGCAGCGTCCAACAGCTCGCCGGCCAAACGCAGAGCCATAGACTTCTCGCCGCGCTTACGGGCGAAGTCTACCAACCAGCGCATTGCCAGAGCGTTACGACGGGACGGGCGAACTTCGACCGGAACCTGGTAAGTAGCACCGCCTACACGGCGCGACTTCACTTCGACCAGCGGAGCGATGGCGTCGAGAGCTTTCTCGAAGATTTCCAGGGGATCGCTGTTCTTGCGTTCTTTAACCTTTTCCAGCGCGCCATAAACGATACGCTCGGCAACGGCTTTCTTGCCGCTTTCCATCACGTGGTTCATGAACTTGGCCAGGATTTGGCTTCCGTATTTTGGATCGTCAAGCACTTCGCGCTTGGCTGCTACGCGTCTTCTTGGCATGGATAAGCCCTCAAACGGTCTTCAGGTTCGTTCGGAATCGGTGCCCTTGCGGGACGCCTCCGACCTTACTCTTATCGACTCAGAAAATAAGATGATTCAGTTTTACAAAAAGCCGCTACTACTTAGGCTTCTTGGTACCGTACTTCGAACGACCCTGGTTACGACCTTTAACGCCGGAAGTATCCAAGGAGCCGCGTACGGTGTGGTAACGAACACCTGGCAAGTCTTTTACACGACCGCCGCGGATCAGTACCACGCTGTGCTCTTGCAGGTTGTGACCTTCACCACCGATGTACGAGGAAACCTCGAAACCGTTGGTCAGGCGCACACGGCATACTTTACGCAGTGCCGAGTTAGGTTTTTTCGGCGTGGTGGTATACACACGGGTGCATACGCCACGACGTTGCGGGCAGTTCTGCAGCGCAGGTACGTCGGATTTCTCGACGATACGCTTACGCGGCTGACGTACCAGCTGGTTGATAGTTGCCATCTACTAGCTCCACTGTTGTCTTGCGACGCTATTGTCTTGCAAGAAAAGCAAAATGGCAGGAACGAATTCCCGCCAAATTTAGGGGTACAAGAGTCTAAAGAGGATCTTGCCCCCAGTCAAGGCAAGGCCCCGACATCCCCACTCACCGAACCGGGGCAAAAATGCCTCGATCCGACGAATGGGGCTGCCGGGGCCCAGACTTATCTAGTGCAGAACTCAGTTACCGCTAGAGTTCAGCGCTTCGGTCAGTGCAGCTTCCACTTCACTGGCGCTTACGCGCAGCGGCTTGTCAGCATCACGGCGACGCTTACGCTCGCTGTGGTAAGCCAAACCGGTACCGGCTGGGATCAGACGACCCACAACCACGTTTTCTTTCAGGCCGCGCAGGTAATCGCGCTTGCCGGTTACCGCTGCTTCGGTCAGTACGCGAGTGGTCTCCTGGAAGGAGGCCGCCGAGATGAACGACTCAGTGGACAACGACGCCTTGGTGATACCCAGCAGCACGCGAGTGAACTTGGAGACAAACTTGTCTTCCGCGCCCAGACGCTCGTTCTCTACCAGTACGTGAGTCAGTTCCATCTGGTCGCCCTTGATGAAACTTGAATCGCCGGATTCAGCGATTTCAACTTTACGCAGCATCTGACGCAAGATGGTCTCGATGTGCTTATCGTTGATCTTCACGCCTTGCAGGCGGTAAACGTCCTGGATCTCGTTAACGATGTACTTGGCCAGCGCACTCACACCCAGCAGACGCAGGATGTCGTGTGGATCGCTCGGGCCGTCGGAGATAACTTCGCCGCGGTTTACCTGTTCGCCTTCGAAGACGTTCAGGTGACGCCACTTCGGAATCAGCTCTTCGTACGGATCAGTACCGTCGTTCGGGGTAATGACCAGACGGCGCTTGCCCTTGGTCTCTTTACCGAACGCGATGGTGCCGCTGACTTCAGCCAGAATCGACGCCTCTTTCGGACGACGAGCTTCGAACAAGTCGGCAACACGCGGCAGACCACCGGTGATGTCACGGGTCTTCGAAGTTTCTTGCGGGATACGCGCGATAACATCACCGATCGCGATCTTCGCACCATCCGCTACACCGACCAGGGCGTTGGCTGGCAGGAAGTACTGAGCGATTACGTCAGTGCCTGGCAGCAACAGATCCTTGCCGTTGTCATCGACCATCTTCACGGCAGGACGGATGTCTTTACCGGCAGCTGGACGATCTTTCGCGTCGAGTACTTCAATGTTGGTCATACCGGTCAATTCGTCAGTCTGACGTTTGATCGTGATGCCTTCTTCCATGCCCACGTAGGTCACGGTACCTTTCATTTCGGTAACGATTGGGTGAGTGTGCGGATCCCACTTGGCCACGATTGCGCCAGCGTCGACCTTGTCACCTTCTTTAACCGAAATCACAGCACCGTACGGCAGCTTGTAACGCTCGCGCTCACGACCGTAGTCATCAGCGATTGCCAGCTCACCGGAACGGGACACAGCAACCAGGTGGCCATCCACTCGCTCAACGTGTTTCAGGTTGTGCAGACGGACAGTACCGCCATTCTTCACCTGAACGCTGTCGGCTGCGGAGGTCCGGCTTGCCGCACCACCGATGTGGAACGTACGCATGGTCAGCTGGGTACCCGGCTCACCGATGGACTGGGCAGCGATAACGCCGACCGCTTCACCGATGTTCACCTGGTGACCACGAGCCAAGTCACGGCCGTAGCACTTGGCGCAAATGCCGTAGCGGGTTTCGCAGCTGATCGGCGAGCGAACGATCACTTCGTCGATGCTGTTGAGTTCGATGAACTCGACCCACTTTTCGTCTACCAGGGTGCCGGCAGGAACGATAACTTCCTCGGTACCTGGCTTGAATACGTCACGGGCGATAACACGACCCAATACGCGCTCACCCAGTGGCTCTACAACGTCACCGCCTTCAATGTGCGGAGTCATCAGCAGGCCGTGCTCGGTACCGCAATCGATCTCGGTTACAACCAGATCTTGTGCAACGTCTACCAGACGACGCGTCAGGTAACCGGAGTTAGCGGTTTTCAACGCGGTATCCGCCAGACCTTTACGAGCACCGTGAGTCGAGATGAAGTACTGAAGTACGCTCAAACCTTCACGGAAGTTCGCTGTAATCGGCGTTTCGATGATGGAGCCGTCCGGCTTGGCCATCAGGCCACGCATACCGGCGAGCTGACGGATCTGCGCAGCAGAACCCCGTGCGCCCGAGTCGGCCATCATGTACATCGAGTTGAAGGACTCTTGATCGACTTCCACGCCGTGACGGTCGATAACCTTCTCTTTCGAGAGGTTGGCCATCATCGCCTTGGAAACTTCGTCGTTCGCCTTCGACCAAAGGTCGATCACTTTGTTGTACTTCTCGCCCTGGGTTACCAGGCCGGAGGCGTACTGGCTTTCGATCTCTTTCACTTCATCAGTAGCAGCATTGATGATGCGGGCTTTTTCATCCGGGATAACGAAGTCGTTAACACCGATGGAAACGCCGGAAATGGTCGAATAAGCAAAACCGGTGTACATCAACTGGTCAGCGAAGATCACGGTCTCTTTCAAACCAACCACGCGGTAGCACTGGTTGATCAGCTTGGAGATCGCCTTTTTCTTCATCGGCAGGTTGACGACGTCGTACGACAGACCTTTTGGCACAACTTGATACAGCAGCGCACGGCCGACGGTAGTGTCGACGATACGGGTGCCGCTCACGCTGCCGCCATCACGGTCGTTGACGGTTTCGTTGATCCGCACTTTGACCTTGGCGTGCAGTGCGGCTTCGCCGGCACGGAACACACGGTCAACTTCTTGCAGGTCAGCGAACACACGACCTTCGCCCTTGGCGTTGATCGCTTCACGGGTCATGTAGTACAGACCCAATACAACGTCCTGCGACGGAACGATGATTGGCTCACCGTTGGCTGGCGACAGAATGTTGTTGGTCGACATCATCAACGCGCGCGCTTCCAACTGGGCTTCCAGTGTCAGCGGTACGTGCACGGCCATTTGGTCGCCGTCGAAGTCGGCGTTGTACGCAGCACAGACCAGAGGGTGCAGCTGGATAGCCTTACCTTCGATCAATACCGGTTCAAACGCCTGGATACCCAGACGGTGAAGGGTCGGTGCACGGTTGAGAAGAACCGGGTGTTCGCGGATCACCTCAGCGAGAACGTCCCAAACCTCTGGCAGTTCGCGCTCGACCATTTTCTTGGCCGCTTTGATGGTGGTCGCGAGACCGCGCATTTCCAGCTTGCCGAAGATGAACGGCTTGAACAGCTCCAGAGCCATCTTCTTAGGCAGACCGCACTGGTGCAGACGCAGGGTCGGGCCTACGGTAATTACCGAACGACCGGAGTAGTCAACACGCTTACCGAGCAAGTTCTGACGGAAACGACCTTGCTTACCCTTGATCATGTCAGCCAAGGATTTCAGAGGACGCTTGTTCGAACCAGTGATAGCGCGGCCACGACGACCGTTGTCGAGCAGGGCATCGACAGCTTCTTGCAACATACGCTTTTCGTTGCGCACGATGATGTCCGGAGCGGACAGATCAAGCAGGCGCTTCAAGCGGTTGTTACGGTTGATTACACGGCGGTACAGGTCGTTGAGGTCGGACGTCGCGAAACGACCACCGTCCAACGGTACCAGCGGACGCAGGTCTGGCGGCAGAACCGGCAGAACGGTCAGTACCATCCACTCTGGCAAGTTGCCGGAACCCTGGAAGGCTTCCATCAACTTCAGACGCTTGGACAGCTTCTTGATCTTGGTTTCGGAGTTGGTTTGCGGAATTTCTTCACGCAGGCGGCCAATCTCGTGTTCCAGGTCGATAGCGTGCAGCAGTTCGCGGACAGCTTCGGCACCCATGCGGGCATCAAAATCGTCGCCGAACTCTTCCAGCGCTTCGAAGTACTGCTCGTCGTTCAGCAGCTGACCTTTTTCAAGGGTGGTCATGCCTGGATCGATAACGACATAGCTCTCGAAGTAGAGAACGCGTTCGATATCACGCAGGGTCATATCCATCAGCAAGCCGATACGGGACGGCAGCGATTTCAGGAACCAGATGTGGGCAACCGGCGAAGCCAGTTCGATGTGCGCCATGCGCTCACGACGAACCTTGGCCAGCGCAACTTCAACGCCGCACTTCTCGCAGATCACACCACGGTGCTTCAAGCGCTTGTACTTACCGCACAGGCACTCGTAATCCTTAACCGGGCCAAAGATCTTGGCGCAGAACAGGCCGTCACGCTCAGGTTTGAACGTACGGTAGTTGATGGTTTCCGGCTTTTTAACTTCACCGAACGACCACGAACGGATCATCTCAGGCGATGCCAACCCAATACGGATGGCGTCGAACTCTTCGACTTGACCCTGGTTTTTCAGCAAATTCAGTAGGTCTTTCAAGGCCTTTCCTCCTGGCGGAGCAGAGAGCGGGCTAAACAGCCCCGCTCTCGATTCGCGTCACGTGTTATTCGGTTTCCAGATCGATATCGATGCCGAGGGAACGAATTTCTTTGATCAACACGTTGAAGGACTCGGGCATGCCCGGCTCCATACGGTGATCGCCGTCCACGATGTTTTTGTACATCTTGGTCCGACCGTTCACATCGTCCGACTTCACTGTGAGCATTTCTTGCAGAGTGTAAGCAGCACCGTATGCTTCCAGTGCCCAGACCTCCATCTCCCCGAAACGCTGACCACCGAACTGAGCCTTACCACCCAGCGGCTGCTGGGTAACGAGGCTGTACGAACCGGTAGAACGAGCGTGCATCTTGTCGTCTACCAAGTGGTTCAGCTTCAGCATGTACATGTAGCCAACAGTAACCGGGCGCTCGAACTTGTTGCCGGTACGGCCGTCGAACAGCTGCATCTGGCCGCTTTCTGGCAGGTCTGCCAGTTTCAGCATGGCCTTGATTTCGCTTTCCTTGGCACCGTCGAACACCGGGGTAGCCATTGGAACGCCGCCGCGCAGGTTCTTCGCCAGATCCAGGATTTCCTGGTCGGAGAAGGTGTCCAGCTCTTCGTTGCGACCGCCGATCTCGTTGTAGATCTCGTGCAGGAACTTACGCAGATCTGCGACCTTGCGCTGCTCTTCGATCATACGGTTGATCTTCTCGCCCAGACCTTTGGCCGCGAGGCCCAGGTGGGTTTCAAGGATCTGACCAACGTTCATACGCGAAGGTACGCCCAACGGGTTGAGGACGACGTCGACCGGGGTGCCATTGGCATCGTGCGGCATGTCTTCAACCGGCATGATCACGGAGACCACACCTTTGTTACCGTGACGACCGGCCATCTTGTCGCCCGGCTGGATGCGGCGACGGATTGCCAGGTAAACCTTGACGATTTTCAGCACGCCTGGAGCCAGGTCATCGCCCTGCTGCAGTTTGCGCTTCTTGTCTTCGAACTTGTCGTCCAGCAGACGGCGGCGATCAACGATGTAGGCCTGAGCCTTCTCGAGCTGCTCGTTCAGAGCGTCTTCAGCCATGCGCAGTTTGAACCACTGGCCGTGCTCAAGACCGTCGAGGATTTCGTCGGTGATGTCCTGACCTTTCTTCAGACCTGCGCCGCCTTCAGCCTTGTGGCCTACCAGGGCGGAGCGCAGACGTTCGAAGGTCGCGCCTTCAACAATACGGAACTCTTCGTTCAGGTCCTTGCGGATCTCGTCGAGCTGAGTCTTCTCGATGGACAGTGCACGAGCATCACGCTCAACGCCGTCACGGGTGAAGACCTGTACGTCGATGACAGTGCCTTTGGTACCGGTAGGTACACGCAGGGAGGTGTCTTTAACGTCGCTGGCTTTTTCACCGAAGATGGCACGCAACAGCTTCTCTTCCGGAGTCAGCTGGGTCTCGCCTTTCGGAGTGACCTTACCGACCAGGATGTCGCCTGCGCCTACTTCAGCACCTACGTAAACGATACCGGCTTCGTCCAGCTTGTTCAGTGCAGCTTCACCCACGTTAGGGATGTCTGCAGTGATTTCCTCTGGCCCAAGCTTGGTGTCACGGGCCACACAGGTCAGTTCCTGAATGTGAATCGTGGTGAAACGGTCTTCTTGAACAACACGCTCGGACAGGCAGATGGAGTCTTCGAAGTTGAAGCCGTTCCATGCCATGAACGCGATGCGCATGTTCTGACCCAGTGCCAGTTCACCCATGTCGGTGGACGGGCCGTCGGCCATGATGTCGCTACGCTGAACGCGATCACCCTTGCTCACCAGCGGACGCTGGTTGATGCAGGTATTCTGGTTCGAGCGGGTGTATTTGGTCAGGTTGTAGATGTCGACACCGGCTTCGCCAGTTTCTACTTCGTCATCGGCAACACGAACCACGATACGGCTGGCATCAACGGAGTCGATCACGCCGCCACGACGAGCCACGACGCAAACGCCGGAGTCACGGGCTACGTTACGCTCCATGCCGGTACCTACCAGCGGCTTGTCAGCGCGCAGGGTCGGTACAGCTTGACGCTGCATGTTGGAACCCATCAACGCACGGTTGGCGTCATCGTGCTCCAGGAACGGGATCAGCGACGCAGCGACCGAAACTACCTGCTTCGGCGATACGTCCATCAAGGTGACGTCTTCCGGCGCCTTGACGGTGAACTCGTTCAAGTGACGAACAGCTACCAGCTCGTCGACCAGGACTTTCTTGTCGTTCATCGTGGCCGAAGCCTGAGCGATCACGTGATCAGCTTCTTCGATAGCGGACAGGAACACGATCTCGTCGGTGACCAGAGCGTCTTTCACCACACGGTACGGGCTCTCGAGGAAGCCGTACTGGTTGGTGCGCGCATAGGCAGCCAGAGAGTTGATCAGACCGATGTTCGGACCTTCCGGCGTTTCGATCGGGCAAACACGACCGTAGTGCGTCGGGTGTACGTCACGAACTTCAAAGCCAGCACGCTCACGGGTCAAACCGCCCGGGCCCAGTGCGGAAACACGGCGCTTGTGGGTGATCTCGGAGAGCGGGTTGTTCTGGTCCATGAACTGCGAGAGCTGACTGGAACCGAAGAACTCTTTCACCGCCGCAGCCACTGGCTTGGCGTTGATCAGGTCTTGCGGCATCAGGCCTTCGCTTTCAGCCATCGACAGACGCTCTTTGACCGCACGCTCAACACGTACCAGGCCAACGCGGAACTGGTTTTCGGCCATTTCGCCTACACAGCGAACACGACGGTTACCCAGGTGGTCGATGTCATCGACGATGCCTTTACCGTTACGGATGTCGACCAGGGTCTTCAGTACCGCGACGATGTCTTCCTTGCACAGCACGCCCGAACCTTCGATTTCGGTACGACCGATACGACGGTTGAACTTCATCCGGCCGACCGCAGACAGGTCATAGCGCTCAGGGCTGAAGAACAGGTTGTTGAACAGGGTCTCGGCAGCGTCTTTGGTTGGCGGCTCACCAGGACGCATCATGCGATAGATCTCGACCAGCGCTTCCAATTGGTTGCTGGTGGAGTCGATCTTCAGCGTGTCGGAGATGAACGGACCGCAGTCGATGTCGTTGGTGTACAGGGTCTCGATGCGAACGACCTGAGCCTTGGCGATTTTGGCCAGGATCTCGGTGTTCAGCTCGGTGTTGCACTCAGCCAGGATTTCGCCTGTAGCCGGGTGAACGATGACCTTGGCGGTCGTGCGGCCCAGGACGTAGTCCAGAGGCACTTCCAGCTCTTTGATACCGGCTTTTTCGATCTGGTTGATATGGCGCGCAGTGATACGGCGGCCAGCTTCAACAATGACCTTGCCTTTTTCATCCTGGATGTCCAGGACGGCAATTTCACCACGCAGACGCGAAGCGATCAGCTCCAGCTTGAGGGTTTCATCCTTCAGGCTGAATACGTTGGTGGTGTAGAAGGCATCCAGCACTTGCTCAGTGGTGTAGCCGAGCGCGCGCAGCAGTACCGAGGCCGGCAGCTTGCGACGACGGTCGATACGCACGAACACGCAGTCTTTCGGGTCGAACTCGAAGTCCAACCACGAACCGCGGTACGGAATGATCCGCGCGGAGTACAGGAGCTTGCCGGAGCTGTGCGTCTTGCCGCGGTCGTGGTCGAAGAACACGCCCGGGGAACGGTGCAGCTGGGAAACGATCACACGCTCGGTACCATTGATAACGAAGGTACCGTTCTCGGTCATCAATGGGATTTCGCCCATGTAGACTTCTTGCTCTTTGATGTCCTTGATCGCTTTGTTCGACGATTCTTTGTCGAAAATGATCAGGCGCACTTTTACCCGCAAAGGTACGGCGTAAGTAACACCGCGCAACACGCATTCTTTGACATCAAATGCCGGTTCGCCCAGGCGATAACCGACGTACTCCAGCGCAGCATTGCCGGAGTAGCTGATGATCGGGAAAACGGATTTGAAGGCCGCATGCAGGCCCACGTCGCGGAACTGATCTTTGGTCGCTCCCGCCTGCAAGAATTCACGATACGAATCCAGCTGGATAGCCAGAAGGTACGGGACATCCATGACGTCCGGCAACTTGCTAAAGTCCTTGCGGATACGTTTTTTCTCAGTATATGAGTAAGCCATCAGCGTTCCCCAGCTTGGTCACCTGCTTGTTTGGCCCTCCCGACGGGAGCAGCCAGAAAATCTCGCAAACCCCATGGTTTGCACCACCGCATCGGGTGGCTACAGCGCGTTAATGGCGGCGACCGAGTCGACAGCCAAGAACGGAAAAAGGCCGGTGGCAAGAGCCACCAGCCATCAGCCTTCAGCTTAACGCTTGGGCTGGAGACGCAAGGTCGATGCTTACTTCAGCTCGACTTTAGCGCCTGCTTCTTCCAGTACTGCTTTGGCTTTTTCAGCTGCGTCTTTGGCAACAGCTTCCAGAACCTGGGCAGGAGCGCCGTCAACTACAGCCTTGGCTTCTTTCAGGCCCAGACCGGTCAGCTCACGTACTGCCTTGATCACGTTTACTTTCTTCTCGCCAGCTTCCAGCAGCATGACGTTGAATTCGGTTTGCTCTTCAGCAACAGCAGCAACAGCGGCTGGGCCAGCGGAAGCAGCGGCAGCGGAAACGCCGAATTTTTCTTCGAAAGCTTTGATCAGCTCAACAACCTGCAGAACCGACATTTCAGCTACGGCGTTGAGGATATCGTCTTGGGAGATAGACATTGCTGTATTTCCTGAATTGGGGGACGGCCTACTCGGCCATCGAAATAAACAAAAAACCGCGAGAGAAGTTGCTCAGCCTTAGGCTGCGGCAGCTTCTTTTTGCTCGCGAACTGCGGCCAGAGTACGAGCCAGCTTGCTGGTAGCGCCTTGAATCACGCTCATCAGCTGCGAAATAGCTTCGTTACGGGTCGGCAGTGTTGCCAGTACGTCGATTTGGTTAGCTGCGAGGAACTTGCCCTCGAACGCAGCTGCCTTGATCTCGAACTTGTCCTGACCCTTGGCGAACTCTTTGAACAAACGGGCAGCAGCGCCAGGATGGTCGGTGGAGAACGCAATCAGGGTCGGGCCGGTGAACACGTCGTTGAGGACACTGTATTCAGTGTCAGCAACAGCGCGCTTGAGCAGGGTGTTACGTACAACACGTACGTATACGCCAGCTTCACGAGCCTCTTTACGGAGTCCGGTCATAGCGCCTACTGTCACACCACGGGCATCAGCCACGACAGCGGACAGAGCAGCTTTGGCAGCCTCGTTGACTTCAGCGACGATGGCCTTCTTGTCTTCGAGATTAATTGCCACGGGTTTAACTCCTGCTTGTTACCGTTTCATCTGGCCGGAGCCGGATGTCGTTTTGGTGTCTGATTCGGTAAGGAACCGGGAGCACCATCTGCGTAGGCTTGTGGTTTAAGACTTGCGTCGCCTACGGTCTTGGATAGCCCCCGCCAGGCAGGGACCCCAATTTTTTCAATTGGCGCGATCGCTCGCGCCAACTTGTGTCTTATACGTCGAGCGAGCCTTGGTCGATGACCAGACCTGGGCCCATAGTGGTGCTCAGGGTAACGCGCTTGACGTAGATACCTTTCGAGGAAGCTGGCTTGATACGCTTCAGATCAGCGATCAGGGCTTCAACGTTTTCCTTCAGCTTGACGGCATCGAAGCCGACTTTGCCAACGGAGGTGTGAATGATGCCGTTTTTGTCGGTGCGATAACGAACCTGACCAGCCTTGGCGTTCTTAACCGCGGTAGCTACGTCTGGCGTTACGGTGCCGACTTTAGGGTTAGGCATCAGGCCACGTGGACCCAGGATCTGACCCAACTGACCTACAACGCGCATTGCATCCGGGGAAGCAATAACGACGTCATAGTTCAGGTCGCCGCCTTTCATTTCGGCAGCCAGGTCGTCCATGCCAACGCGATCAGCGCCGGCGGCCAGAGCAGCTTCAGCTGCTGGGCCTTGAGTGAAGACAGCTACACGTACAGTCTTGCCAGTACCGTGTGGCAGCACAGTTGCGCTACGAACGACCTGGTCGGATTTACGTGGGTCAACACCCAAGTTTACAGCAACGTCAACGGACTCGCTGAACTTGACAGTCGACAGCTCGGTCAGCAGGGCAGCAGCGTCTACAAAGTTGTAGGACTTGCCCGCTTCGATTTTGCCGGCGATAGCCTTTTGGCGCTTGGTCAGCTTAGCCATTACACACCCTCCACGTTAAGGCCCATGCTACGAGCAGAACCGGCGATGGTACGCACGGCTGCATCCATATCAGCTGCAGTCAGATCCGCGTTTTTGGTTTTCGCGATTTCTTCCAGCTGAGCACGAGTTACAGTGCCAACCTTAACGGTGTTAGGACGAGCGGAACCGCTAGTCAGACCAGCAGCTTTCTTCAACAGAACCGAAGCCGGGGTCGACTTGGTTTCGAAAGTGAAGCTACGGTCGCTGTATACAGTGATGATCACTGGAGTCGGCAGACCTGGCTCAAGACCCTGAGTACGGGCGTTGAAGGCCTTGCAGAATTCCATGATGTTCACGCCGTGCTGACCCAGAGCTGGACCGACAGGTGGACTAGGGTTGGCCTGAGCGGCCTTCACTTGCAGCTTGATGTAAGCGGTAATCTTCTTGGCCATGAGGCACTCCAATTACGGGTTCAAACGCCTCGAAAGGCTCCCCGGTTACTTGCGCGTTTATCCCAGTGACGACAAAACCCCACAGCCTAAGGCTGCGGGGTTGGGATGCTTGTTCAGCTAGACCTTCTCGACCTGACTGAACTCTAGCTCTACCGGAGTAGAGCGACCGAAAATGAGCACCGCCACTTGGATCCGGCTCTTTTCGTAGTTAACTTCTTCGACAGTACCGTTGAAATCAGCAAACGGACCATCTGTGACACGAACAACCTCACCCGGCTCGAACAACGTCTTCGGCTTAGGCTTGTCGCTACCATCAGCAACACGACGCAGAATCGCTTCCGCCTCTTTGTCAGTAATAGGAGCAGGCTTATCAGCGGTACCGCCGATAAAGCCCATGACACGAGGGGTATCCTTGACCAAGTGCCAAGTACCTTCATTCATGTCCATCTGAACCAGCACGTAGCCAGGGAAGAACTTGCGTTCACTTTTACGCTTCTGGCCATTCCGCATTTCAACCACTTCTTCAGTGGGAACCAGAATTTCGCCGAAGCCATCTTCCATGCCTGCCAGCTTTACGCGCTCTAGCAAAGAGCGCATAACATGCTTCTCGTAACCCGAGTAAGCATGCACAACGTACCAACGCTTAGCCACGGGACACCCTTAGCCAACAATCAAGGAAACAAGCCAGCCGAGCAGGGAATCAAGCCCCCACAACAGCAACGCCATAACCAGAACAACAGCCACAACGATCAACGTGGTCTGCGTGGTTTCTTGGCGAGTCGGCCAAACGACTTTACGAATTTCGGTGCGAGCTTCCTTTACCAGGACCGCGAAAGACTTGCCTTTAGCAGTCTGCAGGCCTACAAAGGCAGCTACAGCAGCAAGGGCAAGCAAAGCGAGCACGCGGTACAGGATCGGCGAAGCAGAATAGTACTGATTGCCAACAACGCCTACGACCACCAAGGCGACTACAGCGAGCCACTTGACCAGATCGAAACGAGAGCTTTGAGCTTCAGCCTTAGGAGTCATCTATGAAGATCCTGTGAAAAGAAAGCCAGATACACCACGTGAATCTGGCAGGTCAGGAGGGAATCGAACCCCCAACCTACGGTTTTGGAGACCGTCGCTCTGCCAATTGAGCTACTGACCTAAAACAAAATCAGGCCGACCATTATGCAGGCCTGAAAAAGACTTTACAACAACCAACCCCACTAGACTTGAAATCACCTGACAATAAAGCCAGACACAACACCAACAAGCCGAGGCAGCTGTTAAAACAAAGGCAGATATTTTCATATCTGCCTTGTTATATGGAGCTCTTGAGCGGATTTGAACCGCTGACCTCACCCTTACCAAGGGTGTGCTCTACCAACTGAGCTACAAGAGCAAAACATCTTGCACAACCTGCAAACTTGGAGCGGGTAGCGGGAATCGAACCCGCATCATCAGCTTGGAAGGCTGAGGTTCTACCACTAAACTATACCCGCGGAGCTTGCAGCTCACGCTAAAAATGGTGGAGGGGGAAGGATTCGAACCTTCGAAGTCGTAGACGTCAGATTTACAGTCTGATCCCTTTGGCCGCTCGGGAACCCCTCCTAAGCGAGCCGGCATTTTACATTACGCCGACCTTCTGTCAAGCATTTTCTCATTTAAAAATATGAGGTTAGCTGCATTGACCTTCGCTTCACGCTGTAGACCTTAAAGGTCTTCACTGCGAAGCGGGCGCCATTCTATGCAAACTATTCGAGAGATGCAACGCCTTCGCACAACATTATTTTATGTTTTAACTCATTGAATTCCTTAGCAAGGTTTTCAAAAGGCAGATCCTCAGCCAGGCGTCGGCTTTCAGGGGCTACGCGCAGCCAATAGCCGGAAGCTTCAGCAGTATTCAGCAATTGAAGCTTGGCCTTTATATCCAGGCTTGTCAGCCGCTGCTCTACCGACTGAGCCTGTCGCTGATCCGCAAAACCACCAATGTACAAACAGGTATTTTGCGCCTCTGCTGCCTTTGCACGATCTCTGCGCACCACAGCATCAGAGGACTCACTGAGCAGGCGAATGTCCTGCTGCCCACCCTTATAAAGGCTCAGAGGCGTAACATCTTTGGCACGCAACGGCGCTTCTTGCTGATGCCATATGTAGTAGAAGGCGTTGAGGACAAGTAAAAGCAAAAACAACCAACGCATAATCACCTCAGGACAAAGGACAAGCCATCGCCAAACCGACAAAAACCAGATCCGGAACGAGTCGGGCTTGCGGCACTGCACCTGCCACCAAATCGGCGTCCCCCCCGGTGAGAAACACCGTGAAATCATCGCCCCAGTAGCTTCGCGCCAACTCCAACTGAGTCAGTACAAACCCTCTGAGCATAAGCGTACAACCTCGCTCCACCGCCTCTACGGTCGTACGACCTGGAGAGAGGCGCTCCAGCGCCCTTTCGGCGGCGGCATCGTCGTACCGTATCTTGCGTGTATGAGTTCGCAGCTGATTGCGCATGAGCGGCATACCTGGACAAATGAAACCACCAAGGTGCTCGCCATCCGCCGCAATAAAATCCGCCGTGGCTGCCGTGCCAAAATCAAGCACCAGGCATGCGCCGTGCGCCAGCTTGAATCCACCCAGCATTGCGAGCCAACGATCAAGACCCAGGCGCTCAAAATCTTCGTAGCCGTTACGCACTCCGGCCATTTCGCGCGCGGGAGCAGCACAGGAGACAGCAACGCCGAAAGCCTCATGCAGGACCGCAACCAGCTTGCTTGTTTCTTCCAGGGCACGAACGCTCACCAGCCGGCAACGCGTCAGCAACAATCCGGGAAGCGCCACGAGGCTTTCAATCAAAGCCAGATCCGAACCAACAACCCCCTCCGAAGAGGCATTCGCGCTATCAGCATCAAGCACACGCCATTTGATAAAGCTATTCCCACAGTCGAGCTCAAGAATCATCACGCAACCTCAGGCTTAACTCACCACCACTGTATGTTTTCTCAACACCATCAACGCTCAAGCGCAGTGCACCCTGGCGGTCTACGCCCAGTACAACGCCATCGACTTGGCTGACACCCGCGATAAGGGACACCCGCCGCCCCTGCCAGGCGTGATTCTGCTCCCACTCATCTTTGAGTGCGACAAAACTACCCTTGCGGTGCCGCTCAAGGTAGCTTTGCAGCTGCAACCCCAATTGCGCCACCAGCGCATTGCGATTCACCAGAGAGCCTGTCTGCAGTTGCACCGAAGTCCATTGCTGGTCCACCTCGTCAGCCCTTTGCATATTCACATTGATGCCTATTCCGAGGACAACGTGGCAGATATCAGCAGGGTCTCCGACCAACTCCAACAAAATCCCGGCAATTTTCTTCTGCCCTACCAGAACGTCGTTTGGCCACTTCAGAGCTGCGCCCTGCACACCCGACTCGCGCAAGGCCTGCATGACCGCCAAGCCCACAACCAGGCTCAGCCCCTCCAACTGCCGCAGGCCCGACTCGATGCGCAATACGAGGCTGTAATACACATTTTGTGCGAATGGACTTACCCACTTTCGCCCCCTCCTACCCCGGCCGGCCGTTTGCTGTTCCGCAAGCACCAGGAACGGCGCCGCGCATCCGGAATCAACAAGACGCAAGGCTTCAGCATTCGTGGAGTCAACGGAGTCAGAGATATGAACGGGCCACGCCAAGGAGGGCGCACTCAACGCAATATCTTCAGCAGTCAAGAACACCAATGGCGACGCCAATTGATACCCCTTACCCCGAACCTTATGTATGGATAGGTTGAGCTCTGCTTCCAGGTGCTGGAGTTGCTTCCAGACAGCACTGCGGCTGACACCCAGGGCGGCGCCAAGCGCTTCCCCCGAGTGGAATCGGCCATCTTTCAGAAGTTTTAACAACGTCAGCATGCAGGTATCGCCTCACAATGAGGCACGCATAATAGCCATGCGCAGAGTCATTGCATAGAAACGCAGGACCTTAGCACTGAAGGTCGTCGAAATAGCCGTCTTGGTGTTTTTCGACCGCCCAAAACAAAA